>NZ_JAMOIE010000080.1 GCF_024448935.1 Stutzerimonas stutzeri
GTCTTTCCCTTCTCGCTGAGCGACAGCCTGGCCGGATTGCTGCGCGATCGCAGTCATCCGCTGCAACCGGTTGCACTCACGCGGCTTATCCGCCGCGCCTTGACCATACGGCGTATCGAAGAGGCCGTGCTGCCACTGCACATCGTCACCACCGATCTGCTAAGCGGTGCCGAGGTGATCCTCTCGTCAGGCGATGCCGAGCAGGCGATGGTCTATATCCGCGAGGCTCACCCGGGAGAATTGCTTCCTGCACATGAGAGCATGATGCAAAAGCGCGCGCAGGCCGAGCGGCTGCGTCAGGCAGAAGGTATCGATTGGCCGATGCTGATCGACGATACCGATGGCACAACGCATAAGGCCTACGACGAAATGCCGAACCCGGTGTTCGTCATCGACCGCGACGGCTATGTGGCCTTTCGCGGGGAGTTTGCCCATGCACCGACCCTTTGGCAGGCCCTTCAGGCCTTGCAGGCGCAGGACTGGCGCGGCATGGCGCCTCATTCCCTGGACAAGAAACCACACATGCTCGGCGCGACGGCTTTCGGCTGGCGCGGCCCAGAACGCGGTGGTGAGATCGCCCAGCACGACCTGATGAAGGGCGCGCCGCCATTGGCGCTCAACCTGCGCCTGGGGCAGTGGATGGAGCCAGTCCTGGGCCCCTTGCAAGCCGCAGCCAGCCGCTTCCTCCCAGCGCGAAATTGGCGTTGGTTGCCGGAGGGCTGGGGTTGTTGACCTTGCTCTTCAAGCGACGCTCGCACTGAGTGGTTCCCGCGCCGAGATCAGGTCCCTCCTCGGCGGTCGCCAGGCAACAGCCCTGGAGCAAGATAACCCAAGGTACATAGCAACAGCCCGTACAGATTGGTGCCGAGCAACAGGGCGTACTTGCCATCGCCGATGGCCCAGGAAGCGGGTATGGCACCGAGCGTCAGTGCCACACCGAGCCCCAGCCCGGTCCAGAAACTGAGGTGAAAACCAAGCGACGTAGGCCGGACCAGCCCATGCAGCAGAAAGACCGGTGCCATCCCGATCACCATGGTTCCGCTGATCGTGGTGGCTTTCAAAATGTCCGTACCGGCCAGCATGGGCAAGTTGCCGAGTACCGCAAACACCACCATCACCGCCATACCGACTGCGATGGCTTTCTGGCCGAAATCTCGGCCAGAAAGCGCCGGCAGTTCACGCCCGGCCAGTTTTGCCAGGCTGGAAAACGTGGAATCGAGCGTAGAGCCTGCCGCCGAAACCATCACGATGGTCATCACCAGCATGGCCACCACACCCATCGAACGGGCCAGCTCAGCGGGCACGTTACTGCTGCTCGCCACACCGGCCAGGCTTGCATGCACACCGATCAGGCTGAACGCCAGGATGGCTACGAAGCCGAGCAGGCCCGCGGCGAAGAACGAGCGACGCATACTCCGCTCTTCGGTAATAAAGCCACGGTCAGTCAACACCGGGTCATGAAAGGGATAACTGAACAGCTGCAAGCCGGCCACCAGCAGCAAGTCCACGCCGGCATCCAGCGCCCAGCGGCTGGTACTGGCGAGCTCGGCAGCTGTATGTCGGGGCAGTACCAGGCCAAGTACCAGGCCGAGAGCGATCACAAAGATCGCCGCCTGGGCCGCATCGGTGAGGATCGAGCTACGCAGCCCGCCGCGCAGGCTGTAGCCGAGGGTCACGGCGGTAAAGAGCAACGCTGCAAGGATGAAAGGCAGACTGCCCGTGGCACCGTAGTAGCCACCGACCACGGCGGTGTTGCTCCAGACCTCGTTGAACAGCCGGATCAGGATCGCGGCGCTGAAAGCCAGCGCCGCCGCACGGCCGTAGTGCTGCTGCAGAAAACTGACCAGGCCGGTCGCGCCGAAATGACGGCGTAACCGATAGATGACCCAGCCGGCCAGGGGGATCGACAGCCAGTACGTCGCATAAGCCAGGCCGCCGACCAAGCCGTATTCCGCGCCCAGGTTGGCGGCATTGGTGACCGATTTTGCGAATATCCAACTGATGAAAACGCTCGTGGTCACCAGCCAGGGAGCTGCCTGCCGCCCCTTGCCATCCTCGCCCTGAAAGAAGCCACCGAGGGTTACCGCTCGCGGTGTCAGCACGAACATCACGGCGCCATAGGCGAGCAGAAAGCCCCAGAAGAACAGCCCCAACAGATCATTGGCCACCATGGTTTCGTTTTCCTTTTCTTCGTCTATCAGCGATCGCCTGATGCATGCGACCACCGGCTCGGCAGTTGGAGACCGAAGCCAGCGAAGTGTTACAACGAAATCGTAGCGCCCTGGCTATAGCCGCTGGTGCCTGCCCGAAAAACAGAACTCGCCCAGCTCCAGCTGTAACACCCTCCCCTTGAGTTCATCGGAACAGTACGGAATGTCTGTTGCCGACTCACCGGTCGCAGGCGCCGAAATCGTTTCCAGAACAATCATTCAAGAGGAAATCGCCATGCGCCCCCACCTTTGCCCGGACCGTTTACCGGTACGTCATCACTCCCTCGCCGCGATGTTTTCCGCCAGCGTGCTGGCGTTATCGCTGGCCGGCCCGGTGCTGGCAAACCCCTGCGCGCCCTGCCGTAGCCGTTGTGCACCTGCCGCACTCAACCCCTGTGCGGGCAAGAACCCCTGCGCCGGGAAAAACCCGTGCGCCGGAAAGAGCCCCTGCGCAACGAAAAACCCCTGCGCAGGCGAGAATCCATGCGCCACAAAGAATCCGTGTGCGTCGAAAAATCCCTGTGCTGCCAAAAATCCCTGTGCTGCGAAGTTGAGTCCCTGTGCCACCAAGGCAGTCAAGCGGCCGGCAGGCTACAAACCATACAAGGCAGCGCAGGCGGAGCTGGTCGGTTACGGCGAGCAGTTGTTCAAGGACACCAGCTTGAGCAGCAACGGGATGTCCTGTGCGAGCTGCCATCAGGACGGCGCGATGTTCACGGCCAGCTTCGCCGAGCCCTACCCGCATCGGGTCGAGATGGCCGCCGATCAGTTCGGCATGTCGCAGATCCATCTGGACGAGATGATCCAGGTCTGCATGGTCGCCCCCATGGCCGCCGAACCATTGCCTTGGGATTCGCGCAAGCTGGCTGCATTGACCGCCTATACGCAAAGCCTGCAGGCAGGCTTTACGCCAACCGCGTCCAAGGCAAACCCCTGTGCGGCGAAGAACCCTTGTGCGGCGAAAAGCCCCCGCTAAACGGAGCAGGTGGCTGGCACTCAAAGCAGCCGCCGCCCCTCCAAACAGGAGTGATGTGATGAGCTCTTTCAGCGCCCTCCCCAACTACCCGATCGAGGCGCCGGCCAGTTGGCCGATGGACGCGATCGAACGTGCGGCCCTGCTGGACGCAGCGCAGGAAGTGCGGCGCTGCCAGCAAGCGCTCGCCAAGGCCGGGCTGAATGTGGTCGGTGAGCTGCTGCGTGGCCATGAAGGTTTCTACGAGATGAATCATTACCCGGACGACGACGTCTACGACCGGGACAGCCACGCCCAGTACTACTACCACGCACACCGCGAGGGCGCCGGGGAACATGGCCACTTCCACACCTTCCTCCGCGGGCCTGGTGTGCCGGCGAGCCTGCAGCAGACATTGGCAGTACCAGCCGATGTGCAGTCCGTCACCCATCTCATTGCGGTGTCCATGGATGCCTGGGGGCAGCCCATCGGACTGTTCGCCTGCAACCGCTGGGTAACGGGCGAAAGCTGGTTTCCGGCCGAGGCGGTCGAGCAGATGCTGCCGCGGTTTGCCATCGACCACGCCTACCCCTCCTGGCCGACCAACCTGTGGTTGAGCGCGCTGCTGCGGCTGTTCCGTCCGCACATCCTGGCGCTGATCGCACACCGCGACCAGGTGATCGCCGCGTGGCAGGCGCAACACCCGGAGCGCGATGTCTTCGGAGATCGGGCGCTGGAAATCACCGGCTATCTGCCCATTTCGGTCGACGGCTGGGTGGCGCTACTCGCGCAGGCGCCGGCGCCGCGGATAGCCGCCGGGCAGGAAAGTCGTCAACGGCAGGAACCGCCGGGGCATGACCTTATCGGACTCAGGAAGAGCGGCAGGACGCTGAGCACGCACGCAGGAAGCTGAACCAGCAACCATGCAGGAGATAACCATGAACTCATCACACACCGCTTATGAACGCAACATGCCCAAAGGACTGCTTGCCGGTTTCATCGCCACCGTGGTGCTATCAGTCCTGATGCTGATGAAGACCATGATGGGCCTGATGCCGCAACTGGACGTCATCGCCATGCTCAGCGGCATGCTGGGCAGTGGCCCGGCCATTGGCTGGCTGCTGCACTTCTTCATCGGCACGGTGCTCTATGGCATCGCCATCGCCCTGCTGGCGAGCCGCGCCACCCGCAGCGCGACGATGTCCGCCGTACTGCTCGGGGTGATCGGCTGGTTGATCATGATGATCCTGCTGATGCCCATGACCGGCCAGGGCCTGTTCGGGATGAACCTGGGCCTGATGGCACCGATCATGACCCTTGTCCTTCACCTGATCTTCGGGGCGGCCCTCGGTGCGGTTTATGGAAAGCTCGCCGCCGCCCACGCGGCGCGTTCGCCCGCGCGGCCGGCCGAGCACCACTAGGCTGGCGCTATCCAACGGAGGAACGCTGCCATGTCGAGCACCTACACGCAGTTGCCCATCGAGCGTCATGGACTGATCGGCGACCGCCGTAGCGCCCCCCTGGCGGGCTGCGACGGCAGCATCTCTTGGCGCCTGCGGGAGTTCTGCCTCGCATCGTTTGCCGCCTTATTAAGGGCGAAAACAACGTATGATCAGCGTTTAAGCGGAATTGCCGCATTGGCATTCATTGATTGCGACCCTCAAAAGCCTCGCTCGCGCGAGGCTTTTTTGTGTTCCGAGGTCGGAGGTCGTCGTTGTAAAAAAAATCAGGGAAGCGCCCGCTTTCAAACATTCGGCTGACGACCGGTACGGAATCTGTTGATCAAGCGCGGAATATTCGCCCCGCTTGTGCGGTCGGAACAGGCAGACCTGCCGAAGCCGGAGCCTTGATGAACAGCCTCACCGAACCACCGCTACAGCACCTCGACGATGCCTTTTTCGACCGGGACGCGCAAATTGTCGCTCAGGCATTGCTCGGTACCGTAATTCGCCACTGCGTCGACGGGTTGTGGTTGTCGGCGCGCATCATCGAGACGGAGGCCTATTACATCGACGAGAAAGCCAGTCACTCTTCGCTCGGCCACAGCTCCTCGCGGCGCGCCATGTTCATGCCGGCCGGCCATCTCTATCTGTATTACTCGCGGGGCGGGGACTCACTGAACTTCAGCGTGCAGGGGGACGGCAATGCGGTTTGCATCAAGGCCGGCTATCCCTGGGTCGATTCGCTGTCCTGCGAAGAATCTATCGAACGCATGCGCACCAACAGCCCCGCCGCCGCGGGAGGCCCACGCCCCCTGACCCGCCTCTGTTCTGGCCAGACGCTGCTATGCAAGGCGCTGGGGCTGAAGGTAACGGAGTGGAATGCCCAGCGCATGGACCCTACCAAACTGCGCTTGGATGACATCGGTGCGCGCCCGGATATCATCCAGACCACCCGCCTCGGCATTCCCGCCGGTCGTGACGAGCACCTGCCGTACCGATTTGTCGATGCCGGCTTTGCCGCACATTGCACGCGCAATCCGATGCGCCGTGGACAACAGGAGGGTCAGGACTACGTACTACTGCGCCGCGAGCTGTTAGCGAGCTAGCTCATCACTCAAACAGCCGTGACCAGACGAATCCGGGTGATCTCCGACGGCGCCCCGAAGCGCAGCGGCGGTCCCCAGTAACCCGTGCCACGGCTGATATAGATCTGCATGTCACCAACGCGCTGCAGCCCCGCCACCCACGGCTGCTGCCAGTGCACAAAATGCATCCACGGCCAAAATTGCCCGCCGTGGGTATGGCCAGACAACTGCAGATCGCAGCCAGCCTCAACTGCCGCCTTAGCCGAACGCGGCTGGTGCGCCAGCAGAATGCGCGAAACGTCGGTGGGCGCGCCGGCAAACGCCGCAACCGGATCGCTTCGATGGCTGGGCCGGAACAGCTCGGCCGAATAGTCGGCAATGCCGGCCAATACCAAGCGAGCACCGTCGTGTTCGAGTTGAACATGGCGATTGAGCAACAACGCCATACCCAGCCGCTCGAACTCGGCAATCCAGCTGTCGGCACCGGAGTAGTATTCGTGATTGCCGGTCACCACATAAGTGCCATGACGGGCGCTCAGTTGAGCCAACGGCGCAATGTCATCGGCCAGATCGGCAACGCTGCCGTCCACAAGATCGCCGGTGATGACGATCAGATCGGGAGAAAGTCCATTGACCCGCCTGATGATCGCATCGATATATCCCTGCTTGATTGTCGGCCCTACATGGATATCACTGAGCTGCACGATACTGAAGCCTTCCAGCGCGGCGGGTAGATTGCGCAAGGTGATGTCGCGTTCGACCGCCCGGGCCGTGCGCCGGGCGTTGAGCACGCCTAACAGGGTAACGGCTGCAACCGCGACGACGACCGCCAGCGCCGATCCCTGCGCAATTGCAGCCGACTCCCAGCCCAGCAATGAAGCCAACACCAATGCAAAGGCCCGCAGCAATGCGAATATCGCCAGGCTGGAAAAGATCCCCATCGCCAGCAATCCGGACCACGCCAGCAGCGCACTGCCCGCCCCTCGCACCAGCACGCCGTAGCGCATCAGTACAGCCGAAAGCACGAGATAGCCCCACGCCAGAGCCGTGCCGAGCATTCCGAGCGAGAGATCCGAAACCAGCGTGACGCCAATGAATACATGCAGGCCAATCAGCAAAACACCAACCAATAACCGCCTGTTCATGCGTTACGTCTCTCGAGTAAGGGAGCACGCCGCTTGCTTGAACAGGCGGCGTTTCGGTGTGGGAAAAGGCCAGGTAGGGCTCGATCGATCTGCAGCACGCACCGCCGAGGCACGCCGCCGCTCGCCCATCGCGGCCCGATGATGTCACGGAGCGGTGAGGGCTGCGGGAGGTTTTGGCAGCAATGCGGCAACCGCAGTCGGCCGCCACTGAAGGTCAAGGCGGGGCGTGGGCACGATCAGTCAGCGTGTTCCGGTAGCTTGCGAGCCGACGGTTCGCACAGGATTGGTCAACCGCTCGGGCGTCAGGCCGCGCCCGCTGCAGATCATAGCGCGCAGCTCGACGCAGCCAGAGTCAGGTGCTACATCACGCCGGGGTCAGGCATCGGATCCGGCGGCGGCGGCTCCTTCTCCAGATTTTCGAGTACCTCGTCGGGCAGCGTGTCGCCGTCGTCGAGCTCGGTATCGCTTTCGGCGTCGTCCAGGTCGTTCAGTGGCGACTCGTCCGCCAGCCAGGGATAGAGCGGCGGATCGCTTGGGAGGGTAATGCTGAGCATGATGGTCTTCTCATAAGATGTGCCTGCTGCGTTAGGCAGGGCCGGGCTGACATGGTTCGGCCCGGTCGTCCTAGCGTGCCCGCTCCTGCTCGCCCAGGCACTCGCTCAGGTAATCGAGAAAACAGGTGGTACGGGCGGCGAGCGCGGTATTGCGGTAGTACACCGCATGGATCGGCTGCGGCATCCTGACGTTCGCCTCGGCCAGCGCCTCTGCCAGTGCGCCCCCGGCGCGATCGCGCACGGCCATGAAGTCCTACAAACAGGCGATACCTTGGCCGGCCAACGCCAGTGCCTCACCGTCTCGCCACTCGATGTCCACAGGCTCGGCACGATCGGCCAAGTCTCGCCAAGGGGATGACGCAGCGGCCAGTGATTGAGGCTTTCCGGCTGGGTAAAACCGATCAGGCTGTGGGTCGCCAGGTCTCCGACCTGAGCGGGACTGATCGACAGCAGAACGGAAGCGCCACCGCGCAGACGCCAAGGCCAGCCGGCGGGCGCAGCATAAGCATTTGATAGACGGACGAAAAATCATAGTAGGAGGGTTGACAGCCAAAGGCGCGACGAGAATAATGCGCGCCACTTGGCTACGTAGCTCAGTTGGTTAGAGCATAGCATTCATAATGCTGGGGTCCGGGGTTCAAGTCCCTGCGTAGCCACCAAACAAAACAAGGGCTTACCGAAAGGTAGGCCCTTTTTTGTTGTGCCTTAATGACTACAGCGCGCCTACGCGGTTAACCAGTAGCCCGCAGCGGCTCAATCTCATGTTCGATCTCTTCGCCAGTCGCCGCATAGGTAGTCGCCAGGGCGTAGTCCGACTGCAGATTCATCCAGAACTGTGCGGATGTATCGAAGTAACGGGCCAGGCGAATTGCGGTATCAGCAGTTATCCCGCGACGCTCACGCACGATGTCATTAATGGTCGGGGCCGACACATGTAGCGCACGAGCAAGCGCAGCGGGAGTCATGCCCAGCGGCTCTAGAAATTCTTCGCGCAGCACTTCACCAGGGTGAACGGGGCGCATGCCGTTAATTGCCAACGTAGCCATCTCCTCAGTGGTAATCGACGATTTCAATCTGCGTAGGGCCTGCGTCTGTCCAGACAAAGCAGGTCCGCCATTGGTCGTTGATCCTGATGCTATGTTGCCCTGCCCGATTGCCTTGCAATGCTTCCAATCTGTTTCCCGTTAGGGAACGTAGATCTCGCAGCTCCATTGCCGCATTGAGCATACGTTCAGGATGTTTTCCCAACGCCGGGAGCCTCCTGGCTCGCACAACGTCCTAGAGTGGACCCAGGGTCGGCCCGTGAGCAACAAGCACCCCGAGTCGCCCCAGGTGAAGATGGTCGAACACGCCGACGCGCGCCGCATGCTGCTGATGCAGAAAGCCTACGCTGAAGGCAGCCTGGCCCTGTGCCTCTACGCCAGCACTCTGGTGGAAGATGCCAACACCGCCGCCGACGACAGCGAGCGCAAGGCCGCAGCGGAGCTGCTGGACCTGATCACACCCATGGTCAAGAGCTGGCCGTCCAAGTACGGGGTGATCGCTTCCGACCTGGGCATCCAGGTTCTCGGCGGTGCCGGCTACACCCGGGAATATCCGCTGGAGCAGCTGTACCGCGACAACCGCCTGAACCCGATCCACGAAGGCACCGAGGGCATCTAGGGCATCGACCTGCTGGGTCGGAAACTCGGCCCCAAGGGCGGCGACGGCTACGCGAAGTTCCAGCGTCGCATACAGGCCACCCTGGCGGAGGCCACTGCCATGGATACTTGCAGTAAACTCTCCAGCCAGCTGACACAAGCCCTGGAGATCCTGAAGTCGGTAACCTCGGATCTCCAGCAGCAACTGGCCGCCGACCCGGACCACGGCCCGTCCAACGCAACCATGTACCTGGACCTGTTCGGCAAGGTGTTGGTGGGCTGGATCTGGCTCAAACAGGCCATGGCAGCAGAGAAAGCCCTGGCCGCCGGTGCCTCTGGCTCGGAAGAGCAGTTCTACCAGGGCAAGATCCACGCGGCCCGGTATTTCATGAACTGGAAGCTGGCGCCGCTGGACGGCTACGCACAGCTGTTGAGCGCCGGTAACCGCGACAACCTGGACATGCAGAACGATTGGTTCTGATTTTTCTGAGCTTATCGGTCAGATCCGGAGAACAGCTCACAGCGGATACCTGTTCGCTCGCCTCCCCCGAAGCAACCTATTCGTACTCAAAAAAAGAATGGAGCATACCTAAATGAGCAGCCCCCAAGACCACTATACCCCGGAACAACTGAAAGCCCTGGACCACGTAAAGCAGGCCGAAAAGGAAGCCGACAACATCCCTGGCATCAGTCCGGGTATCCAGCTGCGCTCCATCAAAAAGGTCGCTGTTATCGGTGCCGGCACCATGGGCGGTGGCATCGCCATGAACTACGCCAATGCCGGCATTCCCGTGGTCATGCTGGAACTCAAGCAGGAGGCCCTGAACAAGGGGCTGGACATCATCCGCAAGAACTATCAGCGCACCGTGAACAAGGGCCGGCTCAGCCAGGAAGCCATGGACCAGCGCATGGCCCTGCTCTCCGGCACCCTCAGCTACGACGTTCTGGGCGATGCCGACCTGGTGATCGAAGCCGTATTCGAAAGCATGGACGTCAAGAAGCAGGTATTCGGCACCCTCGAAAAGGTGTGCAAGCCCGGCGCCATACTCGCCTCCAACACCTCCACCCTGGACGTTGACGAGATTGCCGCCTCCACCGGCCGCCCCCAGGACGTGATTGGCCTGCACTTCTTCAGCCCGGCCAATGTGATTAAGCTGCTGGAGATCGTTCGCGGCGAGAATACCGCCGACGACGTATTGGCCACCTGCCTCGATATGGCAAAAGCCATCCACAAGGTGGCGGTGGTGTCCGGCGTCTGCTTCGGCTTCATCGGTAACCGCATGCTCGAACCCTACGCCCGTGAGGCCCACCGTCTCGTTCTCGAAGGCGCCACACCGGCCCAGGTAGACGGCGTCATGACGGCCACTGGACTGGCCATGGGTGTACTGTCCATGTACGACCTGGCGGGCATCGACGTGGGCTACCTGGTGCGAGAGTCCCGCCGCAACGAAATCGGCCACGACCCGGGGTACTGCAAACTGGCCGACGAGCTTTACCATCTGGGCCGCTACGGCCAGAAGACCGGCCGGGGGTTCTACATCTATGAGGACCGCGAGAAAAAAGAAGATCCGGAAGTGAACCAGCTGGCGGAGTCGATCGCCGCTGACCTGGGCATCGAGCGGCGGGGGATCGGCAACGACGAGATTCACGACCGCTGCCTGTACATGCTGATCAACGAGGGCATCCAGATCCTTGATGAGGGGATTGCCCTGCGCAGCGGCGATATCGACCTGGTGTGGATCCACGGCTATGGATTCCCCGCGTGGCTGGGCGGCCCCATGCACTACGCCGAACAGATTGGACTGGAAAAGATCCTCGGCACCATCCGCCACTATCGCGACACCCTGGGGGACTACGGCAAAATGTGGTTCGAGCCGGCAGCGCTGCTGGAAAAGCTGGTCGCCCAAGGCAGGAACCGGATCGAAAAAATCTGATGCCGGGGTCGGACCCGTTTTCGTGGAAAACAGGGTCTGACCCTGCTTTTACCGCAGCCGGACGACACCGGTAGAATCAGCATCAGCCACGATTCAAGACCAAGAGGAAAAGAACGTGAGAGAAGCAGTTATCGTATCTACCGCCCGTACGCCCATCGGCAAGGCGTTCAAGGGCCTGTTCAATAACACCAAGTCCCCCACCATGGCCTCCTTCGCTATCAGGGCGGCCGTTGAACGCGCCAAAGTCGACCCGGCGGAAATCGAGGATCTGTTGATGGGTACCGCCATGCCCTCCGGCACCGCGGGCTGGAACCTGGGTCGCATGGCCGCGCTGGCCTCGGGCCTGCCGGAAACCGTCAGCGGCACCACCATGGACCGTCAGTGCGCCTCTGGCTTGATGGCCATTGCCACCGCCGCCAAGCAGATCATGGTGGACGGCCAGCAGGTGGCCATCGGTGCGGGCCACGAGAACATCTCCCGGGTGCAGCAGAAGAACTTCGAGTGGATGGCCTCTGAAAAGGACGAGAATGTTATCCGGCACGCTGAGCATGCCTACATGCCCATGCTGGAGACCGCCGAACACGTGGCGAAGATCTACGGCATCAGCCGTGATGCCCAGGACGAGTATTCCCTTCAGTCCCAGCAGCGCACCGCCGCCGCCCAAGAGAAAGGCCTGTTCGACGACGAGATCGTGCCGGTTACCACTATCAAGGCGGTAATGAACAAGGAGACGAAGGAAGTCACCTACACAGAAGCCACCCTCGATAAAGACGAAGGCAACCGTCCCTCCACTACACTGGATGGGCTGCAGAGCCTGAACCCGGTCATTGACGGCGGCTGCATTACGGCCGGTAACGCCAGCCAGCTGTCCGACGGCGCCAGCGCCTGCGTGCTGATGAACTCCAAGCTGGCCGAGCAGCGCGGCCTGGCGCCACTGGGCGTCTATCGCGGCATGGCCGTGGCTGGCCTAAAGCCGGAAGAAATGGGCATCGGCCCGGTCTACGCCGTGCCCAAGCTGCTCAAGCAGCACGGCCTGAAAGTGGACGATATCGGCCTGTGGGAGCTCAACGAAGCCTTCGCCGTGCAGGTGCTCTACTGCCGCGACAAGCTGGGCATTCCCAATAATCGCCTGAACGTCAACGGCGGCGCCATCTCCATCGGCCACCCTTACGGCATGAGCGGCGCTCGGATGGTGGGCCACGCCCTGCTGGAAGGCAAGCGCCAGGGCGTGAAATATGTGGTCGTCACCATGTGCGTGGGCGGCGGCATGGGTGCAGCCGGCCTGTTCGAGGTGCTGTGATGAGCCATCCCCTTGATGCGTTCTCACTCAAAGGCAAAACCGTCATTATCACTGGCGCGTCCAGTGGCCTTGGCGCTCATTTTGCCAAAGTATGCAGCCAGGCGGGTGCCCGGGTCGTGATCGGCGCCCGCCGCATGGAGAAACTCAATCCGCTGGCGGAGGACATCCGCAACGACGGTGGCGAGGTGCTGGCCGTCGCCATGGACGTGACCCGCCGCGACAGTGTCGAGGCCGCCTTCGACGCCGCCGAGGAAGCCTTCGGTGTGGTGGATGTGCTGCTGAATAACGCCGGGGTCGGCGGTACCGCCCGCGCCCTCGAGATCAGCGAGGAAGACTGGCGCTTCATGCTGGGCACCAACCTCGACGGCGTGTGGCGCGTCGCCCAGTGCGCGGCTCAGCGTATGGCGGAAGCGGGCAAGCCCGGCAGCATCGTCAACATCGCATCCATCCTCGGGCTGCGGGTAGGCAAGGGCCTGAGCCACTACGCCACCTCGAAGGCGGCAGTGGTGCAGCTCACCAAATCCCTTGGCATGGAGCTGGCCCGTTACAGCATCCGCGTCAACGCCATTGCTCCGGGTTACTTCCGCACCGAGATCAACGAGGATTTCTTCGACACGGAACAGGGCCAGGAATTCATCCGCAAGGGCGTACCCATGCGCCGTCTTGGTCAGCTGGATGAGCTCAACGGCGCCATGCTGCTGCTCGCAAGCGACGCGGGGCAGTTCATGACCGGCTCCGTGGTAACCGTCGACGGCGGCCACGTGGTCAGCCCGCTGTAACACCCACTGGCCGCGCGCTGCGGCCAGCGGCTCATCCTGGTCCTTACCAAACCAGGGAAGGCATGGCAGGTCGTTCAGACAACAGCCCCGGCACCCGGGAAGACCGTACCCCCTGAGTGCCTGTGATTCGCTTCCGGTATCGTCAGGCACGACAGCACCGGACCGGGGGCTTTCGCCGCAAGCAGCCCCATGCCTTACCCTTTTCATTCGGAGGAGAGAGACGGGCCTCCCAGGTTCCCGGGAAACCCCTGTGTGGACATTGCCCTGCTCTGCTCTTCGACCCCGGTGGCCCTCCCCTGCCAATCCATACGGCAGGATCGTGTTGCCTTCCAATATTTGAAAAATGTTCGGCGCTCAGAACAGGATTGATCCCCATGAAAGCTGGCGATTACTCTGTGGCTGGAAGGAGGATGCGTACCGCGTGCTGTTGTCGCTACCTGGCAAGCCCGCTTTCGGCGCTCGGCCGTAGATGGATCTGCCTGAGGCCTCGCCGTCATCTTGCTCAACCCGGGTCGGTGAGGCGGGAGCCCTCAGCCAGCTGAATACCCATACTGAAAACAAAGAACGGGAGTACCCATGGACCAGCCATTCCGATATTACCTGCAAGTTCGTTACGGCGAATGCGACGCCCAGAAGGTCGTCTTTAACGCCCGCTATGGCGATTATATTGATCTGGCCGCCACCGAGTTCCTGCATCACATCTGCGACCAGGAACAGCTGCCCGACGGTGGCTTCGACTACCAGGTGGTCAAGCTGACCATCGAATGGAAAGCGCCGGCCCGCTACCGCGATCAGCTGGAAATTACCGTCGAACCCAGCCACATCGGCAATACCTCGTTCACCCTCACAATGGCTATCCGCAACGCCGCTACCGGGCAGTTCCTGGCCAGCGGCGAGATGATCGGCGTGGCTGTGCATCCGGAAACCGTGGAAAAAATGACCATTCCGGGCATCATGCGCCAGGCCCTGGAGCAGGGTGGGGCGGGGGAGTTTATTGACCACGCCGGCCTGCGCAAAGCGCCTGAAACTGCCCGGATGTAGGCTCGGTATCAACGCCGACTGAAAAGTGACCTACGGCAGCAGGCTTCGAGCGTTATTATCCGATGGAATCCACGTCCTGCGTGTCGCTCGCCCACTCCTCGTCTTGCAGTGCACGCCACTTGAGCTTGCCGGTCGGTGAGCGCGGCAGCGTGCCCCTGAATTCGACGTAGGCCGGCACCTTGTAGGCGGCCATCTCCTCCCGGCACCAGTCGATGATCTCCTGCTCGCTGACCTGGCCCGCCTGACCTTCGCGCAGCACGATGCACGCCTTGACCGTCTCGCCGCGGCGCGGGTCGGGCGTGGAGATGACGCAGCACTCCTGGATCGCCGGATGGCGGTACATGAGGTTCTCCACCTCCGAGGGCCAGACCTTGAAGCCCGAGGCGTTGATCATCCGCTTGAGGCGGTCGACCATGAAGAAGTAGCCCTCCTCGTCGTAGTAGCCCAGGTCGCCGGTGCGAAAGAAGCGCTTGCCGTCGAGCTCGATGAAGGCCCGCTCGGTCTCCTCGGGGCGATTCCAGTAGCCCTGGAAGACCTGCGGCCCGTGGCTGACGATTTCGCCGATTTCCCCCACGCCTTGCTCCAGCTGGGTATCCATGTCGATGACCCGACAATCCACGTCGAAGATGGGAATGCCCAGGCACTGCGCCTTGGGCGCGTCGACCGGATTGACATGGGTGGCGGCGATGGTTTCCGACAGCCCATAGCCCTCGATGTAAGGCAGCCCGGTGAGCTGGCGCAGCTTCGCTTCGACGGCCTTGGGCATGGCCGCCCCACCGCCGCTGATGCCCTTGAGACTGGAGAGGTCGTACTTTTCCACCTCGGGATTGGCGAGAAAATCCATGGCCATGGTCGAGATGTTGACCCAGCTTGTCACGGCATGGCGATGGATGAGTTCGGCTGCCACATTGCGATCCCAGCGGGTCATGATCACCACCGTCGCCCCGCTGTAGATCGGCCCGTTCATCGCGCCCTGCATGCCGGTCACATGAAAATACGGCAAAGTCGCCAACGTTACGGCTTCGCTGGTGCCTTGATTCCACACCGTCTGGAACACTGTCGTTGCCATGGCCGAGCGATGGGTATGCATGCAACCCTTGGGCGCCCCGGTGGTGCCGGAACTGTACGGGAACACACAGAGATCGTCGGGGCCGGCGGTATGCGCGCCGGGGACGCGACCGGATTCCAGCGCCTCGCGCCAGCCGACGACACCGACAAACGCGGGGAGCTGGGCCGGCGCCTGGACCTCCGCCGGCAGGGTCAGCTCGGTGGCCCGGCGCACATAGTCGCCATAGGCTGCCACCACGACGCAATCAAGCCCGCCCTTGCCCGCGAGCGGCGCGATGAACCCTGCCAGCTCCTGGCCGCAGATGCAGATCGTAGCGCCGGTGTCGCTCAGGTAGTGCTCCAGCTCCGCGGTATGGTTCATCGGGTTGACCGGCACCACCACGGCGTCGGCGCGCAGGATGGCGTAATAAGCGATGGTAAATTGCGGCGCATTCTGCATGTACAGCAGTACGCGATCGCCCTTCTTGACGCCCTGATGCTGCAAGTAGCCGGCCAGCGCCTCGACTTCCCGCAACAACTCGGTATACGTGATCACCGTGTCGTAGTAGATGATCGCCGCCTTGTCGGGATAACGCCGGGCGGAAATTTCCAGATTGGCGAACAGGCTGGTCTGGGGCACCGTCAGGTGCTTGGGCAGTTGCTCAGGCCAGACAGCGTAGTGACGGGTGAACATGGCGATCGATCTCCTGTTCGTTGTGAATGATACGGACCACCGCAACAGCCACTGGCTTCCCTGCCGGCGTCACCGACAGGCCACCCTGTTTTCCTGGCGATTGCCCGATTTCGAACCTGTCATGGCTCGTTGATGAGCGTCAACAAATATGGAACACAATTCCATTAAACAAAATGATAATCTCGATTACAGGTACGCCTCGCTAACCTCCTCTCGGAATTCTTGCGCCCCGCCCTGCCAGGGCAATTGGCCGTTCTCGAGCAGATAAATCCTGTTCGAATGCTTGAGGGCGAAGGTCACGTTCTGCTCTCCGAGCAAGATCGTCAGATTCAGCTCTTTCCGCAGTTTCTCTAACGCCTCTGATATGGTTTCAATCACCAGCGGCGCCAGACCTAGAGTCGGCTCGTCCAGGATCAGCAGTTTCGGATTCTGCATCAGCGCTCGTCCGAGCGTCAGCATCTGCTGCTCGCCACCGGAAAGCGTGGAAGCCAGCTGACGCTGACGTTGACTCAGGATGGGAAAGAGCTCGAAGATAGTTTGCAGATTGCGGCCCAAGGCCGCCTTATCGAGGCGCTAGCCTCCCATCTCCAGATTCTCCCGCACCGTCATCGACGCAAACAGCTCGCGAGTCTCCGGGCATTGGGAAATACCGCCACGCACTATCGCGGCGGACGTTTGGCCACGCAATGAACGACCCTGCCACAGGATGTCCCCTTGGTAGTCGACGAATCCCAGCATAGCCTTGAACAGACTGGTCTTGCCGGCGCCGTTCAGCCCGACCACCGAGACGAATTCGCCCTCCCGCACCTCCAGCCGCACATCGTCGAGGGCGCGCGCCTTGCCGTAGTGCAGGCTGCGGATGTCGACCTCCAGCAGCGGCTTGCCGGCGGACGCCCCGTCGCCCAGAGGCTGCGCCGGACCGGCGTCCAGCGACGAACCGAAATAGACCTCGCGCACCCGCGCATCGGCCGTCACCACCTCCGGTGGACCCTCGGCGATCTTCTCGCCGACGTACATGGCGACCACGCGATCGGCGAGCCCGGCGACGGCCTTCACGTTGTGGTCGACCAGCACGATGGCGTGTCCCTCCTCGCGAAAGGACACCACCAGTTCCGATAGCTCGCGGACCTCGCTGGGAGCCAAGCCGGCGAAGGGCTCGTCGAGCAACAGCAGCTTCGGGTTCTGTCCCAGGGCCTTGGCAAATTCCAGCCGGCGCAGGTCCGCGAACGACAGCGAGCCCGGGTGCTCGTCCAGTACCCGTTCGAGCCCGACCCGGGCCGCGATGGCGCGGGCCTGCCGCTTGATCGACGGATGCGGAAACAGGTCGAACAGCGAATCGGGCAGCAGCGCGAGCTCGATGTGTTCCAGCACCGACTGCCGCTTCAGCGGGCGCGAATGCTGGAACACCATGCTGACCCCGGCCTTGGCGACCCGGTGGGTCCGGTGACCCGCGATCTCCTGTCCCTGCAGGCGGATCGAGCCGCTGTCCGGGTGGACGATGCCCATGACCAGGCTCAGCGTTGTCGACTTGCCGGAGCCGTTGGGGCCGATCAGGCCGACGATTTCGCCACGGTCCGCCGTGAAGCTGAGGTTGCTGACGGCGCGCATGCCGCCGAAGCGCTTGCTGATGCTGGAGACCTCGAGCACGCTCATTTGCTTCTCCTGCTTCGAAACAGACCGACGAAGCCGTCGGGCGCGAACAGCAGCGCCAGCAGCGCCACGAGCGCCTGACTGATCATGCCCAGCGGACGCAGCACCTCACCGGCGCCGATCAGAAAGATGGCGCCGATGATCGGGCCGATGATGGAACGCCGCCCGCGGCGTAAATGACGCACACAAAAAAGGCCGACCAACAGGCCAGCCCCCAGACTCATTTACGGATTGGAAAATACTCCGCTCATTCGCTCAGCAAGCAATCCCTCGTCCTGGCTCACCTGCTGGCCGGTAACTCCCTGAATCGCTTCGAGGCCGAACGCCCCGGCGACCACTGCCTGCCGAGCACGATCAGTGCGCTCACGAGCCGTTACGGCGTGGTGTTTCAGAACGAGCCCGAGCATGTGTAGATGGCTATCAAAAACCGCCTCTATCCGGCGAATTGGCGCCCCAGGCGGCGAGCACGCCAAGACTGCGCAAATAGTCGTCATAGGTACCGCTGAAGTCGGTCACGCCCGAGTCGGATAGCTCGATGATACGGGTCGCCAGAGAGCCAACGAATTCCCGGTCATGACTGACGAAGATCAGCGTGCCCGGGTAGTTCTCCAGCGCCAGGTTCAGCGCCTCGATCGATTCCATATCCAGGTGGTTGGTCGGTTCGTCCATCAGCAGCACGTTGGGCTTCTTCAGGATCAGCTTGCCGAACAGCATGCGGCCCTGTTCGCCACCGGAAATCACCCGAACCGACTTCAGGATCTCGTCGTTGGAGAACAGCATGCGGCCGAGGGTGCCGCGCACGACCTGTTCGCCGCCCTGTGTCCATTGGCCCATCCAGTCGAACAGCGACATGTCGTCTTCGAAGTTGTCGGCATGATCCTGGGCGTAATAGCCAAGCTCGGCGCTCTCGGTCCATTTCACCGCGCCGGCATCGGGTTGCAGCTCGCCAACCAGCGTGCGCAACAGGGTCGTCTTGCCAATGCCGTTGGGGCCGATGATAGCGACGCGCTCACCGGCCTCGACAGTGAAACTGAAGTTCTTGAACAACGTTTTGCCGTCGAAGCCTTTGGCAACGTTTTCCACGGTTACCGCCTGGCGATGCAGTTTCTTGATCTGCTCGAAGCGGATGAAAGGGCTGACGCGGCTGGATGGTTTAACTTCAGCCAGCTGGATTTTGTCGATCTGCTTGGCGCGTGAAGTGGCCTGCTTGGCCTTCGAGGCGTTCGCCGAGAAGCGGCTGACGAAGGTCTGCAGCTCGGCAATCTGCGCCTTCTTCTTGGCGTTATCCGACAGCAGCTGTTCGCGAGACTGAGTGGCCGCGGTCATGTATTCATCGTAGTTACCGGGGAACAGGCGCAGCTCGCCGTAATCCAGGTCGGCCATGTGCGTGCACACACTGTTCAGGAAGTGCCGGTCGTGGGAGATGATGATCATGGTGCTGTTGCGCGCCGTGAGTATATTTTCCAGCCAGCCGATGGTGTGAATGTCCAGGTGGTTGGTCGGCTCGTCGAGCAGCAGCACTTCCGGATCGGAAAACAGCGCCTGCGCCAATAGCACGCGGAGCTTCCAGCCGGGTGCCACTTCGCTCATCGGGCCGAAATGCTGATCCAGCGGAATACCCAGGCCCAGCAGCAGTTCACCAGCGCGGGACTCGGCGGTATAGCCATCCATCTCGGCGAACTCGGTTTCCAGCTCGGCGACGGCCATGCCGTCTTCTTCGCTCATCTCCGGCAGCGAGTAGATGCGTTCGCGTTCGGCCTTGACCTTCCACAGTTCCTCGTGACCCATGATGACCGTGTCGATGACATTGAAGTCTTCGTAGGCAAACTGATCCTGCCGCAGCTTCCCCAGGCGCACGTTAGGTTCGAGCATGACCTGGCCGGCCGATGGCTCCAAATCGCCACCGAGAATTTTCATGAAGGTCGACTTGCCGGACCCATTGGCGCCGATCAGACCGTAGCGATTGCCGTTGCCGAACTTGACGGAAACGTTTTCGAACAGCGGCTTGGCGCCGAACTGCATGGTGATGTTAGCGGTGGAAATCAAAGGGGATTACCTATCAATAACTTGTAGCTTGCAGATGGTGCTGAATGGTGCGCGATACTGCGGCTAGAAGCGGAGTCTAAAGTGACCCGGCGGACAGGCAGTAGCGGCAGCCGCGGCGCATTATGGCGAGCTGTTAGGAGAAATGCGGGAGTTGATGCCAGACATTGGGCGCCATTGTCGCATAGGTCTGTCGGCAGTTGCATGACACTCCGCAAATGCAAACGCCCCGAACCAGTCGGGGCGTTTGTTTTGCCTGCGTGACGCGTCAGAACATCAGACAGCGACCACGTCGATCTTTGCTTTGGCCGCAGACTCGCGGAACTCGGCAATCTGATCGAAGCTCAGGTAGCGGTAGACATCAGCCGCCATGGTGTCGATCTGAGCAGCGTAGACCATGTACTCCTCAACGGTCGGCAGGCGACCCAGGATCGAGGCGACTGCTGCCAGTTCGGCAGAAGCCAGGTACACGTTGGTCGCGTCGCCCAGGCGGTTGGGGAAGTTGCGAGTCGAGGTGGAGACCACCGTCGAACCGGTTTCGACCCGAGCCTGGTTACCCATGCACAGCGAGCAGCCCGGCATTTCCAGGCGCGCACCGGCGCGGCCGTAGATGCCGTAGTAGCCTTCCTCGGTCAGCTGGTGCTGGTCCATCTTGGTCGGCGGCGAAAGCCACAGGCGGGTCGGCAGCGAGCCTTCAACCTTGTCCAGCAGCTTGCCGGCGGCACGGAAGTGACCGATGTTGGTCATGCACGAACCGATGAAGACCTCGTCGATCTTCTCGCCCTGTACGCTGGAGAGCAGGCGAGCATCGTCTGGGTCGTTTGGCGCACAGAGAACCGGCTCAGTGACTTCGGACAGGTCGATTTCGATGATCTCGGCGTACTCGGCATCCGCATCGGCAGCCAGCAGCTGCGGGTTGGCCAGCCAGGCTTCCATGGCCTGAGCGCGACGCTCCAGCGTACGAGCATCACCGTAACCTTCACTGATCATCCAGCGCAGCAGGGTAATGTTCGACTGCAGGTACTCAGCGATTGCAGCTTCCGGCAGCTTGATGGTGCAACCGGCAGCAGAGCGCTCGGCGGACGCATCGGACAGCTCGAAAGCCTGCTCGACGGTCAGCTCGTTCAGGCCTTCGATTTCGAGAATACGGCCGGAGAAGATGTTCTTCTTGCCCTTCTTCTCGACGGTCAGCAGACCTTTCTGGATGGCGTAGTAGGGAATCGCATGCACCAGGTCACGCAGCGTGATGCCAGGCTGCATCTTGCCCTTGAAACGAACCAGTACCGACTCCGGCATGTCCAGCGGCATGACGCCAGTGGCTGCGGCGAAGGCGACCAGGCCGGAACCGGCCGGGAAGGAGATGCCCATCGGAAAGCGAGTGTGCGAATCACCGCCGGTACCGACAGTGTCCGGCAGCAGCATGCGGTTCAACCAGCTGTGGATGATGCCGTCGCCCGGACGCAAGGAAACGCCGCCGCGGGTCATGATGAAGTCCGGCAGGGTGTGGTGGGTGGTGACGTCGATCGGCTTCGGATAAGCGGCGGTGTGGCAGAACGACTGCATGACCAGATCGGCGGAGAAGCCCAGGCAGGCCAGGTCTTTCAACTCGTCGCGGGTCATCGGGCCAGTGGTGTCCTGGGAGCCGACGGTGGTCATCTTCGGTTCGCAATAGGTGCCCGGACGGACGCCTTTGTCTTCCGGCAGACCGCAGGCGCGACCGACCATCTTCTGTGCCAAGGTAAAGCCCTTGTTGCTCTCGGCGGGGGCTTCTGGCTTCTTGAACAGGTCCGACGGGCCCATGCCCAGCTCGGCACGTGCCTTTTCGGTCAGACCGCGACCGATGATCAGCGGAATACGACCGCCAGCGCGAACTTCGTCGAGCAGGACATCGGTCTTCAACTGGAAGGTGATGACCAGCTCGTTGCTGCCATGACGGCGCACTTCACCCTTGTACGGATAAACGTCGATCACATCGCCCATGGCCAGATCGGAGCAATCGAATTCGATGGGCAGGGCGCCGGCATCTTCCATGGTGTTGTAGAAGATCGGCGCGATCTTGGTGCCGAAGCAGAAACCGCCGGCACGCTTGTTCGGTACATTCGGGATGTCGTCGCCGAAGAACCACAGCACCGAGTTGGTCGCGGACTTACGCGAAGAACCGGTACCGACCACGTCGCCGACATAGGCGACCGGGAAGCCCTTGGTCTTCAGCTCTTCCATCTGCTTGAGCGGACCAACCGAACCCGGAACGTCAGGATTGATGCCGTCGCGAGCCATTTTCAGCATGGCCAGAGCGTGCAGCGGGATGTCCGGGCGCGACCAGGCGTCCGGCGCCGGCGACAGGTCGTCGGTGTTGGTTTCGCCGGTGACCTTGAATACGGTCAGGGTGACTTTTTCGGCAACCGGGGCGCGGTTCTTGAACCACTCGCCTTCAGCCCAGGACTGCAGGACGGCTTTGGCGTTGGCGTTGCCAGCCTTGGCTTTCTCGGCGACGTCGTGGAAGGCGTCGAACATCAGCAGGGTGTGCTTCAGCTCTTTGGCGGTAATGTCGGAGAGTTCCGGGTCGTCCAGCAGGTCGACCAGCGTGACGATGTTATAACCCCCTTGCATGGTGCCCAGCAGTTCAACAGCGTGCTGCTTGCTGATCAGCGGAGAGGTGGCTTCGCCCTTGGCGATGGCGGCGAGGAATCCGGCCTTGACATAGGCGGCTTCGTCCACGCCCGCGGGAACGCGATTGGTGATCAGGTCGAGGAGGAATTGTTCTTCGCCAGCTGGCGGGTTTTTCAGGAGTTCGACCAAGCCTGCGGTCTGCTCGGCGTTCAGCGGCTGGGGCACGACGCCCTGAGCGGCACGCTCTTCTACGTGTTTGCGATAGGCTTCAAGCACAGTTTTATACCCTCATCATTGGTCCCATGGGTGTCTCGGGACGCGCATCCGGAAGCTGTTTTCAAAGTTTTACGCCGGGTTTGGTGCCGGGTACGCAGGTTAGAGGGATCTGCGCACCCGGAAAGTAGCCGGTCAACTGTGCTCGTGACGCTTTGAAAACAGCTTCTTGCGGATTATGGCGCCTAAAACGGCGGGCCGATTCTACTGGAACGTGCCCGAAAAGTTAAGCGAAACGCCAAGGAGCAGCGATGGCGAGGCCGCTAACGGACATGTTGCGGTTCCGGCTGAGGCCCGTAGTCTATGGGCTGCAAACTCTCTTTTGAGGGCGTGATCCGGATTGGTCAGTGACCCGACCTGGACAAAAGTCTAAGATGCGGCACTATTCTTCGATTCATCGTCCGTCATGTCCAATCAGCGAATCAAAACCCCTTGCGTAGGCCTTTGCTCCACCGTTTACGGCGATCTCGTCTGCCGCGGATGCAAACGGTTCCACCATGAAGTGGTGAGCTGGAACGGCTATAGCGAAGAGGTCAAGCGCTCGGTCTGGCAGCGCCTGGAGGTATTGCTAGCGCAAGTGATGGCGGCAAAGCTGGAGGTTTTCGATGCGCCACTGTTGCATTCGCAGCTGAAAAGCCGACAGATCCGCTTCGTTGCCGACCAGTCACCCTACTGTTGGGCCTATCAACTGATTGCACGCGGCGCGCGCGTGATTCAGCAGCTCGAAGCCTATGGCGTCGTGCTGCTGCCGGAGTTTCGTGATTGGTCTTTGCCTGAGCTTCGCGATGCGATCGACCGGGAGTTCTTTCTCCTTTCCGAAGCCCATTACCAGCGTTATATCGCCCCTCGATTTGTTCCGGACATGGCTCGCTAGCAGCCTGTCGGGCTTTCCCCTTGTGTTCTGTTTTCTGCGCTCATGCTGGCCGGCCCTCAGTGAGGGCCAGCATCAACCATTTCCGCCCAGTTGATCGCCAGACCAGCTAGCTGCTGCCACCTTCCATCGACAACCGGCTGGCGGAGCGTCACTGGGCTCGCGTTATCGTTGAGGTGGTCGGCGGGCTTGAGCTCAGCGAGCTGGAGAAGGCCTATGCCGGGCGTGGCAGCAGCGCCTACCTCCGGTCGAGGCTGCT
>NZ_JAMOIE010000081.1 GCF_024448935.1 Stutzerimonas stutzeri
GGTATCTGGTGCGAGCGCGTGAGCAACGACCGTGACAGCTTTGCACTTGCAACCCCCCCTTTTCTGGGCGTCCTTCTGAAGGATCGCGCCGATGTCCCTAAAAGGTAGTAAGCGCGACCGCTGATCGCCCGCACCGCTATCCCTTCGTTCGCCAAGTGGAGCAATTAGGGGTACTTGATAAAAATCAAACACGCCCCCTCTCTCTGAGCGGATCTTTGCGTCTGCGCCAGCATTTCCCGCAGGGTTGAAGCTTTCGACTCGCCGACCAGGCCTTGGCCACTCACAACGAGCGCCAAACCGATTTCGATGATCGAGGCACAGCCAACCCTACTTTAGTCGGCAGCGATGCTCAGCAAGGCATTGAGGATCGACCCAAAGCTGCTCCAGAGCGGGACATAAACTGTTGCAGACCACATTCGACACCCAACGGGAGCTCCCAAAATGGACAATTCAATGAAAAAAATGAGCGTTCAAAATGAAGACAAGGCTGCACAGCAGCCAGCAACATCTGACGCCTGGCGGCCTTTTGAAAAGCTTCGCCATCAGATTGATCACCTGTTCGAGGATTTTCGATATGGCTCTGACATGTCGCCGTTCGGACGTCGCTTATTCGAAGTGGAGCCGCTCTGGCGTCGGGAATTTGCAGGCCAGACCCTTCCGGCCGTCGATATTATCGAGAAGGAAAAAAGCTACGAAATCGCGGCCGAACTGCCAGGCATGGATGAGAAGAACATTGAAATTAAGCTGTCCAACGGCAGCCTGATTATCAAAGGAGAGAAGAGCGAGGACAGGGAAGAAAAGAAGAAGGGCTACCATCTGAGCGAACGGCACTACGGCTCGTTCGAACGGGTGTTTGGTCTACCTAAGGGGATCGATACTGACAAGATCGAGGCAAACTTCAGCAAGGGCGTGCTAAACATATCATTGCCTAAAAAACCTGACGCTATGAAGGCAGACAAGATCGTACCGATAAAAGGCGAATAAATTTGGCCAGGGCCCCTAGCAAACAGGGGCCCCAGGAACACTATCGTCATGCGGAGGCACTATTTAACAGTGCCTCCGCTTAGGCTTAGGCATCCATATCGCGCTTACATCTTTAACAGCACTGCGACCAGCTCCCGTGGCCAACATGTTCGTTATTTGGTCTACAAAGCAATGTACATCAGTGCGACTGACAACATTCAGGGCCTACTTATGCCCAACCTATCTATCGTCAAACTGAGGAAAACAAAACCCTTACTTAAAAACCAATGCAAATTGGAAGGCTGTTGATAAATATAAAAAATCTCATAGAACGCTGTGGTACAAAGCAACCGGCCGCCCTGTTTTTAACCTTCTATTCCTTTTGAGCACGCCATTATGAACGACCTTAACTTACGTAACGCAGTCTTGGAAGAACTCGAATTTCAACCCGATATTAACGCAGCGGAAATTGGTGTGGCGGTGCACAACGGTGTGATCACACTTCTGGCCACGTGAGCAGCTATGGTCAGAAAATCCGCGCCGAGCAGGCGGTCAAAGCCGTCAAGGGCGTACGGGCTGGAGGGCCAGGTCCACCTATGGCGCGAACGCGAGGTAGCAGAACGCGCTGCCTGGTCGGTCCCAGGAGTAGCCAAGGTAGACGATCATCTGAAAATCGCCTGAAAGACCAGTACCCAGAGGGCTCCGCTTCACCTACTACATCAAACCCGTTGCGCACTTATGCGACGGGTTATGGCACCGGCCGGATAGAGTATTAATCGGAGCGAGGCTTTAGATCATTCTAATTTTCCGTTACCTGCCGACCTTCGCTCTGATGGCAGCTCGCATGAAAGGTGCGCAGGGGAATACCATAAAACAAATCAAATAGTTACATGAACGACTGTCTCCCAAGCCGGATTAATGCTAACGAATAGCAATAGCCCCTATTAACTCTTTCGGTCCGCTCGTCAGAAGTCAGGGAACGGCTTGGCATTTAGCTCTCTACTGCTTACAACGCGCTATGCTTTCTGCAGATCAGGAGGCATAGTGAACATGTATGAAACCACGCCATTTCAATTACATTCATTGGAGCCCTCGTGTTCGCGCTGCGGTTCACTGGAGCTTTGCTTGCCCATGGGGCTGACCGGCCCGGAAGTAAAGCGCTTGGAAACGATGATGGCGCGACGCTTCAAAGTGAAGAAAGGCGCAAACCTTTATCGCGCACGAGAACCGCTGCGCTCGCTCTACGCGGTACGCACCGGCTCGTTCAAAACCAGCGTGTTGTCGATCGAAGGGAGAGAACAGGTCACCGGATTTCAAATGCCTGGCGAGCTCCTCGGGCTGGACGCTATCAGCACGAGCATGCATGCCGGCAGTGCGTTTGCCCTCGAAGACAGCGAGGTCTGCCCCATCTATTTTTCGCGGTTGGAAAAGCTCGCCCATGAGCTGCCATCTCTGCAGCACAACCTGAACAGGATACTGAGCAGGGAAATCGTGCGCGACCATGAAACGTTGGCGATGCTGGGTACTATGAGCTCCGAAGAGCGCTTTGCCGCCTTTCTTCTGAACATATCAGAGCGACTACGCAAGCGCGGATTCTCGTCCAGGGAATTTGTATTGAAAATGCGCCGAGAGGAAATCGGTTCCTATCTGGGTCTGCGTCTTGAAACCATCTGCCGGGCCATTGCCTATCTGCGCGACAACAGGCTAGCGGTAATATCAGGCCGGGACGTGCGGATCCTAGACATGGACGGGCTCGCGCAGCTAGGCGGAAGCCGCCGGTCTCTAGCCTAGTACGCCCACTTTGGAGAGCCGTCATGCGCGTCATGGTCCTGCAAGTTCCCGGCCAGCCCTTACAAGCCCAGGAGAGACCCATCCCGACACCTGGCCCATGCCAACTGTTGCTCAAAGTCTTGGCCTGCGGTGTATGCCGTACGGACCTGCATCTCGTAGACGGAGAGTTGCCTCAAGCGATCCTGCCGCGGGTGCCGGGCCATGAAATCGTTGGTGAAGTCATCGCCGTGGGCGCCAATGTCGCTAACGGCTGGCTTGGTTCACGGGTAGGTGTTCCCTGGCTGGGCTGGACCTGTGGACAATGCACATATTGCCGCTCGGATCGAGAGAATCTATGCGACCAGGCGCGCTTTACCGGCTGCCACATTGATGGGGGGTATGCACAATACACCGTGGCCGATGCCCGCTTCTGCTTTCCCCTCCCCGACACGCTGTCAAGCGTCGAAGCGGCTCCACTTCTGTGTGCAGGGCTCATCGGCTTCCGCGCATTGCAAATGGCGCAAGGTGCACAGCGCCTCGGACTCTATGGCTTCGGTGCCGCAGCGCACCTGGCAATACAGGTGGCAAAGGGACGAGGCCAACGGGTTTATGCCTTCACGCGACCTGACGACGATGAAGGCCAGCGCTATGCCCGCTCGTTGGGAGCCGAATGGGCGGGGTCTTCCGACCAGATGCCACCTGAGCCGCTCGAGGCCAGCCTTATCTTTGCGCCTGTCGGCGCGCTTGTACCCTTGGCGCTGGAAACGACCGTCAAGGGTGGCAATGTCATCTGCGCCGGTATCCATATGAGCGATATTCCCGCGTTCCCCTATCGACTCTTGTGGGGCGAACGCATCCTCCGCTCGGTTGCAAACCTGACCCGGGCAGACGGCACAGCATTCTTCGCCGAGCTGAGCCGGACACCCATACACAGCGACGTCACCTGCTTCGCCCTGGACCAAGCCAACGAGGCGCTGGCAAGTTTAAGAACCGGTGGGATCAAGGGCGCGATCGTGCTTACTGCCTGAGCGTTCCGTCGCCGCTCGCTTAGCAAATACCAGCCACCAGTCTGACGTGCCCCTTCTTCTACGCCTCACGCTGGTGGCCTATCAGCCCGATACCGAACGGATCCGGGCGCCAATATCTGATTTAGATCAGATTCGCGGATTGCCGCAGGCGTAGAAGGTGACTGTCACTGAATGTCATTCGCGCCGGTCACCATTTCCGAAGGAGATCGAAGCCATGCTCAATAACAGAGAACATAACGATCGTGCAGCTGCCGCATATGCTGCGCTCACCGGGCGATACTGGATCGAACCACTCAACAATGGCCGCCACGTGCTGATCCGCCCGTTGGAACAAAGCGACCGAGAACGTGAATACGCCTTCATCAAGCGTCTGTCGCCAGAATCCCGGCATATGCGTTTCCTTTCACAGATCAAGGAACCCGATACCGCAATGCTTGAGCAGTTGATGGACACTGACGGCAAGCAACGCATGGCCTACATTGCTCTAGTGCACGAAAACGGCCAACTGATCGAAATCGGCATCAGTCGCTACGCCGCTACGGGCGAACAGGAGTGTGAATGCGCAGTGACGGTTGCTGACGAATGGCAGCAGCTGGGCTTGGGCAAATCGCTGATGAAGCACCTGATAAGGTCCGCTCGCATTAACGGTTTCCGCTACATGTTTTCGATTGGCGCAGCCAACAACGTGCCCATGCAAGCACTGGCAAGAAGCCTGGGTTTCAACAGGCAAATCGACCCGCAGGATTGCCATCAGGTCATACATCGCCTTCATCTTTGAGCTGCGCGCTGGTGCCAGCGGCCCACTTTCGCCAAAGATTAGCCATGCCCGGCCTGGACATCAACGTCGTGTGGCGTGATGCACGATCCCCTCAGCAGTACTGCCAAGCTGTTTGTCCGCCGATCCACGCTGGGCGGCTCCTCAGACGCTGACATCCGTCCGCTGTTTTCGGCAAAGCCCCTGACGCACGTGACTGTACGCCCCAACCAAATGGCGACGCCACAGTTGCCCGATAGCGGCTCGGCCATGGCTAAGACGGCCCGCTGCTGTGCGGGTATGACCTACGGCACCCGGGGTATGTTCGTCTCATGCATCGCCGCCTCATTCATGCGCATACAGTAGCGCCAACTGAGGACGCAGACTGAGTCAGTTTCGCTGCGGCGCCGATTAAGGGTCGTTACGCTCCTCGCTGGCCATCAGTTGCTGGCCATCAGTTCGAGAGACATCTACCACGACCAATATCTTGCCTGGTCATGAACTGAGGACGTTTGTCCGCCGCGATCAACAGCAAATGCTGAAGGCGTGACCTGATGTGCCTCGCGCACGCTACTCACGACCGGTAGCTGCCCGATAGTCGCCGCTGCTCACAACCATTGTCCCGTCCCGAGCCGACTACGCCTGCGTTTTCATGACACTCGGCTTCGCTTGCGTTATACCGCCAAAACGCTGCAAGGCACCTGATACAAGATATGTTCAGTCGTGCTGCCCAAGAGCTTGTCCACGCCACGATATTGGACCCGCCCCATCACGATGGTGTCTATGTGCTGCTCGTCAACAAACTCACTCAGCACCGACACTGGCTGCCCCATCACGAAGTGCCTGCGGTCAGAGGGCACGCCGTGCAGCTTGGCCAGATCAAGAAAGCATCTTTCCTCGGCCTGCTTAAAGTCATCGAAGAGAGAAGAAAGCCCCATTCCATCCAGGTCGCCTTGGTAGAGCGCGGATGCGTCGCAAGCATGCAGCACGTGAAGCTCTGCCTGGCATTGCAGCGCAAGACTGGATGCATGGCGGATGATGCGGTCGTTCAGCTCGCCATTCGCCGGATCGAGACTCGACGAGTCGACTGCAGCGACGATCTTGCGAGGCAAGGCGGGTCCATTACGGCCAAGCAGGTAAAGGGGGATCGGGCAGTGCCGCAGTAGTCGCCAATCCAACGGAGTGAAAAAGGCACGCTTGAGAGCAGACTCGTGCTGCACCTCCTTGATCAACAGATCGGGATGCATCTCCGTGACATGGTCAAGGATGTTCTGGTGCATATCATCAACGCAGTCCAGCTCGGCCGTTACATCAACACCATGACCTCTGAGGTTATTGGCGTGATTGTTCAGCCAATCCCTATGCCCTTGCAGGCAGAGCTCCCGAGACTTCGCTCGGTCTGCTTCCTTGAGCAACGACAACAGCTGAAGCGAAGGAACCAGTGCCGCAATATGTAGAGTTGCACCGCTGGCGCGAGCCAGGGCCGCCGCATGGTTGATCGCCGTCGAGTGCCGCAGTGCGGGGTTGATGATCAATAACAGCCGCTGGTACTGGCTCATGTTGTCGCTCCAAAGCAGATGGAAGTCGATGTCACCGGTCCGTGAACCCGCCGTGACGCCAGCACCGGATTGATTGGCGGGCTGTGATTCAGCTTGCTACTTAGCGGTCTTGCTCCTTTGACTTTTATCAAACTCGCCAAGTTGATCGCTGCATTTTTAGCGTGCTCATCGGAGCCTGAAGCGCATCAGGACAATGCGCCTAGTTTTGCCTGGTCAACTGCTCGTTCTTTAGCGCCGTCGACCCCATGCGGGACGTGCGGCTCGCTGCGCTGCGCCATTCGTGCAGCCAGAGCGACTGTATGGATCGACATCCAATGCAACAAGTTGATGACCGGGACGGGCAATAGGTTGATGAATCCGCAGTGCTCATTCGGCGTAGCGTGGCGGAGCGGCCGCTTCCTTTTCCGGCATGTCGGTAATGGTGGCCTCAGTCAGCAGCAAGATACTGGCAACTGAGACCGCGTTTTCGAGCGCGATACGCACCACCTTGGTCGGGTCAATGATGCCCGCTTCGTACATGTCGACGTAGTTATTGGTGGATGCGTCGAAACCGATGTTTCCGGCTTCTGCCAGCATGCGCGCAACGACAACGCCTGCATCCACCGCCGAGTTTTCAGCGATGACCCTGGCCGGCGCCTCAAGCGCCCGGCGCAATATCTGCAGACCGGTCCTCTTGTCGCCGTCATGCCGGGCCTCTTCCGCCAGAACAGCGGGGACCGCCTTGAGCAAGGCCAGACCGCCTCCTGGCACGGTGCCTTCGGCGATTGCCGCCCGAGTCGCCGAGATGGCGTCGTCCAGCGCATCCTTGCGTGCCTTCATCTCACTTTCCGACGGCGCCCCGACACGGATCACAGCGACACCGCCGGACAATCTAGCCAGCCGCTCCTGAAGTTTCTCGCGATCGTAGTCGCTAGTGGTAGCGTCTATTTGCGTGCGAATCTGCTTCAGCCGCGCCTCGATGGCTTCGTGTGTTCCCGCCCCCCCGATCAGAGCCGTACTGTCTTTCTGAACTACGACCCGGTGGACGCGCCCAAGCTGTTGCAGGTCCACTTGGTCAAGGGCGATACCCAGTTCAGCGGAAACCAGCGTTGCCCCGGTCAGGACGGCGATGTCCCGAAGCGTTTCCTTTCGCCGATCACCGAATCCTGGAGCCTTGATGGCAACCGCTCGCAATACGCCCCGGATCTGGTTGAGCACAAGCGTAGTCAACGCCTCGCCTTCGATCTCGTCGGCAATGAGGACCAGAGGGCGACCGCTTTTGGCGATCAATTCGAGCAGCGGGAGCAGGTCATTTAGCGCCCCTATCTTGTGGTCACAAAGCAGCAGATAGGCATCATCAAACTCAACCAGCATCTTCTCGGCATCGGTCACGAAATAAGGCGAGACATAGCCCCGTTCAAACTGCATTCCCTCCATGACTTCGACGACGGTTTCAGTGGTTTTGGATTCTTCGACGCTGACAACGCCATCCACGCCGACCTTCTCTAGCGCTTCTGCGACCAACTGACCGATGACCACATCGTTATGGGCAGACAGCGCGGCGACCTGGGACTTCTCCTTCGGCGTGCTGACAGGGCGCGACAGGGCAGCCAACGACTCAACCACCAGTGCGAGACCGCAGTCCAGCCCACGTTTTAGATCAACTGCACTGGCGCCGGCGACTACATTGCGTATTCCATCAGTGAGCATCGCATGAGCTAACACCGTCGAGGTACTGGTCCCGTCCCCGACCGCGTCACCTGTACGTTCCGCCGCCTGACGCAACATCTGTGCGCCTAGATTTTCCTCTGGATCCAGCAAATCGATTCGCTTGGCTATCGTCACGCCATCGTTACAGACGGTAGGGTTACCCCAGCTATTCTGAATAAGCACCGATTTCGATTTGGGCCCCAGCGTCACGCGAACGGCGTCCGCCAACTGTGTGGCACCACTGATGATCTTCTCGCGAGCGGCGGCACGAAACATGATTTTGCTGTGAGCCATCTGGTCCAGTCTCCTGCGAGCATTAACGGTTGCGTCGTCTCGCAGCATCGTTGAAAGATGCCCACGCTCATTGAGGTTTATCAACAAAGCTACAACATGGCCGACCTGCTTGGTGAGCGTGAGGCGAGTGCGTTCGAGAGACTATCGGACGTCTCGCGCGAAGCTTCCGAAGATCCGCACGTTCTACGACTGGCTTTCCAACGAGTTCGAAAGCCGCTCCCCAGCGGATCGGAGCCACCTCATACAAAGCAGACATCTAGCAGTCAGTGCGCTGCAGCCGGTCATCGAGCAGCGCCACAAAGACCGCAAGCTGCGCTGGAAGGTCAACTTTACCCAAGGGGTGCACGCCTCAAGAACACCCTGGTCGACCTGCTGGTACGCCCCTGCGCGCAGGGTCTGGTCAACGTGCTGGAGTTGATGGCCAACAGTCGCAGCGCCGTGCGTCCGGGCCGCAGCTTTCCGCGCCAGCGTAAACACCTGGCCAGCCGTGGCTGCGAGGGCTACAAACCGACGCGCCGAGAACAAAACCCGCAGCCCGTACTGTTGTGCAAAAAAGCTGGCCAGAAGCGGTCGGCACACGCTCGCCCGGAAAACGAGAAACCCGCCCGCCGAGGCGAATCGGCATCCAGTAAGCTACCGTCAAGGCTGCGTCTGTGCTGAATTGGGGAGCAAAAATCGGTGACGGTGCTGCTGTCTCCAAGCGCTCAAACCCTGGGATTGCTTGCCCCTGGCAGGGTTGGGGGGCTTACTAATCTTTCGCCATAGCCAACTGCTCGACACGGTCTTCTGCAGGGCTGCCCTGCTCCGTTGCTTCGACAGGCACCGTGAGAGGCGGATAGCTGGGTCGGCAGACTACTCACTGCTGCCGGTCTTGTAAAACCACTGGCCGATCAGATACGCATCCCCAAGCAGGGAAAGAGCGACGCTGGCATCTATAAAACCGCCATGGGCGGCCTTCGTGGCCGACCTGCGCTCGCCCTACCCCATTGACGAGCCTTCATCGCCGCGACTGAGCAGCGCGGCGTGCGGCGCAACACCGCTTTCAACGGCGCCGAGCAGGAAGGCGTGGGCCTGTTCCAGGTGACGCAGAAGAACGGCGAACGCTGGAGCGCCACCAAGGGCTTTCTCACCCTGGTGCTGCAGCGGCCCAACCTCACCGTGATCACCGAGGCGCATGCCACGCGGATCCTCTTCGTCGGTTCCCTAGTCGGCCATGGTGAGCTCGGCGAAGCGGCGCACGTGGTGGCGCCGGTCGCCGTAGAGATTGCCGAAGGTGGTGAGCCGGCGGAAGTAGTGGCCGACGTCCAGCTCCTCGGTCATGCCGATGCCGCCGTGGATCTGCACCGCCTGCTGGGCGACGAACTTGGACGCCTTGCCGAGATAGGCCTTGGCGGCGGAGATGGCCTTGCGCCGCTCGCGGGCGTCATCGCTGTCGACCAGTATCGATACCATGTAGACCAGCGAGCGGGACTGCTCGAGGGCGTTGAACATGTCCACCAGCCGGTGCTGCAAGACCTGGAAGGCGCCGATCGGCGCGCCGAACTGCTTGCGAACCTTGGCGTACTCGGCGGTGCGCCGAAGCAGCGCCTGCATCGCGCCCAGCGCCTCGGCGCAGGCGGCGGCAGTGGCATGGTCCAACGCCCGCTCCAAGGCGGCGAAACCCTGGCCAGCCTCGCCCAGCAGAGCGGCCGCGCCCACCTCGACATCGTCGAGCTGCAGGTCGGCCGCCACGCCGCCTCCCATGACCGCGTAGGGACGCAGCGACACGCCGGCGGCCGCGGCATCGATCACGAACAGGCTGATGCCGTTTTCGTCAGCGCTATCGCCTGCCGTACGCGCGGCGACGATCAGCCGCTCGGCGTTCGGCGCATCGAGCAGGAACGCCTTGGCGCCGTTGAGGCGGTAGCCGCCGTCGGTTGCCTCGGCGCGGGTGGCACAGTGGCGCAGATCGTAGCGGGCGCCGCGCTCGTGAAAGCCGGTGGAAAGGCGGCCCGTGCCGGCGACGACGCCGCCCAGCAGCGCCTCCTGCTGAGCGGCGCTGCCGGCCAGCGCCACCAGCTTGCCGCTGAGCACCACGTTGGCGATGTAGGGCTCTATGACCAGGCCAGCGCCCAGCCCTTCGGCGACCAGCATGGTGTCCACCGCGCTGCCGCCGAAGCCGCCCGCCGACTCCGGCAGCGGCAGGCCCAGCCAGCCGAACTCGGCGAACTGCGCCCAGACCGCGGGATCGCTCTGCGAGGGCGCGGCCAGGGTCGTGAGGTAGCGTTCGAAACCGTAACTTTTGTCGACGAAGCGCTCCACGCTGTCGCGGATCATGCGCTGCTCGTCGGTGAGGGAGAAGTCCATACCTATGCCCCTTTTCTAGCCCAGCCCGAGGACGAGCTTGGCGATGACGTTTTTCTGGATCTCGTTGCTGCCGCCGTAGATCGAGCTGGCGCGCAGAAAGTTGTAACGGATGGTGGAGCTGTTGTAGGCCGGCTCGCCCACCGGCTGCTCGGGCAGCCAGGCCAGCGAATCGTAGCCGCCGAACTCCACCATTGCCTCGGAGATTGCCTGCTGCAGCTCGCTGCCGGCGATCTTCAGCCCCGAGGACTCGGCGCCCGGGGGCGCGCCCTTGGCGACCTTGTCGAGGGTGCGGAAGTTGGTGTACTCCAGCGCCAGCAGGTCGATTTCCAGCTCGGCGATCCGCTCGCGCACGCCCGGCTCGTCGATCAGCGCCCGGTCGCCGGCACGGTCGCGCCGCGCGACCTCCTTCAGGCGCGAGATCTCGTACTTGGAATCGGCCACGCCGGCGATACTGGTGCGCTCGAAGGTCAGCAGGTACTTGGCGAGGGTCCAGCCCTGACCCTCCTCGCCGACCAGGTTCTCCACCGGCACCTCGACATCGGTGAGGAACACCTCGTTGAGGTGGTGATGCCCGTCGATGGTAATGATGGGGCGCACTTCCACCCCCGGGCTCTTCATGTCGATGAGCAAAAAGGAGATGCCCTGCTGCTTGGCTACACCGGCGTCGGTGCGCACCAGGCAGAACATGAAGTCGGCCCAGTGGGCGTGAGTGGTCCAGATCTTCTGGCCGTTGACCAGGTAGTGGTCGCCCTCGCGCCGCGCGCGGGTCTTGAGGCTGGCGAGATCGGACCCCGAGCCCGGCTCGGAGTAGCCCTGGCACCAGTGCTCCTCGGCCGCGGCGATCTTCGGCAGATAGCGCTGCTTCTGCGCCTCGCTGCCGAACGCCATCAGCACCGGCCCGAGCATGGCCAGCCCGAACGGGCTGAGCTGCGGCGCGCCGGCGGCGGCGCGCTCCTCGTCGAAGATGTGGCGCTGGGTCGCGCTCCAGCCCGGGCCGCCGTACTCCTTCGGCCAGAAGTACGCCAACCAGCCCTTGGATGCCAGCCGCCGCTCCCAGGCGACCTGGGTCTCCTTGTCCATGGGGATGCCGATCTGCACGCCGTGGGGCGCGCGCGGCGCGTTCTCGCGCATCCAGGCCCGTACCTCCGCTTGGAAGCGGCGCTCCTCCGGGCTGTAGTCGATGTTCATCTGTTCCTCCTCGTGGTGGTGTCGTGCGTCATGGGCCGGGCTTGGCGATGGCGCGCCAGATCAGCTCGAACAGCGCCGGTGCCTTCGCCGCCAGCGGCTCGCTGCGGCCGCGGACCAGCCACATGGTGATCGAGCGCATGGCTACGCCCAGGAATACGTCCAGCAGATCCTTCTCGTCGACCTCGTCGGTCAGCGCGCCCTGGGCGCGGCCCTCGCCGAGCACCCGCAGGAACACCGCCATCAGCTCGGCCTGGCGGAAGGTGTCGTCGCGCCGCCAAGTGTTCAGATACACCGAGCTGATGATGATCTGTGCCACCTGCGGGCGGCGCTCGATGTAGTCGAGCACCAGCCAGAACACCTTGCGCAGCCGATCCTTGTAGTGCTCGATGCCCTGCAGGTGGTCAATCATCCGCCTGGCCAGCTCGCCGAGCCGCGAGTCCAGCGTCGCGAACAGCAGCGTCTCCTTGCTGCCGTAATACTTGTAGATGGTCTGCAGGCTGACCTGCGCCCGGGCGGCCACCTCGGCCAGCCTGACGCGGTGAAACTCCCGCGCGGAGAACAGGTCGAGTACCGCCGCCTCGATGCGCTCGCGGGCCGCGCCCTCCAGGCCAGGCCGTGGCCGCCTGGAAGCACCCGAATGGGTGGCGGTAATTTTCATTACCGATCGTTCCAGCTGAACTTCTTGCACGTTTTGCAGCACCATTTGCCTGTTCCGCTGCACATAGTAGCGGACATCGGCTGCATTTGACACATGGAAACCTTTTAATGGCGCAAATCCGCGAAGCCTTTGGGGCCGCGTCATCCGCGCAGAGTAACCAGGATTACCCTCTGTAGAGCCTCACGGACGGCGTTCCGCCTGCCGCGCCGGTTGGCGGATTGTTCGCTATCGCTCAGAATCCACCCTGGGCTACAGATCCGCTTGGGCGCAGGGGTGTACTCGCCGAAGCAGAGCATCGTGGGGCGCGGTCCCGGCCGCAGGGCGGGGCCGGGGCTACGGCAGATCGTGGCTCCGCGCTCAAGGCCCGCCCGGCCATGTTCCGCGCGACCTGCACGGTGCCCGGGGGCAATATCTGCGAGGGCGGCAGGGCTCGGCGCCGCGCTCAGCGACTCCCCCGGCGCAACGGCGGACTGGGAGCGTCCGGATCGGCCTGGCCTTCCTGGGCGCGCTCCCGCGCCGGCCCTTGGGAGAGCCGGGTCAGGTTCTGCGCGGAATTGATCAGCGCCACGTGCGAAAGCGCCTGCGGGAAGTTGCCCACCTGACGGCCGGAGCGCGGATCGTATTCCTCGGCCAGCAGGCCGACGTCGTTGCGCAGGTCCAGCAGCCGCTCGAACAGCCGGTGCGCCTCGTCGAAGCGCCCCGCCAGGGCCAGGTTGTCCACCAACCAGAACGAGCAGATCAGGAACACCCCTTCCTGGCCCTGCAGGCCATCGATGCCCGGGTCGTTGCGATAGCGCAGCACCAGGCCATCCACCAGCAGCTCGCGTTCGATGGCGGCGAGGGTGCCCCGAATGCGTGGATCCTCCGGCGGCAGGAAGCCGACCAGCGGCAACATCAGCAGCGAGGCATCGAGTTCATCGCTTCCGTAGAACTGCACGAAGCTCTGCCGGCTGGCGTTGTACCCATGGGCAAGGATATCGGCGTGGATGGTATCGCGCAGCGCGCGCCATTTGTCCACCGGGCCAGGCAGCTGCCAGCGTTCCACCGCTTTCACCGCACGGTCGGCCGCCACCCAGGCCATCACTTTGGAGTGGGTGAAATGCCGGCGCGGGCCGCGCACCTCCCAGATGCCCTCGTCGGGATTGCGCCAGGCCTCCTCGAGGAAGTCCAGCAGCACCTGCTGGATGCGCCAGGAGTCGCCGTCGGCGCCGATGTCATGCAGGCGCGCGGTATGGAAGACATCCATCAGCTCGCCATAGACATCCAGCTGGAACTGCTCATGGGCGGCATTGCCGATCCGCACCGGATGGCTGTTCTCGTAACCCGGCAGCCAGGGCGCCACCGATTCGCTGAGCAGCCTTTCGCCATAGATGCCGTACATGATTTGCATCTGCACAGGCAGGCCGGCCACCGAGCGCTGCAGCCACTCGCGCCAGGCGACGGCCTCGCTGCGGTAGCCGCAGGTGAGCATGGCGTACAGGGCGAAGGTCGCATCGCGGATCCAGCAGTAGCGGTAGTCCCAGTTGCGTTCGCCGCCCAGATCCTCCGGCAGCGAGGTGGTGGGGGCGGCGATGATGCCGCCGGTCGGGTTGAAGGTGAGCGCTTTCAGGGTGATCACCGAGCGCAGCACCGCCTCACGCCATGGCCCTTGATAGGTGCAGCGTCGCGACCACTCCTGCCAGCTGTGCTCGGTTTCCTTGAGGCTGGTCTCCGCGTCCTGGGTCACCGGTAGCGGATCGAACGAGCGATGCCAGGTGAGCATGAACGACAGGCTCTGCCCGGCATGGATGGCAAAGGGTGCATGGGTGATGAAGTGCTCGTTCTGCAATTCGACCGGGGTGGCCAGCTTGACCGCGTGGGGGCCTGCCACCGCGCTCAGCCCGTAGGGCGTCCGCCGGACCCAGGGCACCGTCCGGCCGTAGTCGAAACGCAGGCTCAGGCGCATCTGCATCGGCACCGTGCCGGTGCGCCCGCGCAGCAGACGGATCACGTCCACCTGACCGTCCTCGCGCGGCATGGGCATGAAGTCGATCAGCGTCACCGCGCCGCTGTCGGTCTCGAAGTCGGTCTCCAGGACCAAGGTGCCGTCTCGATAGCGCCGGCTGACCTGCCGCACGGGAATATCGGGCGCGATTTGCCAATAGCCGTGCTCCTCGTTCCCCAGCAGGGCGCAAAAGCATGCGGGGGAGGCGAAGGTCGGCAGACACAGCCAGTCCATCGAGCCATTCTTGCCGACCAGGGCGCAGGTGTGAGTGTTGCCGATCAGGGCATAGTCTTCGATGCGTTGGGACATGGGTCATCCTTCACCGGAGAAGGCATCTTGCTGCCAGGATGGGGTTTTCAGCCGTTGCCGGCAAGCACGGATGCGCCGTCACGCCGTCATGGCCAGGGGCGGGTACCGGTGAGGCAAGCCGATGCATCCGGGGCCAGCCATCGTCTAGACGGAACGCTTGGCTCTTCGGTTCAAGGAACTGGCAAAACAATCGTCACGCCGGCGGAGTGTCTGTCGTGATCGGCCGATTCCTTGCCTGCCCCATCGCCGCGCAGACTTCCTGGCGCAAGGCGAGCGGGGCGATAGGTGTTTCCGCTAGCCGGCGCCCTTCTCCGCAGACATTGCAACGATGGTGCCCTGGGCCGTCGCGCAGAGACGCTCCTCGCCGTTGTCCGTGACCACCAGCACGTCGCAGCGGCATACCGCCTGGCGCCGGCTGGAGTAAACCACGCTGCCGCGGGCGATGAGTCGCGCGCCCTGCGCCGGACGCAGGTAGTTGATCTTGTATTCCGAAGTGAGCACCTTGGGCCCCAGCATCGAGCCGCCGGCGAAGGTCAGCGCATTGTCGGCCGCATAGCTCAACACGCCGCCATGGACAAAGCCGTTTTGCTGCAGCAGATCCGCGCGCAGGGGGATCTCCAGCACCGCCTCACCCGGTGCGAAGCTCAGCAGTTGCGTGCCCAGCAAGCGGCTGAACGATTGCGCCGCGAGCGCTTGCTGACCCACGGCAAAGAGTTCGTCGCGATCCATGTTGTCCTCCTGACGGCTTCTCACGGGTGTGTCGACATCGGGGTGGGCCCGGCCGTGGTCGCCTCTGCTCACCGGACGTGGAAAGGGTAATATCGGTTACCGCCATTTTCGACTGACCTGGCCGAAAGTTTGGGATGCCAAACTCCCTCACTTGGTGTACATAATAGGACACTCGGTGTCCGTTCGATAGGCTAAAGGCCCTCCGGCCGGTGTGGTTTCGAACATCCTCCGGCGGCGGGTCACCCAGAACCCGGTAATCCAGATTACCTTTCGCATCAGGCCAGGAGTGCCAGACATGACTGAAGCAATGATCTTCGACGCCGTGCGCAGCCCGCGCGGCAAGGGCAAGAACGACGGCGCGCTGCACGAGCTGTCCCCGGTGCAGTTGCTGCGCAACCTGTTCGACGCGCTGCGCGAGCGCAACGACCTCGACACCAGCCACGTCGACGACGTGGTGCTGGGCTGCGTGACCCCGGTAGGTGAACAGGGCGCCGACATCGCCCGCACCGCGGTGCTCTACAGTGGCTGGGACGAGCGTGTCGCCGGCGTCACCCAGAGCCGCTTCTGCGCCTCCGGGCTGGAGTCGGTCAATCTGGCGGCGCAGAAGGTGCGCTCGGGCTGGGAGGATCTGGTGGTGGCCGGCGGCGTCGAGTCGATGTCGCGCTGGCCGATGGGCACGGACGGCGGCGCCTGGGCCATGGACCCGCGCGTCAACAGCGCGCTGGGCTTTGCCCCGCAGGGCATCGGCGCCGATCTGATCGCCACCCTGGAGGGCTTCTCGCGCGAGGATGTCGATGCCTTCGCCGTGCGCTCGCACCAGCGCGCGGCGCAGGCGCGCGCGCAAGGGCGCTTCGCGCGCTCCATCGTGCCGGCACACGACATCAACGGTCTGTCGGTGCTGGACCACGACGAAACGGTGCGCCCGGACACCACGCTGCAGACCCTCGCCGGGCTCAAGCCCTCCTTTGCGCAGATGGGCGCCATGGGCTTCGACGCCACCGCTATGGCCAAGTACACCACGGTGGAGGAGATCAACCACGTCCACCACGCCGGCAATTCCTCCGGCATTGTCGACGGCGCCGCGCTGGTGCTGGTCGGCAGCGAAGAAAAGGGCCGCGCGCTCGGCCTCAAGCCGCGCGCGCGCATCGTCTCCACCGCAGTGATCGGCGCCGAGCCCACCATCATGCTCACCGGCCCCGGACCGGCCTCCAGGAAGGCGCTGCAGAAGGCCGGCATGCAGGCTAGCGACATCGATCTGTTCGAGATCAACGAGGCGTTTGCCGCGGTGGTGCTGCGCGCCGTGCGCGATCTCGACATCGACCTCGACAAGGTCAACGTCAACGGCGGCGCCATCGCCATGGGCCATCCGCTGGGCGCCACCGGCGCCATGCTGCTCGGCACCCTGCTCGACGAACTGGAGCGCCAGGACAAGGAGCGCGGCCTCATCACGCTCTGCGTCGGCGGCGGCATGGGCATCGCCACCATCATCGAACGCGTCTAAGGAGGGCAGCAACATGACCGATCAACAAGATATCGTCGCCCTGGGCGGTGACGCGGTGCGCGTCGCGCTGGACGCACAAGGCATCCTTACCCTGACTCTGGACATGCCGGGGCGCTCGGCCAACGTGCTCAACGAGGCGCTCACGGGGCCGCTTGCCGCGCTGATCGCGCGCATCGACAGCGACGCCGCCGTAAAGGGCGTCATCATCACCTCGGCCAAGAAGGACTTCCTGGTCGGTGCCGACATCGACGAGCTCTACACCATCACCGACCCGGCCGCCGCCAAGCACCTGGCCGACGCCTTCAAGGACCAGATGCGCCGGCTCGAGACCAGTGGCAAGCCGGTGGCGGCCGCGCTCAACGGCTCGGCACTGGGCGGCGGCCTGGAGCTGGCGCTGGCCTGCCACCACCGCGTGGCATTGAACTCGCCCAAGCTCAAGCTCGGTCTGCCCGAGGTCAAGCTCGGCCTGCTGCCGGGTGGCGGCGGCACCCAGCGGCTGCCGCGGCTGATCGGCATCCAGGCGGCGCTGCCGCTGCTCACCGAAGGCCGCGAGCTGCGCCCGGAGCAGGCGCTCGAGCAAGGCATCATCCACGCGCTCGCCGCCAGCGCGGACGAACTGCTCGTAAAGGCCCGGCAGTGGATCGAGGCGGCGCTCGCCGCAGGCCAGCCGGTGGCGCAGCCCTGGGATCGCAAGGGCTTCAAGTTCCCCGGCGGCGACGCCAGGAGCCCGGCCAACGCCCAGCTGTGGGCCATCGCTCCGTCCATGCTGCGCCAGAAGACCCACGGCAACTATCCGGCACCGCTCAATATCCTGTCGTCGGTATTTGAGGGCGGCCTGGTGGACTTCGACACCGCACTGAAGGTCGAGAGCCGCTACTTTGCCGAGCTGGCGGTCGGCCGCGAAGCCAAGAACATGATCGGCACGCTGTGGTACCAGCTCAACAAGATCAACCGCGGCGAGTCGCGCCCCGAGGGCCACGAGCGCCGCCCGATCAAGAAACTGGGCGTGCTCGGCGCCGGCATGATGGGGGCAGGCATCGCCTACGTCTCGGCCCAGGCCGGCATCGAGGTGGTGCTGAAGGACGTCGACCAGGCCAGCGCCGACAAGGGCAAGGCCTACTCGGCCCAGCTCGAGGACAAGGCCATCGCCAAGGGCCGTGGCAGCGAAGAAAAGAAGCGGCAGCTGCTCGAGCGCATCCAGGCCACCGGCGACGACGCCGATCTCGCCGGCTGCGATCTGATCATCGAGGCGGTGTTCGAGGACCGCGAGCTCAAGGCCAAGGTGACCGCCGAGGCCGAGGCGGTGATGGAGCCGAGCGGTGTGTTCGGCTCCAACACCTCGACGCTGCCGATCACCGGGCTGGCCCAGCGCAGCAGCCGGCCGCACCGGTTCATCGGCATCCACTTCTTCTCGCCGGTGGAAAAGATGCCGCTGGTGGAGATCATCGTTGGCGAGCAGACCAGTGACGAGACCCTGGCGCGCGCGTTCGACTACGTGCAGCAGATCAGGAAGACCCCGATCGTGGTCAACGACTCGCGCGGCTTCTACACCTCGCGCTGCTTCTCCACCTACGTGATGGAAGGCCTGGCGCTGCTCGCCGACGGCCAGCACCCGCGCACCATCGAGCAGGCTGGCCTCGCTGCCGGCATGCCGGTGGGGCCGCTGGCGCTGCAGGACGAGGTGTCGCTGTCGCTGGCGCTGCACGTCATGAACCAGACCCGCAAGGACTTCGAGGCCGAGGGCAAGGCGTACCGGGAGCACCCGGGCGAGGCGGTGATCCGCACCATGGTCGAGGAGCTCGACCGTCCCGGCAAGCGCGCCGGCCGCGGCTTCTACGACTACCCCGAGGGCGGCAGGAAGCGGCTGTGGCCGGGGCTCGCCGAGCACTGGCCGGTCAAGGCCGAGCCGCTGTCGCAGCAGGAGATGGTCGATCGGCTGCTGTATGTGCAGGCCAACGAGACCGCGCGCTGCTACGAGGAGGGCGTGCTGCGCTCGGTGCCCGACGCCAACATCGGCAGCATCTTCGGCTGGGGCTTCGCGCCCTTCCACGGCGGCACGCTGCAGTTCATCAACAGCGTCGGCGGCAGCCGCGCCTTCATCGCGCGCGCCCATGAGCTCGCCGAGGCCTACGGCGAGCGGTTCGCGCCGGCGCAGGTGCTGGTGGAGATGGCCGAGCGCGGCGAGGACTTCCCTGGGCGGTAGCGCGGCCGACGTTCACGCACGGCCGCGCGGAGCCGGTTGTTGTACGCGGCAAGGCCGAGGTTGCCAAGCCCGCTAGGGCCTGTTGACGTTTCCTGGACGGGGTCGCGCGGAAACGTCAACAGGCCCTTGGCATCGTCGGTTCGGACGATGCTTGGCAACACGCCGCCGGCTAAGGTGAACTCAACCGTAACATGCCAGGCGACAACAGCAGTGGAGTGAACAGCGATGAGCCGGACCATCATTGAATCCTACCCCCACCAACTCGGCGGCCATTGTGGCTCAGGCGCCCTGCGGGACCTGCTGCACTGGGCCGGGCTCGGCTGGGACAGCCTGCCCGGCGACGGGTTGCCAGGTGAAGGCCTGGTATTCGGCCTGGGAGGCGGCCTGTCCTTCATGTATACCCGCTATCCCGGCCTGACGCCGCCCATCTACCTGGTGGGCCGCAATGGCGACATGGAGCTGGATTTCTGCCGGCGACTGGGCATCGAAACCCGCCGCCAGCAAACCGAGAACCCGGATGAGGCCTGGCGCTGGGTGAAGGACGAGATAGATGCCGGCCACCCGGTCATGGTCTGGTGCGATATCGCCGAACTGCCCTACTTGCGGGTCAGGCTTTCCAATACCCGTCACGACGTCGTCGTCATCGATTATGACGACGACCGCAGCAGGGTATTGATCGTCGACAACGACCGGGAAGAGGTCCAGGACGTTCCCATGGACGCCTTCCGGCGAGCGCACGGCTCCCGTGGCTTCCCCGGGCCGAACCGTTTCGCCACCTATCCGATGCGTTTTCCGAGCCGGTTGCCCGATCTGCTGACCTGCGCCCGGGAGGCGGCAGCATCGGCGGCGCGGGTACTGGGCGGCGAAGATGCCCTGCTGTTCGACGTCTCGACCCTGCCGGAGGGCAGCCTGGTGGCCTCCGGCGTGGAGGGCGTCAAGGCGTTCGCCGATGACGTTGCTACCTGGTCCCACCGCCTGGATCCGGATGAACTGACCGCTGCCGTCAGAAGCCTACCGGTGTTCGTGGAAAAGGCCGGCACGGGAGGCGGTTTCTTCCGGCGGCTGGAAGCCAGCTTCTGTCGGGATGTCGCACAGGCGACCGGCGACACGGCCTTTGCAGCGGCCGCCGACGCCTGCCAGCGCAGCGCCGAGGCCTGGAGCGCACTGGGTGACACGGCCCGGGCGGAGCCGATGGACATCCGGGCCCTCAGCGAGGCCGCCCAGCCGTTGCCTGCGCATGAACTGGCCATGCAGCGAGCGCTGGAGCAGGCGGGCCGCGCCGGGTCGCTGAAATAACCAACCGACAATCAACAACACACAAGGAAGCAAACGATGGCAATTCGGGCCAGTGCGCAAGAGCTGCAGTCCTTCATGAGCGGCGAATTTCCCCAGGCCACCATCAGGGTGGAAAAGGTGGATGAACAGGAGGCGTGGGTGCGCCAGCCGGTGGACGAATCGCACCTGCGCCCCGGCGGCACCGTGTCCGGCCCCACCATGATGGCCGTCGCCGACACCGCCGCCTACGTGGTGGTGCTGTCGCATATCGGTATCGTGCCGCTGGCGGTCACCAGCAATCTGAATATCAACTTCCTGCGCAAGCCCGAATCCGGCAAGGCCCTGCTGGCCAAGGGCACCCTGCTCCACCTGGGCCGCCGTTCCGTACTGACCGAGGTGCAGATCTATTCGGAAGGCCACCTGGAAAAGCCGGTCGCTCATGCGGTCGTGACCTACGCCATCCCTTCCTTCCACAGGGAATGAAGGGCAGACCTCCCTGGCCCTGTCAGCGCACCCACCCCAGTGACCCGCTCAAACAGCACCACCATGGCGCTGGCGTGTAGCTGGCCCGCATGGCTTTCGGTGCCTTTCCCGTGCAGGCACGGGCGTGGACACCTTCCAGGATGATGCCGAAGTTGTAGCAGGCTAGTACCGCATACCAGTCGATGCTGGACGTATCCCGGTGGGTCCGGGCCCGGTCATGCTCCACCAGTTCCTCGGCGCCCAGTGCCGAAGGCAGCAGACTTTTAAACCTGTTCGCATTTCATGGTCCAACACGCTTGACAGGCCTCGCCTTCGTCGGGCCGGGACTCAGTAACCGTTCAGGGCCGCGAAGCGCTCTACGTGGTAGCGATAGTCGCCGAACAGCTGCTGCACCGGACGAGCACGCTTGAGGAACAGCCCGATGTCATACTCGTCGGTCATGCCCACGCCGCCGTGCAATTGCACGCCCTCGTTGGTGGCGAGTTCCGCCACCTCGCAGGCCTTGGCCTTGGCCACGCTGACCCGCATCGCAGTGTCGGCGTCACCGTCGTCGAGCGCCTTGAGCGCCTTCAGGACCACCGACTTGAGCAGCTCGATCTCGCTCCACAGATGCGCGGCACGATGCTGCAGCGCCTGGAAGGAGCCGAGGGTGACGCCGAACTGCTTGCGCTCCTTCAGATAGGCCACGGTGCGCTCGAACGCCTCCTGGGCGATGCCCAGCAGCTCGGCGGCGAGATGGGCATTGCCGACGTCGAGCAACCGCTCGAGCGTGGCGCTACCCTGGCCGACCTCGCCGAGCACCGCCTCGGCGCCGACCCGCACCTGGTCGAAGCGCACCACGCCCGCATTGCGGCTGTCCACCATGAGCGTACGCTCGACCTCGACCCCCGGCGCCTCACGATCGACCAGCAGCAGGGTGATCCCGTCGGCATCACCCGCCTCGCCGGCGGTGCGTGCCGCGACGATCAGCGTGTCGGCGACGTGCGCGTCGATGACATAGGTCTTGCGGCCGCTGATCACGAAGCCGTCGCCGCTTCGCTCGGCGCGGGTGCGGACATGGCGCGGGGCATGGCGGCCCGCTTCGTCCACGGCCAGCGCAGTGAGCAGCCGGCCTGCGGCAATGGCGGGCAGATAGCGCTGCTGCTGCGCCTCGTTGCCTGCCATGCGCAGGGCGCACACGCCCAGCACACCAGTGGCGAACAGCGGCGAGGCGCTGAGGTTGCGCCCGGCCTCCTCGAGAATCTGGCCCATGCCGACATGGCCGAAGTCGGTGCCGCCGAAAGCTTCGGGCACCAGCGTGCCGACGAAGCCCATCTCCACGCTCTGCTGCCAGAGCGCCAGCGAGAAGCCGGTGGCGTCGCGGCTGTCGCGCAACTGGCGCAGCTGGGCAACGGGAGCGTTTTCCTGCAGGAAGCCCTTGGCGGCATCCTTGAGCATCTGTTGTTCTTCGTTCAATACGAGACGTTGCATGTCAAATGACCTCGACGCAGTGGCTCAACCCAGGCCCAGAATGTTCTTGGCGATCACGTTCAACTGAATCTCCGACGTACCGCCCTCGATGGAATTGCCCTTGGAGCGCAGCCATTGCCGCGGCAGGGCGCCCTCGTTCCAGGCCTCGCCCTCCCAGACCATGGCCTCGCTGCCGTACAGCGTGATCAGCAGCTCCTGACGGCGCTTGTTGAGCTCGGTGCCGTAGTATTTGAGCATCGCCGAGGCGTAGCCCACGCCCTGGCCGGCCTTGGCTTCGTCGAGCACGCGCTCCGCCGTCGCCTCGAAGGCCTTGGCGTCGATGTCCCAGCGGGCGATGTCGCTGCGCAGGAAGCCGTCCGCCAGGCGGCCCTGCTCGAGCCCCAGCACGTCCACGGCCTGCTGGCTCAGCGTCTTCTCGCCGGCCGCGGTGCGTCCGAAGCCGCCAATCATCTCGCGCTCGTGGGTCAGCAGGTACTTGGCGATGGTCCAGCCCTGGTCTATCTCGCCGACCACCTGGTTCTTCTCGACGCGCACGTCGTCGAGGAAGGTCTCGCAGAACGGCGAGCTGCCCGAGATCAGCTTGATGGGACGGGTGGTGACGCCGGGGGTGGTCATGTCGAACAGCACCAGGCTGATGCCCAGCTGCTTCTTGACGTCGGGATTGGTGCGCACCAGCGCGAACATCCAGTCCGCCTTGTCGGCGTAGGAGGTCCAGACCTTCTGGCCGTTGACAATGAAGTGGTCGCCCTTGTCCACCGCCCGGGTCTGCAGGCCGGCCAGGTCGGAGCCGGCGCCGGGCTCGCTGTAGCCCTGGCACCAGCGGATCTCGCCGCGCGAGATCGGTGGCAGGTGCTGGCGCTTCAGCTCCTCAGAGCCGAACTTGAGCAGGGCGGGGCCGATCATCCACACGCCGAAGCTGTTGAGCGGCGGGCGCGCCTGGATGCGCGCCATCTCCTCGCGCAGGATCTTGTGCGCCTCGCGGGACAACCCGCCGCCGCCATACTCGGTGGGCCACTCCGGCGCGGTCCAGCCGCGTGCGGCCATACGCTCGAGCCACAGGCGCTGGTCCTCGCTCTGAAACTGGCAGTTGCGCCCGCCCCAACAGACATCCTTGTCGCTCCTGAACGGCGACCGCATGCTCTGCGGACAGTTTTCTTCCAGCCATGCGCGGGTCTCCCGACGAAACGTTTCTAG
>NZ_JAMOIE010000082.1 GCF_024448935.1 Stutzerimonas stutzeri
TTGCAGCTTGCGCGCCTCGCCTAGTAGCCTTCCCATCCTTTTTTCAGCCCAGCGAACCAGCATGACCCGCGACCAGCCCACCATTCTCTATCTGCATGGCCTCAACAGTTCACCGCTGTCGCACAAGGCCAGCCAGTTGACGGCGGCGCTGAGTCGCCTGGGCCTGACTGCCTCGCTGCAGGTGCCGGCGCTGCATCATCACCCACGTCAGGCGATTGCGCAGCTCGAGAAGGCCATCGCCGAGTTGGGGCGGCCACTGCTGGTCGGCAGCTCCCTCGGCGGATACTATGCAACCCATCTCGCCGAACGCTACGGCCTGAAGGCCCTGCTGATCAATCCGGCCGTAACGCCGCACCGTCGCTTCGATGGTTATCTCGGACCGCAGACCAATCTCTACTCGGGTGAAGTCTGGGAGCTTACCGAGGATCACGTCGTGGCCCTGGCCGAGCTGGAAGTGCCGTCGCCGCAGGACGCCGAGCGCTATCAGGTCTGGTTGCAGACGGGCGATGAAACCCTCGATTACCGTCAGGCGGCCGACTTCTACAGGGGCTGCGCCGTGCGCATCCAGGCCGGCGGCGATCACGGTTTCCAGGGGTTCGCCGAGCGGCTTCCTGCCTTGCTGGCGTTTGCCGGCTTCGATCCGGTGCTGTTTGCAGACGTCGATTTTTCCGATCTATAAGGACATCACGAGACGCACATGTCTTATACCGCCGAAGCCATTGAAGTCCTCTCCGGCCTGGATCCGGTGCGCAAGCGCCCAGGCATGTACACCGACACCTCGAGGCCCAACCACCTTGCCCAGGAAGTCATCGACAACAGTGTCGATGAAGCATTGGCGGGCCACGCCAGCTCGGTCCAGGTGATCCTGCACCAGGACAATTCGCTGCAGGTGATCGACGATGGTCGTGGCATGCCGGTGGACATCCATCCGGAAGAGGGGGTTTCGGGTGTCGAGCTGATCCTCACCAAGCTGCACGCCGGCGGCAAATTCTCGAACAAGAACTATCAGTTTTCCGGCGGTTTGCACGGTGTCGGCATTTCCGTGGTCAACGCGTTGTCGACCCGAGTGGAGGTGACGGTCAAGCGCGAAGGCAACGAATACCGCATGGCGTTCGCCGATGGCTTCAAGGCCAGCGAGCTGGACATCATCGGGACGGTTGGCAAGCGCAATACCGGCACCAGCGTGCACTTTTGGGCCGATCCGAAGTACTTCGACAGCCCGAAATTCTCGATCAGCCGACTCAAGCATGTGCTCAAGGCGAAAGCCGTGCTTTGTCCGGGACTGAATGTCAGCTTCGAGGATAAGAGCACCGGTGAGAAGACCGAATGGCACTACCAAGACGGCCTGCGCTCGTATCTGGTCGACGCCGTCAGCGAGTTCGCTCGGCTACCTGACGAGCCCTTCTGCGGCAGCCTGGCGGGCAGCAAGGAGGCCGTCGACTGGGCCCTGCTGTGGCTACCGGAAGGCGGTGACAGTGTCCAGGAAAGCTACGTCAACCTGATCCCCACCGCGCAGGGTGGCACCCATGTCAACGGCCTGCGCCAGGGCTTGCTGGATGCCATGCGCGAATTCTGCGAGTTCCGCAATCTGCTGCCGCGCGGCGTCAAGCTGGCGCCGGAAGATGTCTGGGAGCGGATCGCATTCGTGCTCTCGACGAAGATGCAGGAGCCGCAGTTTTCCGGTCAGACCAAGGAGCGCCTGTCGTCGCGCGAGGCCGCTGCGTTTGTCTCCGGCGTGGTCAAGGATGCCTTCAGTCTCTGGCTCAACGGCCATCCCGAGCTGGGCTTGCAGTTGGCCGAACTGGCTATCAGTAACGCCGGACGACGGCTCAAGGCAAGCAAGAAGGTCGAGCGCAAGCGTGTCACCCAGGGGCCGGCACTGCCCGGCAAACTGGCCGACTGTGCCGGGCAGGATCCGGCGCGCTCCGAGCTGTTCCTGGTCGAGGGTGATTCCGCCGGCGGTTCCGCCAAGCAGGCGCGCGACAAGGAGTTTCAGGCAATCATGCCGTTGCGCGGCAAGATCCTGAATACCTGGGAGGTCGACGGCGGTGAGGTGCTGGCCAGCCAGGAGGTGCACGACATTGCCGTGGCCATCGGGGTCGATCCGGGCGCGGCGGACATCTCCCAGCTGCGCTACGGCAAGATTTGCATCCTCGCCGATGCTGACTCGGACGGTCTGCACATCGCCACGCTGCTCTGCGCGCTGTTCGTTCGTCATTTCCGCCCGCTGGTGGATGCCGGTCATGTCTATGTGGCGATGCCGCCGCTGTACCGCATCGATCTGGGCAAGGATATCTTTTATGCGCTCGACGAAGCCGAGCGTGACGGCATCCTGGATCGCCTGCTGGCGGAGAAGCGTCGCGGCAAGCCGCAGGTCACCCGCTTCAAGGGTTTGGGTGAGATGAACCCGCCTCAGCTGCGCGAAACCACCATGGACCCGAATACCCGCCGGCTGGTGCAGTTGACCCTGGATGACTTCGACGGCACGCGGGAAATCATGGACATGCTATTGGCCAAGAAGCGCGCCGGTGATCGCAAGAGCTGGCTGGAGTCCAAGGGCAACCTCGCGGAGGTGCTGCTTTGAGTGCTCGCTGGATGGCGCTGCTGGTCGCGCTGGCAGTGCCGTTTTCGGCAGCCGCCGCGCCCGAACTGACAATGGTCAGCGAGCATCCCGTCGAAGGGATCGCTGCGGGTAATCTCTCCGGGCTGGCCTGGTGCGGGGATGCGCTCTGGGCGGTATCGGACCGAGAGGACAACGTGCTGTACCGCCTCGATGCCAGCGATACCGTCTGGCAGGCCGAGGCCGAGCGTTTCGAGTGGCCTCCCGTGCCGAATACCGGGCTGTCGTGGGGCGTACGTGTGCGCTCCGCCTTCACCGGCATGTTGCGCGGGGGAGAGATGGATTTCGAAGGCCTGAGCTGCGACAGCCTGGGTAATCGTTACCTGGTCAGCGAAGCGCATGCGGCGGTGCTGCGGGTCAGCCCGGCAGGCACTGCCGAGTGGCTCGGCTTGCCTGTTGCGGTGGTGCGTCAGGCGCGGGCCAGCGGAATGCTGCTCAAGTTCAACGCCATGTTCGAAGGCGTGGCGGTCGATCCTGGCGCCGATCGGCTGTGGCTGGCGGCAGAGCACAGTCGCCGAGGTCTGATGGTGACCCATCGCAAGCAGAACAGCTGGCACTGTACCGGCGGCTGCGTATTGATGGTCGGCGGCGGACGCGATTCAACACCGCCGGCGATGGATGAAGCCACCCAGCCGCGGCGTTTTTCCGGGCTCACGTTTTATGGCGATAAATTGTTCACGCTCGAGCCAGTGGCGCATCAGATCTGTCGCCGCAAGTTGGAAAACGGGGAGCGTGAGGCATGCTGGTCCTACGCGGACACGGCGATGGCTGAACCGCGCCGCTACGACACCCCGTATGGCAATGCCGAAGCGCTCTGGGTCGATGCGCAAGGCGCATGGGTCGGGATCGACAACAATGAGCTTACCCGTGCAGATGGCGAAAAGCGTCCCGTCGTCTGGCGCTTTGCCGCGCCCAAGGGTGGCTGGAGTGCCAAGCAGTGAGCCAGCCTGCCGGGCGTCGTGCCGGGCGCGTCATGCTGGTCCTGGCGTGGGGGGCGGGGTTGTTGCTGGCCACGCGGTTTTTCTCTGATTGGGAGCAGAACCGTCTCAACCCCAATCGCGAGCCGGTGTCGGTCATCCAGGGCGAACAGATCGAGGTGCACCTGGATAGCAACCCGCAGGGGCATTTTGTGGCCGATGGCCGAATCAATGGCGAGACAGTGACCTTTCTGCTGGATACCGGCGCCACCGATGTTGCCGTTCCGGCCAAACTGGGCGACCGCCTCGGCCTGCCTCGCGGTGCTCCGGTGATGCTGCAGACCGCCAATGGGCAGACCACCGGTTACCGCACCGTGCTGGACAGTCTGGTCCTTGGTGACATCCGGCTGCACAACGTACGTGCCATCGTGGCGCCCGGCTTTGGCGGTGAGCAGATATTGCTCGGCATGAGCGCCCTGAAACAACTCGAATTCACCCAGCGCGCCGGCACTCTGGTGCTGCGCCAACACGCCACGGATCGACCATGAGCGAAACTATCGACCTGAGCCTGGACGGCGTGGAGCGTCGTTCCCTTGCCGACTTCACCGAGCAGGCCTACCTGAATTATTCGATGTACGTGATCATGGATCGCGCACTGCCGCATATCGGCGACGGCCTCAAACCGGTGCAGCGGCGCATCATCTACGCCATGAGTGAACTGGGGCTGAACGCCGATTCCAAGCACAAGAAGTCGGCGCGTACCGTCGGCGACGTGCTCGGCAAGTTCCACCCTCACGGTGACTCGGCCTGCTATGAGGCCATGGTGCTGATGGCCCAGCCGTTCAGCTATCGCTACACGCTGGTCGATGGCCAGGGAAACTGGGGCGCGCCGGACGATCCGAAATCCTTCGCTGCCATGCGTTACACCGAGGCACGGCTGTCGCGCTATTCGGAAGTGTTGCTCACCGAGTTGGGGCAGGGCACGGTGGATTGGGTGCCGAACTTCGACGGTACCCTCAACGAGCCTGCGACACTGCCGGCACGCCTGCCCAATCTGCTGCTCAATGGCACCACCGGCATCGCCGTGGGCATGGCCACCGACGTGCCGCCGCACAACCTGCGTGAAGTGGCCGCCGCCTGCGTGCGTCTGCTGGATGATCCGAAGACCACCGTCGAAGAGCTCTGCGAACATGTGCAGGGGCCGGACTACCCGACCGAGGCGGAGATCATCACGCCGCGTGCCGACCTGCTGAAAATTTACGAAACCGGCCGCGGTTCGGTGCGCATGCGAGCGGTTTATCGCGTCGAGGACGGCGATGTCGTGGTCACCTCGCTGCCGCATCAGGTGTCCGGCTCCAAGGTGCTGGAGCAGATTGCCGCACAGATGCAGGCGAAGAAGCTGCCGATGGTCGCCGACCTGCGCGATGAATCGGATCACGAGAACCCGTGCCGGATCGTCATCATCCCGCGCTCCAATCGGGTCGATGCCGACGAGCTGATGCAGCATTTGTTCGCCACCACCGAGCTTGAATCCAGCTACCGGGTCAACACCAACGTCATCGGGCTCGATGGCCGACCGCAGGTGAAAAATCTCAAGGTGCTGCTCAGCGAGTGGCTGACCTATCGCATCGGCACCGTGCGCCGGCGCCTGCAGTTCCGCCTGGACAAGGTCGAACGGCGCTTGCACCTGTTGGAAGGTCTGCTGGTCGCCTTTCTCAACCTCGACGAGGTGATCCAGATCATCCGCACCGAGGATCAGCCCAAGCCGGTCTTGATGGCGCGCTTCGAGCTGTCCGAGCTGCAGGCCGATTACATCCTCGACACCCGCCTGCGCCAGTTGGCTCGGCTGGAGGAAATGAAGATCCGCGGCGAGCAGGACGACTTGGCCAGGGAGCGCGAGAAGCTGCTGGCACTGCTCGGCAGCGAAGCCAAGCTGAAAAAGCTGGTGCGCAAGGAGCTGATCGCCGACGCCGAAACCTACGGCGATGAGCGTCGCTCGCCCATTGTTGCGCGAGCCGAAGCCCGTGCGCTGTCGGAACATGAACTGCTGCCCTCCGAACCCGTCACCGTGGTGATCTCGGAGAAGGGGTGGGCACGCTGCGCCAAGGGCCACGATATCGACGCCAGCGGGCTGTCCTACAAGGCGGGTGACGGCTTCAAGGCCGCCGCCGCAGGCCGTTCCAATCAGTACGCGGTGTTCATCGACTCGACCGGGCGCAGCTATTCGCTGGCGGCCCATTCGCTGCCCTCGGCGCGCGGCCAGGGCGAGCCGTTGACAGGCCGCCTGACGCCGCCACCCGGTGCCGGTTTCGAGTGCGTGCTGTTGCCCGATGACGAGTCGCTGTACGTGATCGCCTCGGATGCCGGCTATGGTTTCGTGGTCAAGGGTGAGGATCTGCAAGCCAAGAACAAGGCCGGCAAGGCACTGTTGTCGCTGCCGGCCGGTGCGCGCGTGGTCGCGCCGAGGCCGTTGAAAAGCCGCGACCAGGATTGGCTGGCCGCCGTCACGACCGAGGGGCGTTTGCTGGTGTTCCCGGTTCGCGACCTGCCGCAGCTGGGCAAGGGCAAAGGCAACAAGATCATCGGCATTCCGGGTGATCGGGTCGCCAGCCGTGAGGAGTATCTGGCGGATCTCGCCGTGCTGCCGGAAGGGGCGACGCTGGTCTTGCAAGCGGGCAAGCGTACCCTTTCGCTGAAGCGCGATGATCTGGAACACTACAAGGGCGAGCGCGGGCGGCGGGGCAACAAGCTGCCGCGCGGCTTCCAGCGAGTGGACGCGCTGCTGGTCGAGTAAATTGCCTGGCCGGAAAGTGGTAGAGGCTGGCTTCTGCCGGGCGTTTCGCGGAAGATAGTGGCCTTCCGACTTCTCCGATTTGAAATGCGCCGCCGGCCGTTGCCGACCACGTCGCCCGCCCAAGACAATCAGCACCCTGGCTGACGGTAAACGATGGCAGCGGCGCGGACAGGTGGCCGCCTTGCGACGTCGCCCAAGCCAATGCAAAGGTAGAGATGACCGTGCAACGCTTCACAACTGTTTTGCTACTTGCCTGTGCCAGCCTGGCCGGCTGTGTCACCCAGCCTGTGCCAATGTATCGACTCGACAACGGCAACGTGGAAATGCCAGCGCCAGCAGCGGATGGCGCAGCAGTGCTGCTGGGGCCGGTCAAGGTGGCCGATTACCTGCAACATGATGCCTTGCTGCAGCGGCTGCCGGACGGCAGCCTGGCCGCGGATGGCCAGCAGGCGCGCTGGGCTGGAAATCTACAAGGCGACATCAGTCAGCTGCTGTTGCGCCAGTTGGCCTCGCGCTTGAAGACCCAGAGCCTGGAGCTGAGCCCCGGCAGCAAGGGCTTCACCCCTGAGGTACAGATCGAACTCGAGATCACCCGCCTGGACTCCGGCCCTCAGCATCCTGCCGTACTGGAGGCGCAGTGGCGCCTGCTGGACGGGCAGGGTAAGCGCAAGAGCAGCCGTCTGGTTCGGTTGCAGGAGCAGCATCAAGGCAGCGCAAGCGATCAGGTGCGGGCGCAAAGCCTGCTCCTGCAGCGGCTTGGCGAGATGTTGGCGGGCGCGGTTGAGACCCTGATCGTGGCCAAGGATCGCGCCAAACACGGCGTCAACAAAACGCCGAGCAAGCCCGCCGTTCCGGCAATCCCGGCGGTGGAGCCGATCAGGACCGACCTGGAAGTGTTTCGCTTCTGACGGCTTATCCTGAATCCTGGGCAATGAGCGGTGCGACCAGCCGCTGCGCTGCGCCGTGGTAGGAGCGGGGGCAATTTCGCGGCCATGGGCCGCTCCTACAAGGCCCGCCTCCACCGTAGGAGCGGGCCATGCCCGCGAATGAAGCGTTCTATAGCCGAACCTTGGCGTCAGCGGACGCGGCTCTCATGCATGCGGGCGAGCTGACGCTCCAATAGCGACGGGTAAGGCTCGAGCAGTCGCTCGACGCAGCAGGCGCCTTCTGGGCTGGCAATGGGACGGATACGTGCGCGCTGGCGAATCAGGCTGTCTTCGCCAATCCCTCGTTCGACCAACAGCAGGTTGCGGCTGTGTTGAGACATGGCCAGCGCCGCTTGCGCGGGCTCGCTCAGGAGAAGGTCGCCCTGGCTGAGGTCGTACAGTCCTTCTCCCTGGGTCAATCCCAGCTGCAGCTGCAGCTGCAGCGTGACACTGCTATCGGCCACTTCGATCTGCAAGGCGTGCCCAAGCGCGCGCATCAGTTCGCCACAGCAGAGCGCGTGGGTCAGGTAGTTCTGCTCATCGTCCTGGCTGTGAAACAGCATCAGGCTGCTGCCATCGTTGAGCGTATGCAGTTCGGCCTGATACAGGGTCGCGGCCTGCTGCAGGCAATCGCTATAGCGCTGCAGGAGCTCGCTAAGCCGCGCGCGTGGCAGGCGGCGCAATCGCTCTTGGGCGCCAAGCTGGATCGCCAGCACGGCACTCTTGCCGGAGATGGCGGGGGCTGCGGGACTGATCGTGGCCGAAGCCTGGGCAGGCGCAGGCTGCGCCCTGGGCTCATCGAACGGAGGGTGGTCATCGAAGTCATCGTCGAATGACTCGCCGCTAGCGTGATCATCGATGGCCAGGCTCTCGGTCGATTCGCCGAGAGGGTGCCGAAGACCCACATCGGAACGCTCGTACTGTTTGACCGCAGCCGCCGCAGGCACCTCGAAATGCGCCGAATAGAGTTCCTCCATGCTGTCGTCCAGCTCGATTTCCGGCTCTGGCTTTTCCGGCACCAGGCGTGCCTGCAGCTGCCGCGCCAATTCACCGATTTCATCTTGCCGGCCTGTGCCGGGTGCGGGGTCATCGGGGTCGCGCAACCACAGGCGCAACTGCAGCAGGGGTAGGGACAGCTGCCGGCCCAGGCGCATGCTGAGCGTCAGGGTTAGCGCGAGCAGGATAAGACTGAGCAACCCCATGCTTTGCAGGCTGATGGTCATGGGTTGCTGGAACTGCTGCATGTCGAGGCTGATGCGCAGATGTCCGGCGATCACCTCCTGAAAACTGATGGGGGTGGAATAGAGGCCTTCCTCGTCGCCCAACAGACTTCGCTGCGGGCGGCTACCCGATTCCGCCAGCACGCGGTTGTCGACACTGTAGATCGCCGCGTGCGCCACCAGCGGGTTGTTCACCAGGTTGCTCAGCAGGACATTGAGGCTGAGGAGGTCGTTGGCCACCAGCAGATCGGTCGCCGAGGCGGCCGTCTGGGTGATCAGGCTTTGGCCAAGGGCATCGGCCTGCTGTTCCATCGCATGCTTGAACTGCATGCCCATGACCCAGGCGTAGATGATCAGGGCCAGCGCGACGAGCAGCAGCGTGTGGCTGGCTACCCGCAGAACCAGCGGAACACGACGCTGGCGTAATGCACCATAGATCAGCAGGAAGAAATTGTCGGGCTTGACGGATGCGGGCCGGTTCACAGAGCGCGGCTCTACTCTTTAGGAAAGTGGCGCGCAGTATACGGAAAGCGCTGTGGGGGCTAAAGGTCGCTCGGTCAAAGCAGACGAATTGCAGGCGCGCCAAAGCAGATGAGGATTGGACACCGCTGCGTCGCTGCAGCGCTCAGCGGCCGTCGTGCTGATATAGAATGCCGGTCTTGTTTGCAGAGGAGCCATGCCTTGCGCGAAATCGTCCTGATTAACATCACCGGGCAAGACCGCCCCGGGCTGACCGCGGCCATCACCGGCGTACTCGCTCAAGGGGGTGTGAATATCCTGGATATCGGTCAGGCCGTGATCCACGACACCCTGTCGTTTGGCATTCTGGTGGAAATACCCGATACCGAACGGGCGTCTTCTGTACTCAAGGATGTGCTGTTCATGGGTTACAAGCATGACCAGCAGGTGCGCTTCACGCCTGTCGCCGAGGCCGATTACCAGCAGTGGGTGGCCGGGCAGGGCAAGCCCCGGCATATCGTTACCCTGTTGACCCGTAAGGTGACTGCCGAGCAGTTGCAGCGGGTCAGCTCGATCACCGCCAAGTACGGCCTGAACATCGACCACATAGACCGTCTTTCGGGTCGCCAGCCACTGGACATGCCGCAAGAGCTGGGCAAGGGTTGCATCGAATTTTCGGTTCGTGGCGAGCCGGCCGATACCGCAGCGTTGCGTGCTGAGTTTCTCAGCGTGGCGCAGGAGCTCAACGTCGACATCGCTTTTCAGCGTGACTCGGTTTTCCGTCGCAATCGCCGGCTGGCGGTGTTCGACATGGACTCGACGCTGATCGAGGCGGAAGTCATCGACGAGTTGGCCAAGGTGGCAGGCGTTGGCGATCAGGTTGCGCAGATCACCGAACGGGCAATGCGCGGCGAGCTGGACTTTCGCGCCAGCTTCCGCGCGCGCCTGGCATTGCTCGAAGGCCTGGAGGAGCGCGCGTTGGCCGAGGTGGGCGCCCGGCTCAGGCTCACCGAAGGCGCCGAGGTGCTGTTCGCCGAACTCAAGCGCCTCGGCTACAAGACCGCCATCCTGTCCGGCGGCTTCAGCTATTTTGCAAAACAGCTGCAAGCCAGACTGGGCATCGATTACGTCTATGCCAACGAGCTGGAGATCGTCGATGGCAAGCTCACCGGTGTCGCTCAGGAACCGATTGTCGACGCGCAGCGCAAGGCCGACCTGCTCCGCGAGCTGGCTGAGCGGGAAGGCTTGCGGCTGGAGCAGACCATTGCCGTGGGCGACGGCGCCAATGACCTGCCGATGCTTGGGTTGGCGGGGTTGGGTGTCGCCTTTCGCGCCAAGCCACTGGTCAAACAGTCCGCCAAGCAGGCGATCTCGACACTGGGGCTGGACGGGATTCTCTACCTGCTGGGCTTCCGCGACCGTGAGGGAACGGAATAAACAGGCTGGAAGCCGAGCGGGTGAGGCGTTGGCTTCCAGCCAAGGCTTGGGTTAGGGCTTTATCGCCACTTTGAGCACCCCGTCGCGCTGATTGGCGAACAGCTCATAGGCGCCGGCGATGTCGTCGAGGGCGTATTGATGGGTCACCAAAGGGGCAAGGTCCACCCGTCCCGAGGCCACCACGTTGAGCAGCCGGCGCATCCGCTCCTTCCCGCCAGGACACAGCGAGGTGACGATCTTGTGGTCGCCGAGACCGGCATGGAAGGCACCAAGCGGAATGCTGAGGTCGGCTGAATACACGCCCAGGCTAGACAGGGTGCCGCCAGGCTTGAGCACGCGCAAGGCGCTTTCGAAGGTGGACTGTTGCCCGAGTGCTTCGATGGAGGCGTCAACGCCGCGGCCGCCGGTGAGCCGGAGGATCTCCTCGACTACATCCGTTTGCTTGAAATTCAAGGTCACGTCAGCCCCCATTTGCCGGGCAATGTCCAGGCGTGCATCGACCCCGTCGACGGCGATGATCATCCCGGCACCCCGCAGGCGTGCCCCGGCGGTGGCGCAGAGACCGATCGGTCCCTGGGCGAAGATGGCCACTATGTCGCCGATCTTGATCCTGGCGGCTTCGGCACCGGCGAACCCGGTGGACATGATGTCGGGGCACATCAGCACCTGCTCGTCGGTCAGCCCGTCGGGGACTGGCGCCAGGTTGCCCTGAGCGTCCGGGACCAGTACGTATTCGGCCTGGGCGCCGTCGATGGTATTGCCGAATCGCCAACCGCCCATCGGCTTGTAACCGTGGCAAGCACAGCCGCCGTCTTGAGAGGACAGGCCGTCCTGGCTGGCATAGGAGGAGAAGTTTGGACAGATCGCACCGGCGATGACGCGCTGGCCCTCCCGGTAGCCCTGTACGTTGCTGCCGAGCTTCTCTATCACGCCCACGGGTTCGTGGCCGATGGTCAGGCCGGTGGCGACGGGATATTCGCCCTTGAGAATATGCACATCGGTGCCGCAGATGGTCGTGGTGGTGATACGCAGCAGTGCGTCGTTGGGGCCGACATCGGGGACAGGTTTGTCAACAATCTCGATTCGACCGGGTTCGACGAACGCGGCGGCTCTCATCATGGTCATGATACTTTCCTCGCAGGCTAGGTCGGAACACTGTAGTCCAACCCTGGCGGTCGGAGCTGACAGAGATCAAGTCCTGCGAGGACGCGGCGGGTGTCGACGGGGTCTTTTCGTCGTGGCGATTCGAGCGACCGATGGAGCCACTGCGGCTGGGAATCAATCTTCGTCGGAGGAAAAACTGTAATCCATCGACTGGCTCGGGCCCTGCAGGTACTGCCCCTGGATATAGCCGACACCCGCCTGCCAGAGCGTGGCCAGCACGGTGGCGCTGTCCACGAAGGGCACGATGGTCTGCCTGGCCTGTTGGTGGAGCTGGGCCAGGAGCTGTTTGAGCGCTTCCTGATTCTCCTGACGGCTCAGGTCCTGGGTATAGGAGCCATCGATCTTCACGAAATCGGCGTTGAGGTGCTTGAGTGTATTGAACGGATTCAGCACGCAGCCGAACTGGTTCAGGGCGACGCGGCAGCCGAGCCCGGCAAGCCCCTGGGTGAGCGCCTTGGCCTGCCTCAGGTAAGTGACGGCGTCGTTTTCGTCAAGTTGGAAAACCAGCGAATCGGGCGGCAGCTGGGAAGCCTTGACTGCGACGCCGAGCCAGCCAAGAAGTGACGGGTCCTGCAGACTGGGCCCCGACAGGTGAACCATCAGCCGCGTGCTGTGGCCCTTGCTGCGGTGTTCGGCGAGCAGTTTGATCGAGTTAAGCAGCACCCAGCGATCGATCCTGGTGGCCAGTCCTGCCTCTTTAGCGGCATCGAGAAACTCTCCCGGTGGTACCTCGGCGCCCTCCGGGTCGAGCAGGCGCAATAGCACTTCGTAGTGTTCGTGGCTATCGCCGCGCAGACTGATGATCGGTTGGAACAGCAGGCGGAAGCTGTTCTTTTCCAGCGCCTGTTGCAGCATGGCGAGCACGTTGCCGCGGCTGGCGGCGGCTGCGAGTTCGCGGGCCGGATCGTAGGTTCTCAGGGCGTTGCCATCGGTCAGCTCTTCGGCGCAGCGGTGGGCGCGGTCAATCACGTCCCGAGCTTTCGCGGTCTGTTCGTCGAGGGCCGCGACCCCGATACTCAGACTGGTCTGGACGGTGCGGCCACCGACATCGAAAAGATGCCCTTCGACCTTGCGTAGCAACTCAGTCAGGGGCTGTTCGAGTTGCTTTGGCGTGGCCTCTGCCATGAGTACCGCGAACGCATCGTCACCGAAACGTGCCAGTTCGGCCGGCTCCGTAAACTGCGCGCGAAGCAGCTGCGCCAATTCGGCCAGCAAGCGATCCGAATCGCCCAGGCCGATCTCGGCTTGCAGGCTGGCGAAACGATCGATGCGGATGTAGGCGAGGCTCGAACGCTTTCCGGCGTTTACCGCGCGCTCGACCGCGGCGTCCAGCGACTCAAGGAAATGGTTGCGGTTGTAAAGACCGGTCAGCAGATCCTGGCTGCTGATCTCGCGCAGCTTTTCCAGCTCGGCATTGTCGCCTTCTGCGCGAATGACGGTCTGGATGCACGGCTCGCCATCGTAGCTGGCAGGCGAAAAGTGCATGCTTGCCTTGAAGCTGCTGCCGTCAGCGCGGATCCCGTGGCAGACCAGTTCGGCGCTGCCCTGCAGGCCTTGATAGTTCTTCAGAAAACCTTTGAACTCGCCCTGATCGCAGGAAGTGATCAGGTCAATCATTGGCATGCCTTCGAGCGCTTCCACATCCGCGTAGCCAAACAGCTCCAGATAGGCCCGGTTGGCGTAGATATGCATGCCGTGGTGGACATAGGCAATGGCATCCACCGAACTCTCCAGCAGCAGCTGGCAGCGCTTTTCGGCTTCGCGTAGCGCCAGTTCGGCGGAGCGGCGCGCACGTCGCTCCTCGAGGTTTGCCAGTTCCCTGCTCGCGACCAGGATCAGCCACTCGTCCTCGCCCTGCGGCAGTGCGCCCTGAGCGCCCAGGATGAGGGCCTCGGTAATCGCATCGGTGTCGTTGCCCTCGATAAGCTGGATGACCGGAATATCCTTGGCTTGCTTGCGAATGGCACTGATGGCTTCGCCAGGGTCGAGGTTGGCGCTGGACGGCGCATTGATCAGAAGGTCCCAGGTCTGCTGCAGTGCATCGGCCAGGTCTTCGCTGGAGGTCAGGCGATGAACGCGCGTTGCCTGGCCCGCGTTACGAAACAGGCTGACCAGTCGCTCAGCTTCATTCTGCGAATCCTCGAGGATCAGCAGGCGGATGGTTTTCTTTTGCGGGGTCATGGCTGCAGCTTTGGAACGCGCCGTTGAGGGGCGTGAAGGCTAAAAAACGGTGACCGGCAATCTACAGCGTGTTCCAGAGCGAGTCAAAATCATCACCCCGTGAAGTCGCCTGGGTGTCCCGCGCAGTGATCGGCGTCTCCCGGGCGGAGGCGAAGAGGCCCACCAGCTGAAACTCGAACTGGTTATAACTGCTGGTGCCCGCCTGCCGGCGACCGAGCCTGGCGCGATGCTCGTCGCCGTTCTGGTTGATCTGCACCTTCTGGCCTTCCTGGAAGGGCAAACGCGGGACGATCAGCGTAGCTGGACGCGAGATCACGCTGATTTCCGGCAGCAGCAGGGCGCGCAGGTATTCGCTGCCCTGATCGGCCTTGCGCAGCAGGCGAAGCCCGCAAGGCTGTGCCTGCGGCGCGATGAGTTCAACGCCCATCTGCGGCCCGCTGCCGCGGACCTGACGGACCCAGCGCACCACTGCGACGCTCCAGGCCTGGCTGCTGGCGTCCTGCAGGCCGAGCAGCTCGCCTGCCTGGAGTTGCGCCGGGACCTCACCCGGCCAGGACAGGCAGTAGCCGCCTGGGCTCTGGTCGACCCGTTGCACTTCGAAGGTCGAAAACGGGTTATCGGCTTCGGGTTGTGCGGCCTCGTCTTCCCCGATCACGCCGGGCGGTGCGGTAAGCGGGCGAACGAACTCAATATGGTCCTCTTCTGGAAGTCGCTCCTCCTCTACGGCGACCTGGGCGTCAAACGCCACGGACCAGACGTCAGGTGCGGCGTTGTTCAGCTTGAATACAGCCGATCGAGTCGCGTCAGGGCGTTTCAGCAGCCTGCCGAACGGGCGCTGGCCTGCCAGATAGTAATGCAATGCACTCATGCCGATGCACAGGGTCATCGACCCTTGTGTCGGGGCGCGTTGGAAGCTGCGCTCGGAGATGCCACCCCAGGCGGCGGTCAGATGCTGCAACAGGTCCGGATTCAACCCTTTGGGGATGGCGAGCGCGGTATCCGCGGTGGCTGGCAACTGCAGGTGCGACTGGATGGCCTTGACCAGACCGTGCGGGTCGATGCCGAGCAGATCGGAGCGTTGGTTGGCCGGGTACATCGAGCGATAGCGCGGAGGGCCATCGATACGTGGGGATACGCCGAACAGGCTGGCCGGCTCCAGCCCAGCCTGGAGATGGACCAAGGCGCTCCAGGGTTCGAGCAGTTGCGCGAGTTGGCCGATACCTTGCTGCCGCATCTGATTGCAGCGGGCGCTGCCCAGCATCAGCGCAACGATGTAGCTCTGTTCCGTACTGAGACCGGGGACCTGATAGCACAATCGGTCCTGTACGAGGGTGCGGTGTATGCCTTGGGCGGCGGCGATCGCGTACAGCTGATGCAGCTCCAGCCAGAGGCCTTTCGGCGTCGGGCTGTAGAGCTGTGTGGAGCGCACGAGCATTGCGCAAAGGCTGCGGATCGCCCGCTGCAGGGCAATGGTGAGCAATTGCAGGCGGTCACGGCCGGGCTCTGCTGCCAGCTCGGCGGAGCTCAATTTGTAGCCAATGGCGAGGTGGTTGTGCAGTGCTTGGCACAGGCTGGCGACTTTGCGCGGACGTTCGCCGAGCACGATAGGCTGATTGATGAAGTAGCGTTCCAGTTCCCGGCAGACGAAATGGATTTCTGGCCGCAGCAGCTCGAGCAGCTGCAATCGGTTCGCCGCGGTCGTGCGCAGCTGATTGAGCTCGCGCATGGCCTGGTACAGCTGTCGCGCGGTCTCGCCAAGGTTCGCCTTGGGCAGGCCGGAAAGCCAGCGTCTGACGCCGCGCACGCTGGGTTCGCAGAAGGATAACGCCTGGCAATCCGGCGTCGACACGCGCAACAGCAATGGCTGGCTCTGGTTATCCAAGCGATAAAACTCCGTGGCATGCCTGCAGCCGTACCACTGACGGCGGTGGTGGGGCAGAAGCCTGCGATGCCATGATATCAATATACAATCATTGCGGCCAATCATAGCGAACTCGGAGCAATTGGCCAGCACCAGCCGACCGTTGGCGCTGTCAGGGCTGAGCTGAGACCGGTGGCGGTGCCACGATGTCACCCTCCGGCTTCGCCTGGCCCAGCCCTTCGCCCATGCGGACCGGTGTCAGCGCCGACAGCTGTTCGGCCCAGCTGACCCGGTCCGGTCCAAACAGCAGGATCACGGTGGAGCCGAGCTTGAAGCGGCCCATTTCCGCCCCTTTCTCCAGCCGAATGGGCGCCCGCGCTGCTTCGTCGTAGTGAAAGGTCTTGAGCGTGCGCTTGGGCGGCGTAACCAGTCCGGCCCACACGGTCTCGATGCTGGCGACGATCATTGCGCCGACCAATACCATGGCCATTGGCCCGTGTTCGGTATCGAACAGGCAGACCACCCGCTCATTGCGAGCGAACAACGCCGGGACACCCCCAGCGGTGGCGGTGTTCACCGAGAAGATGCGGCCCGGTACGTAAACCATCTCCCGCAGGGTTCCCGCCAGTGGCATGTGCACCCGGTGGTAGTCCTTGGGCGACAGGTACAGGGTGGCGAAGTCTCCACCCATGAAGGGCGCGGCACGTTGGTGATCGCCGCCGAGCAGTTCCATCACGCTGTAGCTGTGACCCTTGGCTTGAAAGATCCGCCCTTGCTCGATCTTGCCGAGCTGGCTGATGGCGCCATCGCAGGGGTTGAGGACCGCAGCGGGTGTCGTGTCGAGTGGGCGAGCGCCGTCTTTCAAAGCGCGGGTAAAGAAGGCATTGAAATGTTCGAAAGCAGTCGGCTCTTCGATCTGAGCTTCGTGCATCGGCACGCCAAAGTGACGAATGAACGCCTTGATCAAGGTGTTCTTCACCCAGGGCAGGCGGCACTCGGCGAGACAGCCGGCGAGGCGTGAAATCAGATGATGCGGCAGCAGGTACTGGCTGAATACGAACAAGCGATCTTTCATGGATGACCTTTTCATTGCTGGATCGGGGTGTCGGGCAGGTTGCCCCATTCGCCCCATGAGCCGGGGTATCCCTTGACGCGCGGATAGCCCAATGCCTTGGCCAGCAGGTAGGTGAAGCCGGAGCGATGATGCGTCTGGCAGTGGGTAATGATTTCCTTATCGGCGGTGATGCCGAGCGCCTCCAGCCGTTCAGCGATGTCTTCGCGGATGCGCATGGCGCGTGCCGGGTCCATGGCTGCGGTCCACTCGAAGTTGATTGCGCCGGGGATATGCCCGGCGCGCGCCGCGAGCACTTTCTCGCCGCGATACTCTTCCGGCGAGCGCGCATCCCAGATCACCAGATCGGCGGCACCGAGCCGGCTTTCGATGTATTCGCGGGTCGCGCTAGGCGTGTCGTCCAGTTGCAGGGCGACCGGCCCGCCTGCCGCGACAGGGCTGCCTTGCGACAGGGGGCGCTGTTCCGCCAGCCAGGCGTGCAGCCCGCCGTTCAGGTAGTGGTAATGGGGGTGGCCGATGACATCAAGCAGCCAGATGAATCGGCCGGCCCAGCCGCCTCCTTCGTCGTCGTACACCACATAGACAGCGTCGGCACGATGCCCCAGCGCGCCAAACAGTGCTTCCAGCTGAGGTTTGCCGGGCAGTTGCCCCGGCGCCGGTGGCTGGCCGAGCTGAGTCTGCTTGGGATCGACGAAGCGTGCGCCAGGCAGGTGGCCCTCGGCGTAGCGCGCAGCACTGGTCAAGTCGACCAGGATCAGCTCGGGAGCAGTCAAACGCTTGGCCAGATCGGCCGGTTCGATGACCAGCGGCAGGGAGGAAAAGGCGGACACGGCAGGCCTCGAACGGACAGAAAAGGAGCAGTCTAGCGAAAAAATCAGCGGACGCGTTTGCTGAACGTCGCCAGGGCGCGCTCGATGCACTGGACCGTCTTGGTGAAGGCCTGCACGTCCGTCTCACTGAAAGCGGTGTTGTTCTGATCGACCACCAGCAGCAGCACCACCCGGTTTTCCAGGCCGACGGAGCGCAACAGGACGTGTTGGCTGGGGAACAGTGCCTTCAATGCGTCGGGCAACAGCGCTGTGAATTGGGCGAGGTTATCCGGCTTGAGCCGTAATAACGCCGGTTTTTCCAGCAATCTGCGCAACACCCGGCTTTGCTCGGGCTCGAGCATCAGCCGGGCTGCTTCGTTTGGCAGTCCGCCGGCCTGCTGACTGACCAGGCGCTGTTGCGTGCGGTCTACCAGCAGCAACAGTACGCGCTGCATGCCCGAGCACGTCAGTGCCTTGCAGGCCGTGGCTGTGAGTTGGGGCAGATTGTCGAAGGGGCAGGGGTCGCTGAGCAGCTTGCGGCAATGCTCGCGCCATTGGGCCAGGGTTTCGGTGCCGGGCAACGTCGCGGCCTTTTCCGCCTGGAATGTGCTTTCCCACGGCCAGAGCAGGCCCTGGGCCGGATGCCAGAGATCGGTCGGCCCGACCGCGCGGGCACTGGCAGCCGCTTGTTGATGCGCCATCTGCTGCAGTTCGGCGAGAGGCACCTGCAGGTAGAGTCCAGCGAGCCGCTGCCAGCGCAGGCTGTGGATGCCGCTCCAGCTGTGATGCGCCGAAACTGCCAGGCCGTTTGCGAGCACGATGGTGTTGCTTGGCAAGGTGAGCCAGCGACGCAGCGTAGGGTCGGCGTCGAGCATCTGTTGCTGGTGCACGGGATGTTCGTTATCGCGGGCGATGTGCAGGGCCTTGATCAGCATGCGCCGGTGCTGGTTGAGGAGCCGGTAGCCTTGGGCAATCCAGCCGGGCAGCCCCCAGTGTTCGGCGGTGGCGATGCAGAGCTCCAGCAACGAGACGCCCAGCAACGACTGCTCGACCTGGCGGGCGGGCTCGCGTTTGACCAGTACGCGCTGCTCCCAGGTCTCCAACAGTTCCGGGTGCGCGGCGACCAGCGCCCACGCCGGTGAAAGAAACAACAGGCTGCTCCAGTGGATCTCCTGCCAGAGCCGCGCCAGGCGTGAAGCGAACAACCCGTTAGCCTGCTGGCTGGCGTGGCCACTGATCAACATCAGCTGCCGTAATGGCGCCGGAATAGCGTTTGGCTGAACGGAGGGCACCTTGGCGAACAGGGCTTCGGCGCGCTTCAGGCCGATTCTGCTGAGCGCAACCTCAAGGCTCTCGGCCGGTTTGCTGGTCGATGCGGCGTTGCGGTTGGCTTCGCGGATCACGCTAAGTGCAAGGACCGGACTTTCCTGTATAAGGTCCGAAATCTCGTGCATGGATAAGCTGCTGTCGCCCAGTGCCCATTGAACACGCGCATAGGGACCGGCAGCCGCCGGCAGGACAACGGCGTCCAGCGTCTTGAGCCAGGCGGCAAGTGTGCGAGGGAATGGTGTCGTAGTCATGGCGCCGCCGAGCTAGCGTTTCATCGGGATGGCCTTTAGTTTGGCGCAAAAGGCCCGATAACCAGCACAATTCTTTTCCTCTGCCCTTCCGCCTGACTCCAATCGTGAGCGTACGATGTCGCACGGCTTGTTCCAGGCGCCCTGAGACCGGATTTTAGACGTACCTACCTATGGCAAAAATAATCGGCATCATTGTGGTAATCGTCAGTGTTCTGGGCGGTTTCATCCTCTCCGGCGGCAAGATTGCCGCGCTGATCCACCCGTTCGAGGTGGTGATCATCGGTGGTGCCGCACTTGGTGGCTTCCTGCAGGCGAACCCCGGCAGCACGATCAGAATCGTGTTCAACAAGTCGCTGCAGATGTTTGGCAACCGCTTTACTCACAAGTACTACCTGGAAGTGCTGGGGATGCTCTACGAGATCCTCAACAAGAGTCGCCGTGAGGGCATGATGGCCATCGAGGCCGACATCGAAGAGCCCGCAGCCAGTCCCATATTCAGCAAGTATCCGGCCATTCTGAAGGACGAGCGGATGACCGCCTTCGTCTGTGATTATCTGCGGATCATGTCGTCAGCTAACATGGCTCCGCACGAGCTGGAAGGGCTGTTCGACATGGAGCTGACCAGCATGAAAGAGGAGCTGGAGCATCCTTCCCATGCGGTGGCTCGCGTTGCTGACGGCCTTCCAGCCATGGGTATCGTGGCAGCGGTATTGGGTATCGTGGTCACCATGTCGATTCTCGCCGACGCGGACAACGCCATGATCGGCGAGAAGGTCGCCACGGCTTTGGTCGGCACTTTTCTCGGTATTCTGGCTTCATATGGCTTCTTCGGACCGCTGGCGGCTGCGCTCGAGCATGATGCCAAGCAAGAGCTGAACCTGTACGAAGGGATCAAGGCGAGCCTGGTGGCTTCTGCATCGGGTATGCCGCCGACCCTGGCAGTCGAATTTGGTCGCAAGGTGTTGCTGTCGGCGCATCGGCCGAGCTTCTCCGAGCTGGAACAAGCCATGCGTGGCAGCTGAGCGTGGATAACAACCAACCGATTATCGTCAAGCGGATCAAGAAAACGGCTGCCGGCCATCACGGTGGCGCCTGGAAGATTGCCTTCGCCGATTTTGCGACCGCCATGATGGCCTTCTTTCTGGTGATGTGGCTGGTGTCCTCGGCCACGCCCGAACAGAAACGTGCAATTTCGGGCTATTTCCAGGACCCCATCGGCTTCACTGAAAGCGCCAGTCCGCATGTGATCGACCTGGGCGGTACGCCCACCCCGTCGCCGGATCGCAGCTTGAACGATACGATCGACCCGGCTGTTCAGCAGAGCGAGTCGAAGATGGATGCCGATCAGGCGGAAACCTTCGCCGAGCAGTTGGAGCGCGAACGTCTCGACCTGCTGCTTCAAGAGTTGCAAAACAAGGTTGACGAAAATCCTGAGCTGACCCGCTTCAAGGACCAGCTCCTGTTCGAGATCACTCAGGACGGCTTGCGCATTCAGATCATGGATGCGGCCAATCGTCCCATGTTTGCCCTCGGCAGTGCCCAGTTGCAGCCGCACTTCGAGGATATTCTGCTGGCCATGGCCGATACCATCCGTGCGGTGCCGAACAAGATCAGTATCAGCGGGCACACCGATGCCAAGCCCTATGCCGGGCACGGCGAATTCGGTAACTGGGAGTTGTCGGCAGGGCGGGCCAATGCGGCTCGGCGCGCCCTGGTTGCGGGTGGCTATCCGGAGGGGCAGATTGCCCGGGTAGTGGGCTATGCCTCTTCGGCCTTGTTTGTTCGGGAGGAGCCGCTGAATCCGGTCAATCGGCGCATCGATATTCTGGTGTTGACCAGCAAAGCGCAGCGCGACATCGAAGGCGAACAAACGGATGCGGCGGATGCCGCAGCGGCTCCGCAGCAAGCGCCTGTAGACGATGCATCGGCGCCAGCGCAAGATGCGTCCGAACCGCTGCAAGCACCGCAGTTGCGCCAGCGGCTGAACATCTTCGAGGACGGCGGTCTGCAATTCGACCAGCCTGGCGGCCGGTAAAGCAGCCGCAAGCTGCAAGAAAAAGCCGTCCGGCCTACGCTTGGCTTGAAGCTTGAAGCTTGAAGCTTGAAGCTTGAAGCTTGAAGCTTGAAGCTTGAAGCTGCCCCTACTCCGGCAGGCTGCTGATGATATGTCGGTAACTGGCCATGCGTTGTGGCTGGATTTGCCCCTGCTCCAGCGCCTTGAGCAAAGCACAGCCCGGCTCGCGGTCGTGCTTGCAGTCGCGAAAGCGACAGTGACCCAGCAGATCCTGGAACTCGATGAAGCCGGCCTCGATATCCAGGCGGCTGACGTGGCCCAGGCCGAATTCACGGATGCCCGGGGAGTCGATGAGCTCGCCACCGGCGGGGAAATGAAACAGCCGCGCGGTCGTGGTGGTATGCGTGCCTTTGCCGGTCATCTCTGATAACGCACCCACCCGGGTGTCGACGCCAGGCAGCAGGCTGTTCACCAGCGACGATTTGCCCACCCCGGATTGGCCGACGAACACGCTGACGTGCCCGTCGAGGCGCGCTTGCAACGCCTGCATGCCGGCGCCGTCATGCGCCGACACCTCCATCAGGGGATAGCCCAGGGTGCGGTAGACCGCCAGCAGGGCATTGAGCGCACCCTGGTTCCGGGCATCGATCAGGTCTGCCTTGTTCAGCAACAACAGCGGCGTGATACCGGCATGTTCGGCGGCGATCAGGTAGCGGTCGATGAGATTGGCGTGCGCCTCCGGCAACGGGGCGAAAACGATGACGATCAGGTCGACGTTGGCGGCCACGGGCTTGAGCTGGCCGCGCGGGTCCGGTCGGCAGAGCTCGGACTGGCGCGGCAGTTGCGCAACGATTACGCCGATGCCCTGGTTGCCTGGACGCCAGACCACCCGATCGCCGGTCACCAGCGCTGGCAGATTGGCGCGCAGGTGGCAGCGGAAGACCTGACCGCAGTGCTCGCCTTCCTGAGCCTCGACTTCAACCTGCACGCCGAAGTGGGCGATGACCAGGCCGGTCTGTTCCGGGCCGAGATCGCCGCCCTCGAGCTCTTCCACGGTGCGCGATTCGCGCCGCGCCGCGCGTGAGGCGCGTTCTGCCTGAATCTTCTCGATGCGCCAGCTTTGTCGGCGGTTGAGTTGGCGTTTGGCCATTGCGGGGGTGCCCAAGTATCAAAGGACGGCGAGTCTAGCATGCCGGTGAATACAGGCTGCGGGCCTGTTTTTGCTGGGCTTCGGCCGGTGGGCTAGCCAGTCTCTACCGCTCGCGGCGAGCCGCCATGCCTGTCTCCTCACTTACTGGTTATTTCGCCTTGCCGGCGCGGCTCAGTCAACTGCTGTCATTGCTGCTGTGCTGGCTGTTCCAGCGCAACTGCCGGGTGCGTTCGCGCGGCTCTGGCGCGAGCCGTCGGCGATTACGAGGCGGTCTGTTGCTGTCTTTCGCCCGCCCCATGGCCGCGTTGTGGCAGAAGGCTCGGGTCGAGATGAGCCTCGGATGCGCTGTTGCTCAGGAACAGCTTCGAGGTGCCTGCGTTGCGGCGCAGGAAAACTCTGGCCATCGATGACTGGCGGCGTTCACGCCTGTTGAGTTGGCGGCCCGGGGGCTGATGCGCGACCTGACGGCCGCCCAATGAGCGGCTAAACTGCGCGCCACAGCCAAGGAGCTCAGCATGCAGAACCCGCAAAACCTCATCTGGATCGATCTGGAAATGACCGGTCTGGATCCGGACAACGATGTCATCATCGAAATGGCAACCATCGTTACCGACAGTCAGCTCAACGTGCTGGCCGAAGGACCGGTCATCGCCATCCATCAGGGCGCTGAAATCCTCGCCGGCATGGACGAGTGGAATACGCGCCAGCATGGCGGTTCCGGCTTGACTCAGCGGGTGCGCGACAGCCAGATCACTACCGAGGAGGCCGAGGCGCAGACGCTGGCGTTTCTCGAGCAGTGGGTGCCCGCGGGCAAGTCGCCGATCTGCGGTAACAGCATCTGCCAGGATCGGCGTTTTCTTTACCGCCGCATGCCGCGCCTGGAAGCCTACTTCCACTACCGCAACCTGGACGTTTCGACACTCAAGGAATTGGCCGCGCGCTGGGCGCCTGAAGTCCTGGCGGGTTTCAACAAAGGGGGTGCGCACCTGGCGCTGGACGACATTCGCGAGTCGATTGCCGAGCTGCGCCATTACCGCGAGCACTTTATCAAAAGCTGAAAAGACGAAAAAAGACGCTTGAGGCTGAGGGCTGGACGAGCCGCAATTCACTTGCCTGGGAGGTGCTTGCCGGCTTCGCTGTCCACCTCC
>NZ_JAMOIE010000083.1 GCF_024448935.1 Stutzerimonas stutzeri
GCATCGCGGCCTTGTACGCCAACTGCCGCCGGAACTCGAAGAAGCCCATGTCGGACACGGCGCGCGACAGGTGCCGGTTCTGCACCATACCGCGCACGTTCAGGTCTTCGATGCCGATGGTGTGGAATCGCCGCGTCAGATCGGTTGTGAGCTTGTGCATGGCGTCCTGCCGGATGTTGCTTATCCGGGCGTGCAGACGCGCCAGTTTGACCTTGGCCTTGCGACGATTGGCCGAGCCCTTCTGCTTGCGGCTCAAGCTCCGGGACAAGCGCTGCAAGCGTTTCAGCAACGCTTTGTGTGCCTTCGGTCCCGGAACAGGCGGCTCCCCCGTCGAGAGCGTTGCCAGTGCCGAAACACCCAAATCCACGCCGACCGCGCCTTGGTTTTCGGCTTTGGGCAGGTGTGAATCATCTTCGGTGTCCACGGTGAGGCTGACAAACCACCTATCAGCCACACGGGAGATCGTGGCCGACAGGATCTTGCCAGCAAAGCGCAACGACTCACGTATCCGCACCCAACCCAGATTCGGGATGCGGATGCGCGAGCCTGCGACGCTGAACTGATCGTTGGTGAGGGTGAAGCGGTCGTGCACGCCCTTCTTGTGAAACTTCGGATAGCGGGCGCGACCCGCGAAGAAGTTTTTGAACGCCTCGCCCAGTTGGATGATCGCCATCTGCGGCGCGTTCTTGGTCACTTCCAGCATCCATGGAAACTGCTCGCGCTTGAGCGCGTTGAGCTGGCGGCGCAGCGCCATCTGCGAAGGCTTCGGCAGACTGTTGTCGAGCTTCCAGGCTTCGTACTGGCGCTGCCATTCGGCCAGTGCCCAGTTATAGGCAAAGCGCGCCGTACCGGCCGCGCGGGCAAAGTACGTCGCCTGTACGTTGTTGGGTTTGAGCGCGATACGGTGGGCGATCAGCATTGCGAGGACTCCACGGCTTGCTTCACGCCATCGAGCAGTTTCTGGTTCTTGCGTGAGCGGCTGCCGTACAGCCGGGCGGAAAAGACCGTGATGATTTCCAGCACATCCTCCGCCAGGTCTTCTTCAAACGTCGTGTCCGCATCTTGACCCTGCTGCGCAGGGCTGGCGTCGCTTCGCGAACCCTGATTGAGAATCACCACTTCGACGTTCTTGGCCTCACAGATCGCAAAGACAAGCTCCGCGCCGAAGCGTAGCAGCCTGTCTTTGTGCGTAATCACCAACCGCCCGATCTGACCGTCCACAATGGCATCCAGCAAGCGCTTCAAGCCTTTCTTGTGGTAGTTCATGCCGGAGCCGAGATCGGCGATGACCTCGAACGTCCAGCCTTGGCGGGCGCAATAAAGTTCAAGCACTTGCTTCTGCCGCTCCAGATCGTCCTTCTGATCGTGGCTGGATACGCGGGCGTAGGCGATGGTGCGTCGATTCGCCTCGTCCTCGGTGCGGAACATCTCCGGGCGCAGCTTCGCCAAGTCGTAGCGGCGATGGCCGCCCGCCGTGTGCTCGGCCTCCAGCTTGCCCGCCGCTTCCCAGCGCCGCAGTGTCGTAATCGAAACCCCCAGCGCCCGCGCGGTCTCACCTATACCTACGAATCTTTCCATATTGGAGAGATTAGAATAGCTTCATATAGATTTCAAATGAACTGTTAAAGCCCTTGGCATCGTTGAACCACTTGACGGTTCCGGTTTCGCGCTCAGCCATCCTACTTCTCCAACTCGATTCTTATTATTCCCGCTCGGGGATCAACGGACAGGCGTGATCTTCTTAGAATCAACGCCAGCGCCAAATATACCGCAGTGGCCATGACAAGTACGTTTCTGGCGTTCGCCGGCGCGTCAGCGTCGGCCCGACTGGAGCTCGGGGCGCTCACCACGCCACACAAGCAAACCGCCGGGCCAGCCAGCTCACCGCGCTCTTGCTGATCGACGCCTGCGCCAGAACCACAGCAGCAACATCCCGAGCGTGAGTATCAGCGGCACCAGACCGATATTGAAATTGAAGAATTTCAGCGCCCGCCTCAGCGCCGGATGCTGTTGCGCGGCAACACCATCGGCCATGAGCTGGAAAGCTCCAGCGCGAACGCTTCAAGCCTACGCCTGTGCAACCGTGGCGCCGGCTTGCTGAATGAGGATCAGGCGCTGGTTGCACGCTCGACCATCGAACAGAACTCGACCGGGTACGAGTCCGGCCGCGCTGGCGGCGTTTCCACTATGGGCCCGACGGCGCAGCCGTATGTACGGAACAGGCTCATCACCGGAATGACCCGCGCACTGCGCGAACAGGCCGCGATGAGCTTTCACCAAGCCCCGAGCAAGCGCTCAGCTGCCGAGCACCTTCAGCTTGGTGCGAATGAATTCCGAATGCGGGACATACAGCAGCTCGGCGATACGGCGGATCAGGTGGTCTTCGTATTTGTGGATGTCACCATCGGCGGCGGCGACGCGCCACAGTGCCTCGATCAGCACGACTCTATCTGCCATCGAATAGTGCGCATTGATCAACGATGTGAATTCATACAGCGATGTCGATCGCTCGGCCGATTCCTGAGCGGCGGCGACCAGGGATGCGAGTTCGGTATCGTCCAGCCCCGAGCTCTGGCGGATAGCTTCGATGATGGCTTTCTGTTCCTCTGGCTCGCTTTCATAGTCCGCACGGCCGACTTCGATCAGCAGCGCCGCCGCGGCCACCTCAATGCCCGGCAGCGTATAATTATTGTCCTCGCTGCGATCGAACAGCGCCTTGAGTGTTTTCAGCATGGTTCATCCCCTCTTGCAGGAGTTGCGTTAACGCGGGCTTGGCGGTTCCCGCGGCAATGTCTGGTCGCCATTGCAGAAGTCGTAGATCAGCAAGACCGACATCATGCCACCGTGACCGCAATCGAATGCGCGTCGTGCATCACCTCAGCGCAGTCACGATCAATACCGGCCGATCCCTACCCAGGCTTGCGTCACGGAAATGGTCGGTACAAGCTGCCGCCACCGTTTGGCACACCGCATCGGGCGCGCCAAGTTCTGCAGCCTGCCCACTGCATCATCACAGAGGATTCCCCATGTGCGCACCACTACGCTTACCGTCGGTCTGCTGCTATCCGCTGACGCTTACGCCCTTTCGCTATCCGAGCTCAGCCAGGGCGATGCCAGCAAGGACTCAAAGACGCGCTCAGTCAGGGCACCCAAGTCGCGGTGCAATACAATAGCTCGGGCGACCAGGCGGTTTCAGTAATGAGCCAGAGCTGCGCATCGAGCTGCCGGGCACCACCGGCAGGGCTTCGCGCATGCTGAAAATGATGCGCATGGGCGCCCAGGTCGAACAGTTGGAAACCGGCATGAACAAGGCCGCCGAGGCGGCCGTACCGCAAGCTCAGGCGCTATTGCTGGAGGCGGTGAAGAAGATGAGCGTAGCCGACGCCAAGGCCGTCCTTGCCGGTGGCCACGACTGGGCAACGCAATGCCTGAACAAGAAACGTTTTCAAGGCTGCACACGATGTATCACGGAGAAAGATTCAACGCCTGGACGCACCTGACCGGTGGTGTGCTGGCGCTCATCGGAACGGTCTGCTTGCTGGTCCTGGCGGCCCTGGATGGAGACCTGGCGAAAATCGTCAGCGTCGCCATCTACGGTTTCACCCTGGTGTTGCTGTACAGCACCTCCACGCTTTATCACAGCGTTCGTGGCCGCGCCAAAGCGGTGATGCAAAAGCTCGATCACCTGTCGATCTATCTGTTGATCGCCGGCAGTTACACACCCTTCTGCCTGGTCACCCTGCGCGGCAGCTGGGGCTGGTGGCTGTTCGGGATCGTCTGGTCACTGGCGGTCATCGGCATGCTGCAGGAGATCAAACCGCGGTCGGAAGCGCGGGTGCTGTCGATCGTCATCTACGCGGTCATGGGCTGGATTGTGCTGGTGGCGGTCAAACCACTGCTCGCCGCGCTCGGCACCGCCGGCTTCAGCTGGCTGGTGGCCGGCGGCGTGCTCTATACGGTGGGCATCGTCTTCTTTGCCTACGATCAGCGCTTCCGCCACTGGCACGGCATCTGGCACCTGTTTGTCATCGGCGGCAGCCTGCTGCATTTCGTGGCCATCCTGCGCTATGTGGTCTGACCCCGTTCAGCTGAGCGTGTCGATCACAGTTCGTGCATGCGATTGACCTGTTGCGCCAGCCGCATGGTCTCGTGCTCCTCGAGCTGGAGCATCTCGCCGAGCAGCTCGCTCGCCTTGCCCAGTCCAGGCCGTTTTTCCAGCGAGCGATACAGATTGATGATCCGGTTGTGAATGGCGAATACTTCTCGTGAGAGATCGTCGACGCCCATCTGTGCATAGGCCTCACTGTCGAGGTCCAGCCCAAGCATCTCGCCCTCTAGCGCCTCGGGCAGCCGGGCTTGGAGGGCGCGCGGGTCGGCGTGTTCCTTGATCCGAGCAATCGTACGGGTCAACTCTTGCTCGTGCTGCGCGAGATAGACCAGCAGCATCTTGGCCAGCGAGTCGCTGCGGTCCTCTGCGCCCTCGGTCATGCAGGTGGACAGTCGGGTATGGGCCTGACTGGTCCAGTCGATCAGCTCTTCGCATCGTTCGATGTTCATGGCACCTCCATCCGCCGCATCTGTTTGCCGAGCAGGATAGCCGGCAAGTTTGCAGGTAAAGCGGTAGTCCGATGCAAACACGTGCAGCCCGGGTTGGCCAGTGCAGGGTATCGGTCACCGGCGTGTTCATCGTTAACAAAGTGTTCCAAAGCCAGCGAACGCGACCGGCCATGATCAGGCGCGGGGGTGGAACAGGATGTCGAACGACGTCCAGCCGTCGCGGCTGCGGCAATGGATCTCGCCATGGTGCGCTTCGATGATCGAGCGGGTGATGGCCAGGCCCAGTCCGGCGTTGTTCGGGTTGCCCTCACGCCGCGCCGGGTCGACGCGATAGAAACGATCGAACAGTCGCGGCAAGTGCTGTTTCGGGATGCTCGCACCGGGATTGCCGATGCTCAACGCCACACCCTGGTCGGTCGCCACGATATCCAGCCGGATCGTGCCGCTGTCGGGCGTATAGCGCAACGCATTGGACAGCAGGTTCGACAGCGCACGACGCAGCATGGAGGGATCCCCCTGGATGCGCGCATCGCCCGACAGCACGAAGCGGATACCGCGCTCGTCGGCGGTCAGCTGGTAGAAATCCAGCAACGTCTCGCACAGCCCATGCAGCTCGATCGACTGCCGTTCGGGAACGACCAACCCATTATCGGCTTTCGCCAGGAACAACATGTCGTCGATCATCCGCGCCATGCGCCGCAGTTCTTCCAGGTTCGAGTAGAGGTTCTCCTGATAATCCTCGCGGCTGCGTGCACGGGTCAGCACCACCTCGGTGTGCGTCATCAGATTGGACAGCGGCGTGCGCAACTCATGGGCGATGTCGGCGGAGAAGTTCGACAGCCGCACGAAGGCATCTTCCAACCGCGCCAGCATCGCATTGAAGGCCACCACCAGTTGCTGCAGTTCGGCCGGTGTGGATTCGGTAGGAATGCGCTCGGTCAGCGACTTCGCCGACACCGATGCCGCCACCAGGGTGACCTCGCGTAACGGCTTCAGGCCGCTGCGCGCCAACAACCAGCCGAGCACGCCACTGAGCAGCCCACAGAGCGCCAGCGCCCCACAAAGCCAACCCGCAAGGGTGCGCAAGAACACCTTGTGTGTGGTGATATCGAGCGCCAACTCGATGCTCAGCGGCTTCCCCGCCACCTCGACCACACCGGCTTGGCGGCGCCATACCCGGGTTTCACGCTGCACCTCGCCGTCGACGGAGCCGTGCGCCTGCGTTTTAGCCGAATCAGTGGCACTGCTCGCGGCGAACAGCAACCTGTCCTTGGCGTCGACAATCCTTACCACCAGATCACTATGGCCGCCGAGCAAGGCCTGCAGCTGCGGGCGCCGCGCGTCGAATTGGGCCAGGTCATCGATGCCTTTCAGCAGCTCGCGGCCGGCCCGGAGCTTGTCTTCCAGCGTGTGCCGGTCCAGTTCGTCGAAATGGTGCTGACTCAGCTGATAGAAGAAGAAGCCCGCCGCGCCGAGTACGCCGGTGACCGCCAACATGAACATCAGGCTCAGCCTGGCGGTTAGCGACAGCTGCTTCATCAGCTTGGGTCCGGCTCGTCGAGCATATAGCCCATGCCTCGCGCGGTGTGGATGAGCTTGGGCTCGAAACCATCGTCGATCTTGGCGCGAAGCCTGCGAATCGCCACCTCGATGACGTTGGTGTCGCTGTCGAAATTCATGTCCCAGACCTGCGACGCGATCAGCGATTTGGGGAGTACTTCGCCGCGCCGACGCAGCAGCAGCTCCAGCAGGGCGAACTCCTTGGCGGTCAGGTCAATGCGCTGACCGGCACGGATAGCGCGGCGCTTGAGCAGATCCACCTCCAGATCGGCAATGCTCAGCTGGGTCTGCAAGGCAGCCGCACTGCCCCTGCGCAGCAACGTGCGGACCCGCGCCAGCAGTTCGGAAAAGGCGAAGGGTTTGATCAGGTAGTCATCAGCGCCCAGTTCCAGCCCCTTGACCCGGTCCTCTACGCGATCACGCGCGGTGAGAAACAACACCGGCACCTCCTGCCCTGCCGCACGGACCATACGCAGCACTTCCCACCCGTCCAGCCCCGGCATCATCACGTCCAGGATCAACAGGTCGTAGGGCGTGCTCAGCACATGCTGCAAGGCGTCGGTGCCGCTGGTGACACGGTCCACGGAGAATCCTGCCTCGCTGAGGCCCTGTTGCAGATAGGTCCCGGTTTTCGGTTCGTCTTCAGCGACCAGAAGCTTCATTCGGCTCGTCCTCTTTTCCATCGCCCAAGTCTGCCGGTATCACCGCTGACGAACCACAAGCTGACAGAAATGTAATCTTCCGCTCAGCTTACAGAAAGCCGCGTCAGGCTATGTTGGTATCCAGACAAAGCGTTCGTTGTAGCACCTTGACCTTGCCATTATGGCAAGGTTGACGATCAAGCCCAGCCGGACTGACCGGCATCAACGGAGGGTTTCTCATGAATTTCACCCAGCTCCAGGTTCAAGGCATGACGTGCGGCGCCTGCGTTCGACACGTCACTCAAGCATTGAACACCGTTAGCGGAGTCAATGCTGTCGAGGTCGATCTGCAAAGCGGACGGGTACGTGTCGACGGGGACGCCGACAATGCTGCGATGATTGCCGCGCTGGACGAGGCCGGCTATCCCACTCAGCTCGCGAGCCAGACCACCCCCGACGTCGCACCCAAGACAGGCTGTGGCAGCGGCTGCGGTTGTCGTTGATTTTTCGTTCAGGAGAGCTGTCATGCGTTTCATCAAACCCAAACTGGCGATCATTGCCGCTCTGTTAATGGCCGGCAGCGCCCATGCCGCCGATGTGATCGACGTGCACCGGGACGCCAACTGCGGTTGCTGCAAGGACTGGGTCAAGTACCTGCAGGACAATGGCTACGAAGTCCGCGACCACGTAGAAAGCAACATGTCGGCCGTCAAGCAGCGCCTGGGCGTCGCCCCGCGGCTAGGCTCGTGCCACACCGGCGTGATCGACGGCAAATTCGTTGAAGGTCACGTGCCCGTCGCACAGATCCGTGAGCTGCAGCAGCGCGATGACCTGCTTGGTGTCGCTGCGCCCGGCATGCCAGCTGGCTCGCCCGGCATGGATTATGGCCAGCCGGCCCAGGCCTATCAGGTCATCGGCCTGACCGCCGAGGGCACTGACCTGGTCCTGGCAAACTACCCGGCAGAGTGAATCTGGCCGGAACCGCTTCGCTTGCCTGCCTCAGCATTGGCGGGCGTATTTGCACTCAGAGCTGACCAAACAGGATCTCCATGCGCAGTACATCCTCGCGCCGCACCTTCGTCAAAAGCCTGGCCGCCGGAGGCGTTGTCGCCGGGCTGGGGGTTTGGCGCCAGCCCGTATGGGCGGTGGCACGCCCCGGCCAGTCGAACGACCAGGGTATATTGGCGGGCACCGAATTCGACCTGACCATCGACTCGCTCGACGTGAACTTCAGCGGCCGCGAACGCACTGCCATGGCCATCAACGGGAGCATCCCGGGCCCGCTGCTGCGCTGGCGCGAAGGCGACACCGTGACGCTACGGGTGCGTAACCGCCTGCCGCAGGACACCTCGATCCACTGGCACGGCATCCTGCTGCCCGCCAACATGGATGGCGTGCCGGGCTTCAGCTTCGCCGGCATCGCGCCGAACGGCATGTACGAGTACCGGTTTCGCGTCAAACAGAGCGGCACCTACTGGTACCACAGCCATTCGGCCTTCCAAGAACAGCTTGGAGTCTACGGACCACTGGTTATCGATCCGCTCGAGCCCGAACCCTTCGAATATGCGCGCGACTACGTGGTGATGCTCAGCGACTGGACCGATGAAGGCCCGGCGCGCGTACTCGACAAGCTGAAAAAGCAGTCCGACTACTACAACCGTGGCCGGCGGACTTTGGGCGACTTTATCGATGATGTGGCGGACCAGGGCTGGCGCGAGACGATGAGTAATCGCTGGGCCTGGGCGAAGATGAAGATGACGCCCACCGATCTCGCCGACATCAGCGGCGAAACCTACACCTACTTGCTCAACGGACAAGCACCGGACGACAACTGGACCGGCGTTTTCGAGCCGGGCGAGCGGGTTCGCCTGCGCCTGATCAACGGCTCGGCGATGACCTATTTCGACTTTCGCATTCCTGGCCTGAAGCTCACCGTGGTGGCGGTGGACGGCCAGCATGTCGAGCCGGTCGAGGTCGACGAACTGCGCCTGGCGGTGGCCGAAACGGTCGACGTCATCGTCTCGCCGGACGGCAGCCAGCCGGCCTACACGCTTTTCGCCCAGTCGATGGATCGCAGCGGCTACGCTCGCGGCACGCTGGCCGTTCGCCAGGGTCTGAGCGCGCCGGTGCCCGAGCTCGATGCGCGTCCCGAGCTGAGCATGGAAGACATGGGCCATGGCGACCACGGCGCGCCTGCGGCCCAGCCGTCCATGCAGCACGAAGCTCCACCCCAGGGCCAGATGGACCACAGCCAGATGCAGCCGTCGAGCATCGGCGGCATGGATCATTCGGCTATGGGCCATGGTGGCAGCGCCATGGCCAGCAATCAGATGCAGACGCACCCTGCCAGCGAGAACGGCAATCCGCTGGTCGACATGCAGACGATGATGCCAGTGCCAAAGCTGGATGATCCGGGTATCGGCCTGCGCGACAACGGCCGCCGGGTACTGACCTACGCCGACCTGCGCAGCACCTTTCCCGACCCGGACGGTCGCGAGCCGACACGCACCATCGAGCTGCACCTGACCGGCCACATGGAGCGCTTCGCCTGGTCATTTGACGGCATTCCGTACGCCAAATCCGAGCCGATCCGTCTCAGCTACGACGAGCGGGTGCGCTTCGTGCTGGTCAACGACTCCATGATGCACCACCCCATTCACCTGCATGGAATGTGGAGCGACCTGGAGGACGAGCACGGCAACTTCAAGCTGCGCAAGCACACCATCGACATGCCACCCGGCTCCAGACGCAGCTATCGCGTCACGGCTGACGCACTGGGGCGCTGGGCCTATCACTGCCACCTGCTGATGCACATGGACCTCGGGATGTTCCGCGAAGTCCGGGTCGAAGAATGAAGGAGAACATCATGAGCTTTTTAAACCGCAACTCGCTGATTGCTTTCGGCTTTTTCACGGCCTTGCCCTTTACTGCGCTGCAGGCGCAGACCGAGCACGACGGCCACCATCCGGAAGGAGCCCCGCCGCAGCAATCCGCTCCCAAGGCCGGCCACCCGCAGACGCAACAAGGCGGAATGATGCCCCATGAGGGGATGGGGATGGGCCAAGAGGGCATGGATCACGACCAGATGATGCAGATGCATGAGCAGCACATGGGGTCCGGGCAGATGGACCAGGGCAGCATGGGCGAGCGCCCGCAGCCAGCCCAAGGGAGCGACGAAAAGAGCCCCCGGCATGACGATTAAACTCGCGCTTTTCGGCGCGCTCTGCCTGACTGCCGCCACCAGCCAGGCGCAGGACGCGATGAACCACTCGGGCCATGCCGGTCACTCATCGGCTGGCCCCGTGCGCGCTGAACAGCATGGTCAGGACCCCATGCAGCCGGACCAGGGCATGATCGACCATCGAGCGATGGATCAGTCAGGGCATGCAATGCCGCATCCCCCGCCAACGGGTATCCCGCCAAGAGAGGCAACACGCCCTCCGGTCCCAACCCTTAGCCCCGCCGACATCGAGGCGGCCTTTCCCGACCTGCCCGAACACGGCGCGCATCAGGGCAGCCGCCATTTCATGTTTGTCGCCGACGAGCTGGAATGGCAGGACGCCGATGCCGGAAGCACGCTGGCCTGGGATCTGAGCGGCTGGGCTGGCGGCGACATCGATCGGCTGGCCTTCCGCTCGGAAGGCGAGCGGACCAATGGGCATACCGGAGAAGCCGAACTGCAGCTGCTCTGGAGCCATGCCATCGGACCCTGGTGGGAAACCGTCGCTGGTGTTCGCCAGGACTTCAAACCCGGCTCGCCGCAAACCTGGGCTGCATTCGGCGCGCAGGGAATGCCGCTGTACGGGCTGGAAACCGAAGCCACGGCGTTTATTGGTGAGGGCGGCCAGTCAGCGCTCCGCTTGAAAGCCGAATACGACATGTTGCTGACTCAGCGCTGGGTGCTTCGGCCCACGGCAGAGATCAACCTGCATGGTCGCACGGACGAATCCCGTGGCATCGGCTCCGGGCTCAGCGATGCCAGCATTGGGCTCCGGCTGCGCTATGAAATCAGTCGACAGTTTGCACCTTACGTGGGCGTCAGCTGGAGCCGGGCTTACGGCAACAGCGCCGACCTGCAGCGGGCCGAGGGTGAAGACACAAGCGAGGCCCGCCTGGTGGCGGGCATCCGATTCTGGTTCTGAGGTAATGGGTGATGTTCAAAATCCTGACGACATTGCTACTGGCTGCATTGGTCTTGATTCTGGCCGCTGCCGCCGTGGTCTACTTCGGAGTCGTCAATGTCGCGGCCGACGTTCCGCATAGCGGGCCGATCCGGGCGCTATTGGAGACGGCTCGCCAACGTTCCGTCGCGGTTCGCGCCGAAGCCATAGAGGTGCCAGAACTGAGCGATGCTGAACTGATTCGCTCGGGTGCCGGTAACTACGAGGCCATGTGCGTCGCCTGCCATCTCGCGCCGGGGTTCGGGCCGACCGAACTGAGTGAGAATCTCAGCCCTGCGCCGCCGAATCTGACTGACGCCAACCGCAGGCGCGACCCGGCCAAGGATTTCTGGACGATCAAACACGGGATCCAGGCCACCGGCATGCCCGCCTGGGGCAAGAGCATGGACGACGGCTCTATCTGGGAGCTGGTCGCCGTGCTCGAGCAGCTGCCAGCACTAACGGCCATGGAATATAGAACGCTGGTGGCAGCCAGCAGTGGCCATCATCACGGCGGTGGCGGTGGCGGTGGCGGCGAGACTCACATGCCCAGCGGTGCACCCGGTACTGCCGCCGACCACCATGGCGACATGCGCTCGGCTGAAGACCATCATCCGGCGATGGAGCCCAAACCTGAAATCCACCGTCACGCCGACGGCAGCGATCACGCTCATTGATCGGCTGCCCGCCGCGTCTCGATCAGACGCTGCAGAGGCCCTTCGGTTTAGCCCTAGGCCGCTGCAACTGGTTCGATGCCGGAGGCTACCTTACCGAAGGCAGGCTGGCGGTAGGCGTCGTGCCACGCCTGGTAGCGCTGATCCTGCCAGACCCGCGAGTGCAGTTGCGCCATACCGTCCGGATCGTTCAGCAAGCGCCAGCGGGCCGCTTCGGCAGCACCGTTCGGTCCTGCATCGAGGATCTGCTGCATGCGCTGCTCACGCAGCAACTCGGCACTCGGCACCACCTTGGCATGCCGCGCCCGCGCCATCCCGCACACCAGCGCGTTGCAGATGGGATCGACAGCGGCTGCGATAAAGCCTTTCGTCAGGGCATTGGCCTGGTTCTCCCGCGTATAGCGGTCGGTCGATGCCAGCTCCTGCGGCGGCTTGAACTCCTCCGGGATCAGGAACAGCTTATGGCGAAACGCCGCCAGACCGAGACCGGTACGGCTGGTGATCACCGATACAGGCGCCGACAGGATCAGCGAAACCACGATCGGCGCCAGCCACCAGAGGAAGGCAGGGTCGAGCCAGCCCACCAATGCCGTCCAGAGCACGCCCAGCAGCATTTGCGGGCCGTGCCGGCGCAAGGCTTCGCTCCAAGGAGTCGCGTTATCGGCGCGCTGCGGTGAATTCCACTGCACCGACCAGCCGAGAAACGCAGCGCTGACGAATACCGTGTGGAACAACATGCGCACCGGCGCGGCGAGCATCGAGAACAGGCTCTCCAGCAGCATCGACAACAACAGACGAGTGCGCCCGCCGTACTCGTGAGCGCCCTTAATACAGATCAGCAAGACGCTGAGCAGCTTCGGCAGGAACAGCAGCGTCAAGGTCGCCGTGAACAGCGCGATGGCTTCCTGCGGGTGCCATTGCGGCCACAAGGGATACAGCTGGTTCGGCTGCAGGAAATATTTCGGCACCATCAGCGTGTGAATCGCCAGCAGCCCCGTCGACAACGCCAGGAAGACGAACCACAGCGGCGCAGACAGGTAAGACATCACCCCGGTCAGGAACACGAAGCGGTGCACCGTGTGCATGCCCTTGACCAGAAACAGCCGGAAATTCATCAGGTTGCCGTGGCACCAGCGGCGGTCGCGCTTGAGTTCGTCAAGCAGGTTGGGCGGCAACTCCTCGTAGCTGCCCGGTAGGTCATAGGCGATCCACACCTCCCACCCCGCGCGACGCATCAGCGCCGCTTCGACGAAGTCATGGGAAAGGATATCTCCGGCGAAAGCGCCCTTGCCGGGCAACGGCGCCAGGGCGCAGTGCTCGATGAACGGTTTGACCCGGATGATCGCGTTGTGGCCCCAGTAGTGCGACTCGCCCAGCTGCCAGAAATTGAGCCCGGCCGTGAACAGCGGACCGTAGACCCGTGTGGCGAACTGCTGCATGCGCGCGTATAGCGTATCCATGCCCGAAGCCTTCGGCGCCGTCTGGATGATGCCTGCGCCGGGGTTGGCCTCCATCAGCCGCACCAGACTGGTCAGGCAATCGCCGCTCATCACGCTGTCGGCATCGAGCACCACCATGTAGCGGTAGCTGCTGCCCCAGCGCCGGCAGAAGTCATCGATGTTGCCACTCTTGCGCTTCACCCGACGGCGGCGACGGCGGTAGAAGATATGGCCGAAGCCATCGACTTCGCGACAGACCTCCAGCCAGGCCTTCTGCTCGGCGACACAGGTATCGGGATCATTGCTGTCGCTGAGCACGAAGATATCGAAGTGCTCCATTTGCCCCGTTGCCCTGAGCGACTCGAAGGTCGCGCGCAGCCCGGCGAATACACGCGGCACATCCTCGTTGGCAATCGGCATCACCAGCGCCGTGCGCGCCTCGCGCGGGATTGGCTCGTCGCCAAGGGTAGTCGCCGAAATGTTGTAGCGGTCATTGCCCTTGAGCAGCTGAAAGAAGCCCACCAGCGCCGTCCAGAAACCCACCGACACCCAGCAGAACAACAGGGCGAACAGCAACAGAATGCTGGTTTGCACAACATACGGAAGAATCTGCCGCGCCGATTCTTGCAGCGGCTGCTGGAACACCTCCTGCAGATCGACCAGCGCCCAGCCCTGATACGGCAGCACCGATTTCATGTGCCAGGTGGCAATCACCGTCTGCAGCAGCATCAGCACCAGCAGTGTAGCGCGCCGGACCGCCGCCACCCGGCGCCAGCCCGAACGATCGACGGACTGAGCCGGAGGCATTGCCACCGTGCGGTTCTTCTTGCGTAGCAAGCGCCACCAGCTGAGTCGTAAGACGTTGGTATGCCAAGGCTCCGGCACCATGCGCGTGCGCACGATGGGCGGTGTCGACTCGATGCAGACGCGCCCCTGATGGTCGCGCGTGAGTGCCTTGGCTCGCTCCAGGGTTTCGCCCCAGCCGAGTTTCAGACGAGCGGCGACCGAGCCCAGCAAATCGCCTCCGCTCGGCTCGCCGTCGCTGGCAGTCGGCACCGCCCGGCCCAATGCCCGATGGATATCCTCCAGCGCTCCATCGCCCTGAGCCATGTTCTCGATCAGGGCTTGGCGCTGCGGATCATCTAGGGGCAGTTGGCTGATGTAGCGCCCGGTAATCGAAGGGTCCACGGGACTATTCATTGGTCGGGATCTGGTAGCTCCAGGTTTCGGAAAGCGTCTTCTCGCCCTCCACCAGCGCTGCCCTTAGTTCAACCGGTTGTTTGGGATCTCGAACCTTCAAACGCAAGGTCAGCCGCCAGCCATCGGTCACCGGGTTATGCCGCAGGTTGTTTTCCACCAGCTCGGCATTGTCACCAATGCTGACCCGCGTGCTGACCGGCGCGTCTGCAGGCAGCTCGGCCAGGTTGGGGCCGATGAAATCCACGATCAGCGCGGTGCTGCCGTCAGGCTGGCGAATCAGGTTGGACTGTTTGACATCGCCTGCAGACAGACGGGTCTGGCTGACCCAGGCAAGTTTCGGATCATGCAGCGCAGGTTCATCCATAGTGAAGTGCAGGCGGTACTCGAAATCCAGCGGCTCGCCGGGCTCCGGACGCTGCTCCGGGACCCAGAAGGCAACGATGTTGTCATTGGTTTCGTCAGGCGTAGGAATTTCGATCAGTTCCACGCGGCCCTTGCCCCAATCGCCCTTGGGCTCGACCCAGCCGCTGGGCCGCAGCTCGTAGCGGTCGTCCAGATCCTCGTAGCGGCCGAAGTCGCGGGTGCGCTGGAGCAGCCCGAAACCGCGCGGGTTCTCGACCGCGTAGCTGCTGATAGCCAGCCGTTTGGGATTGTTCAGCGGCCGCCAGATCCACTCGTCAGCGCCGGTATGAATCGCCAGCCCCTCGGAGTCGTGCAGCTGCGGCCGGTAGTTGAGCAGTTCGCTTGGCTGGTTGGCGCCGAACAGATACATGCTGGTGAGCGCAGCGATGCCCAGCTTCTCCACCGGCTCACGCAGATAGACCCGCGCTTTGACATCGACCGTGCTGTCCTTGCCCGGCGTGACCACCATCCGATAAGCACCGGTAGCGCGCGGAGAGTCAAGCAGCGCATAGATCACCAGGTTGCGACGGTCAGCTTCGGGGCGTTCGATCCAGAATTCGCGAAAGCGTGGAAACTCCTCTCCGCTCGGCAGCGCTGTATCGATAGCCAGACCGCGTGCAGACAGGCCGTATACCTGATCCTTGCCGATTACCCGGAAATAGCTGGCGCCGAGCAGCGTCATCAGCTCATCGGCCTTATCCGGCTCGTTCAGCGGATAAAGCACTTTGAAACCGGCAAACCCAAGGTTTTCCAGTGCAGCAGGTTCGATCTCAACGTTGCCGAACTCGAACATGTCCGGGCTATAGCGCACCTTCTCGATGCCTTGGGCGGTGATCTCGTTGATTCGCACCGGCACATTGAAATGCATGCCCTGATGGTAGAACCGCACGTCGAAAGGTGTCGGCGCGTCATGCCAGAGCGCCTTGTCACTTCGGAAGCGCAGCTGCTGATAGTCAGCGAACGCCATGTCGCGGAACACCGGCGGCAGATTGCTGTTCGGCGCTGCATAGCCTTCGGCCGCCAGCTTTTCCGCCTTGGCCGCGACATCATCGAGGCTGAATGCCCAGCTACTGCAGGCAAACAGACCCAAACACAGACTCAACGTCAGTGCCCGACCTGAGCGAGCCGCTGATTTGAAATGATAGGTACGTGACACATCGCCTCCTGAGCTAGCACGATTACTGCTGACCGCGTTGCGGCCCGGTTCGCTGTTGTTGATCTTGCGCAGCGGCAAACGATTCACTGCGAAGCCAAGCAAAGCGGCAAATCATCCCACGCCGCATGTGTGCCGGCCAGCTACCTGGAGCGGACTGTTTCACATCGCATGCAGTCGTCTGACGCCCGGCGCTAAAGGGCTGAGACCAGGCGACCGGCGGTCAGCTCGATGTATTATAGAAGGGTGAACGCCCCCCGCTTGACCCGTTCCGAATCCAACCCGATCTGCACCTCGAACACGCCGGGCTCGGCAACCCGCTCGAGTTGCGCGTTAACGAATTTCAGGTCCTTTTCTTCGAGCTTGAAGCGGACCTCCCGCTTCTCGCCGGCCTTGAGGAAAACCTTGCGAAACCCTTTGAGCTCCTTCACCGGACGGATCACCGACGCCACCTCATCCCGAACGTACAACTGCACGACCGTCGCACCATCACGCGACCCGGTGTTCTTCAGCGTCACGCTTGCTTCCAGGCCACCGCCACGCGGCATGCTAGGGCTGGACAAGCGCACCTCGGACAATTCGAAGTCGGTATAGCTCAGGCCATAGCCGAAGGGATAAAGCGGTCCATTGGGTACCTCAAAGTACTGCGAGGTGTAGTTGCCCGGCTTGCCCTCGACATAGGGCCGACCGACGCGCAGGTGGTTGTAATGGGTGGGGATCTGCCCAACCGAACGTGGAAAGGAGATCGGCAGCTTGCCGGCGGGATTCTGATCACCAAAGAGCACGTCTGCAATGGCATGTCCCCCCTTCGGTACCACTGAACCAGGTTTCTACAACCGCATCGGCGTTGGCCTTCGCCCAGTTGAGGTCCAGCGGACGGCCATTCATCAGCACCAGCACCAGCGGCTTGCCGGTCTTCTTGAGCGCTTTCAAAAGTGCTTGTTGGGTTTTCGGTATCTGCAAACTGGTGCGACTCGACGCTTCATGGGACATGCCGCGCGATTCACCCACTGCGGCAACGATCACGTCGGCCTGTTTGGCAATTGCGACCGCTTCGGCGACCATTGTTTCCGGTGAGCGGGGGTCTTGCACCACCTCAGAGTTGTCCCAGTTGAGAAAGTTCAGGTACTCGACCAGGTGCGGATCGTCGGTAATATTGGCGCCGCGGGCGTGATGCAGATCCGCCCTGTCGCCCAGTGCGTCGAGCAAGCCCTGGCGCAGGGTCACCGACTGTTTGGCGACGCCGGCAGCGGACCAGCTACCCATCATGTCGACCGGCGAATCGGCCAGCGGTCCCACCAGCGCGATGGTTCCGCGTTTTTGCAGCGGCAAGGTCTGCTCCTTGTTTTCCAGCAGCACGATCGATTCGCGCGCGACGGCTCTGGCGGCCTCGCGATGCAAACGGCTTTGCGCGTTGACATCTGCCGGATCGTCTTTGGCCGAGCCGATGCGTCGGAACGGGTCATGGAACAGGCCCATGTCGTACTTGGCGCCCAGCACCTCGCGCACGGCCGTGTCGATCTCACCGATGCCGACCTCACCCGACGCCACCAGCCCCGGCAACTCCTTGCGATACAAGGTGTCGGCCATGCTCATGTCGATGCCGGCCTTGATCGCCAGCTTTGCCGCCTCGCGGCCGTCCTCGGCAACGCCATGACGCATCAGCTCGCTGATCGCGCCGTGATCGCTGAGGGCGACGCCGTCAAAGCCCCAGTCGCGCCGCAGCAGATCCTGCAGTAGCCAGGTATTGGCGCTGGCCGGCACGCCGTTGATCGAATTGAGCGCCACCATCACGCCGCCCGCCCCGGCGTCGATAGCAGCGCGATAAGGCGGCAGGTAGTCCTGATGCATGCGCATCGGGCTCATATCCACCACGTTGTAGTCACGCCCGCCCTCGACCGCACCGTACAGGGCGAAATGCTTGACGCTCGCGGTCACGCTGTCCGCCGCGGCTGGCGATTGGCCCTGGTAGGCCTGCACCATGGTGCGCGCGATTTCCGACACCAGATACGGGTCTTCGCCAAAGCCTTCGGATGTCCGCCCCCAGCGCGGATCGCGGGAAATGTCGACCATAGGCGCGAAAGTCATGTCCAGGCCGTCAGCACTGGCTTCGATGGCCTGCACGCGGCCGCTGCTGGCAATAGTGTCGAGATCCCAGCTGGAGGCCAGGCCCAGGCCGATGGGAAAGATCGTCCGGTGACCATGCACCACGTCATAGGCAAAGAAGATCGGGATCTTCATCCGGCTGCGCAGGGCAGCCTGTTGCATCGGTCGGTTGTCGTGGCGGGTGACGGTATTGAAGGTGCCGCCAATATGGCCCGCTTTCAGTTCGTCGAGGATGCGTTCGCGCGGCATATCGCCGCCGATGCTGATCAACCGCAACTGGCCGATTTTCTCTTCCAGCGTCATCTGTTCGATAAGGCTGGCGATAAAGGCCGGCTTGTCATCCAGCAAAGGGGAATGAGGTTCGGCGGCGATAGATTGCAGCGAAAGACCGGCCAGCAGGCCGAGCATGAACAGCCGTTTCATTATGCGGAGATTCCTGAGCCTGAGAGGCTAATGGGACAAACCATCTGATTCCGGCACGGCCGGGTTAAGCGTTGCCGAGGATGTGTTTTGCGATGGATTACAACCCGCGCTACCCACTGGCGGCACAGCCATTACGGCGTGCCGCTGTGGGCATTCGGAATTACAGGCGTGCGGGGCACGCCGTTCGTCTTGCCAGGAACCGTAGCGGTCCGTTTGAGCAGGCCGCCAGGGGTACGCCATCCCTCAGCCAAATCGGCAAGCGCGGCTGGCATGGACGGGATCGGACCCCTTCGTCAGACCGGGTTATCTTGCTGCGGGGAAACGCTTCACGGAGGCTAGCCAGGCGTCATCCAGACGGTTCTGATCGATCTCCATCCCGCGCGCTTCCATCATGTCGCGATGCTGATTGATTTCCCCTGTCACTTCACTGAGCGAGGCGCTGTTGCCATCGAGCTGATGCATCTGCGTCAGCCCGAGGTGATAGAAGCGCAGCAGCTTGATCGCCGCGGGATCATCCGCCGCCACGCCCGCCGTGACATGGTGCATGACATTGGTGACACTCATCAGGCTGCGTTTGAGGTTCCAGCCGTAAGCAGCGCAAGCCATCCAGGACTGCTGCAGATAGACAAAGCGCACCAATGCGGCGGTCAGCAGCAAACCGGCCACGACCCCTGCCACGTTCCACCTCAGGTTATCTGCACCCGCCTCGCCGAACAGCGCAACGGCCAGGGTCGCCAGCCCCATCGCCAGCACTGCAAAGGTCACGGCGACAACCAGCGTGCTGCGTCGCGTCTGTTGCCGGTAGGTTTCCGGGCTGAGCGACTTGATTTCGAATACCACCATGAGTGCGCGATCCTTGGGCTGGACGGAGAGAAAATGCCGACGGGCGTTGCATTATCACCCAGCCAAGCTTTAGGCGGCTGATACGGGACAGCCTTTGTGTCGCCCGTCGAAGATCACCATCGGGGCTGCCGGACTCGACATGCCAACCACGTCGCAGCACAACCAACCCGCAGACTTTCAAGCGTCAGCACCAGGCACTATGATCAGCGCATCCTGTCCTTGGCAGCCAAAGGGGCCTCTGTCATGAGCCGCTACGAAATATCGTTTTCCGGCGCACTCGCTCCGGGCGCAAAGCTGGAGCAGGTCGAGGCCAACCTGACTCGCCTGTTCCAGGCCGACGCCCAGCGCATCGCCGTGCTGTTTTCCGGTCGGCGGATCGTGATCAAGCAGGACCTCGACCATGCCAGCGTCGAGAAGTATCGCCAGGCCATGGCCCGCGCGGGAGCCATCGCCGACGTGCGACCGATGCCGGTTGAAGTCGAGGAAATCGAGCTCGCCCCGCCACCGTCGGAAGACCCGGTCCCGGCACCGCAGGCTTCTGCCGCTGCAGCATCGCCACAACCGTTGAAGGTCGCCCCGCGCGACGAATACATGGCGGCCTTCGTCGACGTCGAGGCGCCGGACTTCGGCATCGCGCCGGTCGGCGTCGATCTTCAGGACGCCCGCACCCCCGTGCAGCCGCCTGCTGTCGACTTGTCACAGTTCAGCCTGGCACCGGTGGGCAGCGACATGGGCGAACGGCGCCGCGCCAGCGATGCGCCTGTACCAGACACCTCTCATCTGAAGTTGGTGGACTGATCCCCGCCCAGCAGGATGGCTTTTACTCCACCCACCTGACCAGAAGCGACCTCCCGGCCCTGTAGGGTGGGCTTCAGCCCACCGACGCGACCTTGCAGGCGAACTCCCAACACCGACCCGCGCTCCAAACCTACAAGCCCGCAAAGAGCCTGTATTCATGGATCTTGTCGTTGCCCGCAGCGAAGGCCTGTATTGCCCGCCTGGTGATTTCTACATCGACCCCTGGCGGCCGGTGGAACGCGCCGTCATCACCCACGCCCACGGCGACCATGCGCGCTGGGGCATGGGCCATTACCTGGCCTCCCGCGACAGCGAAGGCATCCTGCGCTCGCGGATCGCCGCCGACATGCCACTGCAGACGCTGGGCTACGGCGAATCCATCGAGCATCACGGCGTAAAGCTCAGCTTCCATCCCGCCGGCCATGTGCTCGGTTCCGCCCAGGTGCGACTGGAATACAGGGGCGAAGTCTGGGTCGCCTCGGGCGACTACAAGGTGGAGCCGGACGGCACTTGCGCACCCTTCGAGCCGGTGCGCTGCCACACCTTTATCACCGAATCGACCTTTGGCCTGCCGATTTACAAATGGCCCTCCCAGGCCGAGATATTCCGCGAGATCAACGACTGGTGGCGCGCCAACGCGGCGGCCGGGCGCGCCAGCGTGCTGTTCTGCTACGCCTTCGGCAAGGCACAGCGCATCCTGCACGGGCTGGACGAGCGCATCGGCACCATCGTCGTCCACGGCGCCGTCGAGCCGCTGAACAAGGTCTACCGCGAAGGCGGCATCTATCTGCCCCCAACCGTCTATGCCGGCGACCTGACGAAAGGTGACCCGCGCCTGAAGCACGCCATCATCCTCGCCCCGCCCTCCGCTGGCGGCAGCACCTGGATGCGCCGTTTCGGCGACTACGCCGACGCCTTCGCCAGTGGCTGGATGATGCTGCGCGGCACCCGTCGCCGGCGCGGCGTCGACCGCGGCTTCGTGCTCTCCGACCATGCCGACTGGCCGGGCCTGCTCTGGGCCATCGAGCAGACCGGCGCCGAACGGGTGATGGTGACCCACGGTTCCGTTGCAGTCCTGGTGCGCTACCTGCGCGAGATGCGCGGGCTCGATGCCCAGGCCTTCGAGACCGAATACGGTGACGAGGATGACGCCACGTCCCAGGAGGCCGAATGACCCGCAGTCATGCCTTAGCTGCCCGACCGCCGAACATCGGTCGTGAGATTCGATGCAACCACCCTTGCAGGCGCGAGGCTGCTCACGAACCGGAACCCTTGCGTCGTCACGGATCGCCAGCAAGCTGGCTCCTACCAAAGAGCATCAATACTGAGCTTCGTCACCACCCTTGCAGCCGCGCGCTTGCTCGCAAAGAGGCCGCCTCCGCCGCTGAAGGCGGGCCGAAATGAAAGCCTTTGCCACCCTCTACAGCCGCCTTGACGCCACCACCTCGAGCAACGCCAAGCTCGCCGCGATGCGCGACTATTTTCGTGGTGCCGATCCGGCCGACGCCGCCTGGGCGGTCTACTTTCTGGCCGGCGGGCGGCCGCGGCAGCTGGTCCCGACCCGCGTGCTGCGCGAAACCGCCATGCAGGCCTCGGGCTTGCCGGAATGGCTGTTCGAGGAAAGCTACCAGGCCGTCGGCGACATGGCCGAGACCATCTCGCTGTTGATGCCCGAGGCCGAACACAGCTCCGGGGACGGGCTGGCCGTGTGGATGCAGGACAAGCTGCTGCCGCTGCGCGGCCTGCCACCGGAAGAGCTGACCGAACGCCTGCCGGCGCTATGGGCACAGCTGGATCGGCTGAGCCTGATGGTCTGCATCAAGCTGATCACCGGCGCCTTTCGCGTCGGCGTGTCGAAACTGCTGGTCACCCGCGCGCTGGCCTCGCTGGGCGAGCTCGATCCCAAACGCGTCGCGCAACGGCTGGTGGGCTACACCGACCTGTCCCATCGCCCCAGCGCCGAAGGCTACCGTGCCCTGATCGCCGAGGAGTCCGAGCATGAGCACGCCCAGCGCGGCGGCCAGCCCTACCCGTTCTTTCTCGCCCACTCGTTGCAGGCGCCGGTCGAGGAGTTCGACATGCTGCTCGGTGCGCCGGAGAACTGGTTCATCGAATGGAAGTGGGACGGCATCCGTGCGCAGCTGGTCAAGCGCGACGGGCAGATCTGGGTCTGGTCGCGTGGCGAAGAACTGGTCAGCGAGCGCTTCCCGGAGCTCTGCGAACTGGCCGGCTGCTTGCCGGACGGCACGGTGATCGACGGCGAGATCCTGGTCTGGAAGCATGCGCCCGGGGAACCTGCGACTGAACTCTTCGAGCAGCCAGAAAGCAATGCTGCCGACACAACCGAGCGCTTCGGCGTGCAGCCCTTCGCCCTGCTGCAACAACGCATCGGCCGCAAGAACCTCACCGCGAAAGTGCTGCAGGACGCGCCCGTCGTGGTGCTCGCCTACGACCTGCTGGAATGGCAGGGTGACGACTGGAGGCAGCGAGCGCACCACGAACGTCGGCAACAGCTCGAAGCCGTCGTCGCGCAATGCCCCAATCCACGGCTGATGCTGTCGCCGCTGGTGACCGGCCGTGACTGGACCGGTCTGGCGCGCCAGCGCGAGGCGTCCCGTGAGCGCGGCGTCGAGGGCATGATGATCAAGGCCCGCGCCGCGCAGTACGGCGTTGGCCGGACCAAGGACGTCGGCGTCTGGTGGAAATGGAAGATTGATCCGTATTCCGTCGATGCCGTGCTGATCTACGCCCAACGCGGGCACGGGCGACGCGCCAGTCTGTATACCGACTACACCTTTGCCGTCTGGGACGGCGAGCCGGGCGATCCCGAGCGCAAGCTGGTGCCTTTCGCCAAGGCCTACTCCGGGCTGACCGACGAAGAAATGCGCAAGGTCGACGCCATCGTGCGCAAAACCACCGTGGAGAAGTTCGGCCCCGTGCGCAGCGTGACGCCAACGCTGGTGTTCGAGCTGGGCTTTGAGGGCATCGCCGCCAGCAGCCGGCACAAAAGCGGCATCGCCGTGCGCTTCCCGCGGATGCTGCGTTGGCGTCTCGACAAGCCGGTGGATGAAGCCGATACGCTGGAGACGCTGAAGGAATTGCTCGGATGATGCCGCCTGGAGAAGTCGGGCAGAAGCATGACGCCCATGC
>NZ_JAMOIE010000084.1 GCF_024448935.1 Stutzerimonas stutzeri
TGTCCAGGTGGTGCGGGCCGCACCACTTGCGTGGCTGCCGGCACCGATGGCGGGTCCTGGCTGGGTGTTGCGGCCCACACCACTTGCGTGATTGCCACCACCGAGCTTCATGGGTGTGATCCCCGATGAGGTTTTAGCAGATGCAACATCCCGCTGAGTGTTTGATTCGCGGTTTGGATCGACTCAGGGCTGCGGGTAAGAGCTACCGTTTTCTCCGGTTGCCCTGCGACGAGGGGCGGACTAAAAGTGTTCTGAGGTGCAGAGTCCGATCTTGCCTTGTCAGCTGGATCCCATTGGCTATTGAAGTCACCACGGACAGCCATACCGACGAGTGTCATCAAGTAACCCAGTGGATTTCGTATCCCTCCCGAGTCACAGCGGTGTACCCATTGCTTTATGAGAATTGGTTTCAGCTCGATCGGAACCTTCTGCAGTGCCAAGATTGCATTCTGTTTTTGTTCAATCGGCAGACGGTGCAATGCATTGAGCAAATCGGCAGTCGCGTCGTCGGGCACGGGCGGTACATGTACAGAGCTTTTACAAACATCATTGTTTGTATCTGTATACGTACTATATGAGTTCGGATGCCGAACTAAGTCCGAACCCAGTGATTTACGGCTGAGTTCGGCATCCGAACTCGGCTCTAAAGCGATGCGCTTGTCTCCTTTTTTACTGAGTTCGGCATCCGAACTCAGTGACGACAGTGCTATGTTCTGCTGAGTTCGGATGCCGAACTCAGGCTCAGTTAGAGCACTGAGGGTCTGTGTTTTCACCCAAGCTTGGTTGTTCAAGCGCGTTTCGATGATATCCAGACGGCTTGGTAAACGCTGGCCAACATCTGGATCTGCGGCGAATTCCTTCCAGGCGATTTGTGCAACCTCGCGGATTACCTTGGTCTGGTGTTCCATAGACTGCTTGAGGAGCTGCAGATAGTCATTGTCGAACTCTAAAGCCTCAGCCGGCGTGACCGGTTCGTCATGAAGCAAATAGACGTTGCCTTGCACTTGTCCACTGAGGTCATTGCGTACCCGGCGTCCTAGGCTAAGCCATCGGGTAAGGCGAAGAGTGACCAATGCTTTTGACACAGTTTCACGCGAAGCCGGTCTTCCGGGTTGCATACCCAAATATGGCCGCAGTTGTTCATAGGTGGGGAACGCCGTCAGGCCGTCGTCGTTAATCAATAGGCGAAATACTTGCCAGGTGTTTCTTTCAAGCGGCGTCAGCCGATCATCCAGCAACAGTCGGCGAGGCACCGTCTCGTGAGGATTTCCGCTGAAAATAATTCCAGAGTACGGCGAAGCCCCTTCAAACCCAGGGGGCGCAGTCTCTTTTTTCTGACGCAAGTGAGCCTCAAGGTGACCGGAAGCCGAGTCTAAAAGCGTCGAAAATGGAAGTTGTGACAACTTCATCGCACAGGGTCACCTTCTGCCGATGTCACAGTCGGCGGGGATCGACGTTGTGAAGTTTCTAGCGGTAACCTTCTCGGGACACCGTTAGTGGTAGGGGGGTAAAGCCCGTCCTTTATCCAGGATTGAACGCGATGCCAAATGATGGCGAGACTGAGGTTTTCTACAGTTTCATCGGCACTAGTATCTTGCGGCGTATTGAGTTCCTCTGCCACCAGCATGGCGATGTCAAGCAGCGCTAGGCTATCGTCGAGCTCAACCTGATTTTCTTGCATCAGGTGTGTCCATCGATACCAAAGTTGAGCATCCACCTCCTCACTGAATTCTCTCCACCGTCCGCGACGTGCCGTTACTCCAATAATTAGGCGTTGAAGGGCTACATCCTGCGGGGATAGTCCAAAGAACTGTTGCAACATCTGAGTGGTTGCTCCAAGTCGTAGGGCGCGCTCGATCATGCGCACCTCTTCGTCAGAGCGCTGCGCGCCTGTGAGAAGTTTTTTTACCATCTCCCCATCAATCGTGACGTTGCACCAGGTCACGGGTGTGTTGAGTAATAAACTCAGCACTGAGGGTTGTTGGAGCTGGGCCAATATCTCTGGCTCCAGGCCCATCTCGATGCACCGCCTCAGTTGGCCGTTGCGCATGTGATGAAGTACCTGAGATAGGATGGCTTCATTTATTGGTGTCTTGGACATGACGACTCCCGTTTGTAGTTGTTCCGCGTCAGGTAGTTGAACTCGAACCACTGTCTGCGACTAACTTGACTTCCAAATCAATCAAGCGCCTTGCAAGCCGAATGATGCGAAACAGCTTCACCAGTGCGCCGTCGCTAAGCCGACCTTCATTCTCTGGTAACTGATCTTCTGCATGAGGCTGGCCTAATAGGATTTGCCCTAACCCAGCGGCAAACTCGAAATCAGTTAGGGCGTCTGCGTGAATATCGGGCTGCTGCTGAATCATTTTCAGTGCGATGGCTATAGAGCCGCTCAAGGACTGGAGTAACGTCAAGGTATGCAAGGCTGTGGCAGTGACTTCAGCTTCATCATCTGTGTGCCGGTAGCTGAAGCCGATACCGCCGTCGATATCCAGGAATTGTCCTGGCGCCTTCACAGAGCTGGCCACTTCGCGTGCCAATTGAGCAATGTGCTGACGCAGCGTGATGGTGTTATCTATCTCGCGCTCGATGTACCAGAGGTCTGAAATAGGATTCAGGCCACCGGCCTGAACGGGGATGGCCACCAAGGCATTGGCCGCGAAGTCGGGCAGGACTTCGCCGTCCAGCGCTGCTACCTCCCGTTTCATCTTGTCGACCCTTGGAGACGTTTTGACTGGGCTCGCGATATGCCCATCAATACGCGCTTGTCGTTCCTGCGGACTCAGGTGTTCTGACGGAGGAGGGTTCAGTTGCTGCTGGCCCGCTGGTGATGACGGGGGCGCCGTTGAGGTCGTGGTTGTTTTTTGCGTGTCCTTCACCACATGAGTTGTAGGCAGTTGTGGCAGATTATGATTCGTTTCAATACCGTTGTTTGTACCGTTAGATTGCTGCAGACCCTCAAGTTGCGAGATAGAGGGATGGGGTAACTCCATTATTGGTGTTGAACGGCGCAGTTGGTCTTGGTTCTGAGTGATCTCCAGCAGTATTTTTTCGTAACCGAGATTCAACGGTTTTCTAAGTTGGTCAATGAGTTCGTCTTGGAACCGCTGGAATAAAAACTCGTCTGCGTCGCCTTCAAATTGAGACAGGACATCTTGGAAGACGGTATCAAACTCAAGGTGTTGTTCTTGTACAACGTAATTGCGCTCCCAGCACTGAAGGGCTGTCTTGCGCAAAGACAGCAGCTTTATGATTCGATCTGCCCCAAGTCCAGAATAGAGTGCTGCGGGAATTGCTGGCAGCAAGTAACGGATGGTGTCATTCATACGACTCAGATGAGATGCAGATACTGGGTATCCATCTGATGAAAGTCTCCGGGAAAGCTCGCGCAGTGAGATCGACTCCCCAGCCTCTTCCTCATACAAGGCCTTGGCTTTATCAACCCCTATAGCCCGCTCAATAAATAGAAGCTGGCCTTGCAGATCGTTTTCGGCAAGGTGCCCAGTAAGCGAGATAATTTCGCCACGAACTGCGTCCCAAGGGCGGAATAGGCAGTGAAACTTAAAGAATTTCTCGTCACCGGTTTCACGGTACAGCTCATTAAGAATCGCCAAGCGCGTATTGCCGCCGTTCCTGATCCGAAACTTTTCCTCGCCAGGCTTGCGGGTGACGGGAGGCGGAGTGTCGAGACCTCGATGCCGGATCGACTCTTTGATGTCGTCATACTTGGGGTTACGAGTCGTCCGTGGGTTTTCGTCATAGGGTAGTGTTTCATCCAGCGACAACAGCATCGGCGTATCGACAATTGGGTCGCTCATGCGCTCTGCAACAGACGACTTTGATTCAAACGCGGGCTGCAGCAGTTTTTCTTTCATGGTCTGGGCCAACGACGGTTTCATGCTCTTGCTCCAGGCTGTTCAACAGCCGGCGCTACAGCCAACAGCAGATCAATTGTTTTTAGTGCTCGATCTAGTTCAGCTTCAAGCCTGGCTGTCGTTTCCAATCGATAGATAATTTCTGAGTTCATCGATCGGGCGTTGTCGCGTGCTTGCAACGCGATTCGCTCGCGCATCCCATCGGGGAGGCGGACAACAAATTTTTCTTCAAGCTGACGTTTTGGTTGATCACTCATAGCGTGCTCCGATGTCTGGGGGCTGGATTTGTGTTTAACGACGTTTCAGTTGGTCACTGAGTTGAGTAGGCAAGCCTTTGATGGTTAACGTGCTTGACGCCTCGTCGTACTCGATCTTGTCGCCCAGCAGGTGCGCTTCAAAGCTGATGGACAAGCCTTCGGCACGGCCGGTGAAACGACGGAATTGGTTGAGGGTGCGTTTATCCGCCGGGATTTCCGGCGACAGGCCGTAGTCCTTGTTGCGGATGTGGTCGTAGAACGCTTTGGGTCGATCTTCATCGATCAGACCCGACAGCTCTTCCAGCCCCATGGGTTCGCCGAGCTTGGCCTGGCTGGTTGCGTAGTCCACCAAGGTCTTGGTTTTCTCGCGTGCGGATTCGTCCGGAAGGTCTTCGCTTTCGACGAAGTCGCTGAAGGCCTTGAGCAAGGTGCGGGTTTCGCCTGGGCCGTCGACGCCTTCCAGGCATCCGATAAAGTCGCGAAAGTACTCCGAGACCTTCTTGCCGCTCTTGCCCTGGATGTAGGAGATGTACTGCTTGGACTGTTTGTTGTTCTGCCACTCGGAGACGTTAATACGCGCCGCCAGGTGCAATTGGCTAAGGTCCAGGTGGTGCGACGTGGTCACATCCTGCTCGTTGGTCACAACCACCCCTTCACTGTGGTGAAGCAGGGCGATGGCCAGGTAATCGGTCATGCCTTGTTGGTAATGGGCAAACAGCACGTGGCCGCCGGTGGAGAGGCTGGATTCCTCCATCAGCTTCTGCAAGTGTTCTACCGCGATGTGGCTGAACGTTGTGAAATCCTGGCGACCGTCAAAATAGTCCTTCAACCAGCCACTGAACGGGTGCGCGCCAGACTCGGCATGGAAGAAACCCCAGGCCTTGCCTTGCTTGGCGTTATAGCTCTCGTTGAGGTCGGCAAGCATGTTCTCGATGGCGGTTGATTCGGACAGTTCCGAGTCGCGTGTGTGGAGAACAGCGGGTGTGCCGTCTGGCTTTTTGTCGATCAGATGAACAATGCAATGACGGATAGGCATTAGATTGCCTCCTGAGTGTGTTGGGTTTGAGTTCGATCGGCACGACGAAGACGAGCCTTAGCGTTGAGCCCAGAGCGGTGATCGCTGGCGGTCGATGAGGTGTAAATTGATCCAAGGCCAGGTTTGGTGAACTTGATGTGGCCACCTTGAGTCCGTGAGACAGTCCAGCCGTTAGCCATGGCGAACTCCACCAGTTGGCGAAGGCTTTCGTGCTTTCCGCGTAGGAGGTTGGGCGTCATAGCGCTGCGTCCTTGTCTGCCAGAACGTTGCCTGCCTGAATCGCGATGATTTCAGCCTGGTCGCCAGGAAACTTGGTGCCGAGCTCATGCAGAAACTGGCGTGTTGCCTCGCGTGAGCCAGGCACGCGGAACACCACGCTGCAGTGCTGAACCTGCGCGGGGTGCTGCAGGTGAGACATAACGGCCACTTTCAGCGAGCAACTCAGCAGATGCCGAGGTACCCAAACCGACCAGAAATAGCTGGAGAGCAAGGCACTTGCGCAGAGCAGTTCAACGGTGACCGTTGCACTGGTGGTGTTGACCAGCTCGATGTAACCAAGATTCTCAAACTCTCGTAGGTCTCCCCGCATGCTTTCAGAAACCACGGTGCTGTGGTCACGAGCAAGACGGCCAATGGCTTGGGCGAGCGAGTCAAGTTCAACTGGGTTGACCCCAGTTTTATGGGCATGAACCACGGCAGATGCTTCGAATCCTGCACGGGCCTGAATACTTGGAAAGAACTCGGTATTACTGTGCATCTGACACCTCCTGCAGCTCTTCGATGTCGTAGCTGTTGCAACTGGGGCAAATCAGAACGTCCACTTCACCATTGAGAGAAGTTGGGGCCGGTACGCAGCGCCGGACTTGCTGCAGTGCATGGTGTGCATTGCAGTTGCGGCACCAATGGGTGATGGAAACCGGAGCGAGGGTGCTCATAGGTGTGCTCCTTGCCAGCCACTATTGGCACTGAGGTTTGCAAAGCGGGTTTGGTGCGGGATGAACGCCGTGCGAACAGTGCCGGTAGGTCCATTGCGAGCCTTGCCGATAATGATTTCAGCGATCCCCTTATGCTCGGTCTGCGCGTGATAGACCTCATCCCGGTAGACGAACATGATCACGTCTGCGTCCTGTTCAATGGCGCCGCTATCACGCAAGTCAGCGTTGATCGGGCGTTTGTTGGGACGGCGCTCCAGTTCACGATTGAGCTGGGAAAGTGCTACCACTGGGCAGTTCATTTCCTTGGCCAGGGCTTTAAGGGCCTGAGAAATAGCGCTGATTTCATTGGCCCTGTTTTCCTGACCCGGGCAGCGCATGAGCTGCAAGTAATCAATCAGGATCAGGCTCGGATGGCCGAAGCGGCGGGCTGCGCGACGGGATTTGGCCCTAATCGCAGCGGGCGTAAGATTGGATGAGTCGTCAATGACCAGCCGCTCACCGTAACTGTTGATGCGCGAAACAGCAGCGGTCAGTTTCGGCCAATCATCGTCATCGAGCTTGCCCTTCAATAACTTCCCAAGATCGATATGACCAAGGATGGCCATCAACCGATAGAGCAGTGCTTTGGCTGGCATCTCCATGCTGAAGACCTGAACCGTGCGCTCCAGCTTTGCCTGGAGAGCAGTATCTACAAAGTTCAAAGCCAGGGAGGTTTTACCCATCGACGGACGTGCACCGAGGATGATCAGGTCTGCCTCTTGAAAGCCCGATGTCATATCGTCCAGATCGTCCAGACCCGACGGCACACCGGTTACGGTGACGTTGCCATTAAAATGCTCGTCGATTTGTTCAACTACTGTCGTCAGGCATTGATTGATGTTGACGAATTCGGATGCCTTCTTGCCCTCGCCTAAAGCGAAAAGCTGTTGTTCAATTGACTCTTGAACATCTGTTGCATTGGCCAGTGGGTCCGTGGCCTCGCGAGAGCATTGGTAGCCCAGGGACATGAGCTGCCTGAGCTGAGATCGATTACGCACGATGAACGCGTAATGCTCTATGTTGGCTACCGACGGTGTGTTTTTGGCCAACTCACCCAGATAAGCCAATCCACCAGCTTCATCGGGCACTTCCAATGCATCATGCACAGTGACGATATCGAATGGTTTGGACTGGCTGGCTAAGGTTTCTATGGTTTTGAAAAGCAGTCGGTGGTCTCGCCGGTAAAAGTCTTCGGCGTCCAGTCGGTCAGCAACCAGGTCCCAGGTGTTGTTGTCGAGCAGAAGCCCGCCCAGAACACCTTGTTCCGCTTCGACGGAGTGGGGCGGCGAGAGGTCTAGGTGGTTCATTTCGGTGGCCCCTGCTCAATTTGCAGAAAGCCGGTGCCATTACCCGCGCCCAAGGCCTTAACCATATCCACTTCGACCTTGGCCGAGTTGATCATCACCTGTGCAACTTCAGCGATGGCTTTTGCACGGCCAATTTCCATCGGCTTTTCCGTATCGAGCAGGCTTTCGATGGTGACAAACAGGTGATTGCGTAGATCTTCAATCTTGTTTTTCATGTTCGGCCTCCCGGATCGTGCGTTTAAGTTTGCTGACGGCGCGGATGACAGATTTCAGCTCTTCCGGATACCGATGAATGGTGTTGCGGCGCATACGTTCTGCCCGTGTAATCAGCTCAAGGTTTTCGAGAACGATGTGGGACTTGTTACCGTCCTTGAAGCAGACGCACTGGTTGATAGGGACCGGGCCGTGATGCTCTTCCCAAAGCAGGACGTGCACGGCTTTCCAGTCAACGGGTGGATAACCGGTATCGGTGATCTTTTTCTGCTGATAGCCATCAGGGGTTGTGCGCAGACTTCCAAGGGGAAGCCAGTTTCCGGGCTTATCGCCTTCCTTGAACTGTGTTTCTGCCATGCGACCGGAGGATGGAAGCCCCTTGAGCCCCTTGTTCCATGGAGTCGACCCCTTGGGGAAGCGGTATGCAGCGCCGAGCGTGCCGTCAAGTCGGCCACAAAGATTGCTGCGAAGAAATTCGTCGCTTTTGCTCATGCCAAGTCGCTTTGCTTTGGCATAAACCTGAAAAACGCTGAGCCCTAGCTCGTCTGCCAGGTTTTGAGTTCGCTCGTGGGGATAGCGGGCAATGAGTATGCGCTCCTCAGCCTCAACCCAAATGTGATGCTTATGAGGCTGAGCAAGCCCCATTTGGGTACGTGCACGTTTTAAAGCAGCCAGCGCTAGAGGCGACAGTGAATGAGTCATCATTTGCCGCCTCCAATGCCCAGTGCTCTTTGTGGACCTTGAGCAACACCTCGGTGCAGTTTGGCGTGTTGCCCCTGTTCCCATCCAGCGTGCAGGGACCGCGTGTCATGCCCCTTTGCTTCGGCGGGCTTGATGGTGACGAGCTTCATCGCCGGGTGATGCCAATCCAGGTAAGCTTGAATTTCCAGCTCAGTGGTTTTGTCGACGCCGCCCGCAAACTGGGTGACTTTGGAGGTGACCGCACTCAGCCAACCCTCAGCAAATAATTTGCCGCGGTGACGTTTCATTTTGGGTAAACAGCGCTTTTGCTGGGCAACATGGGCGCGACGGGCCGCGACCAATTGGTGGTGGAGTGTTGAATAGGTATGAGCGGCGAGCTCTGAAGCAATTCCTTTCCCAAGAAATTTGAATGACCATCCCAAGAGGGGGTTGAAATAGGCAAGGTGGCTGCAGTCAAAAGCCTCTGCACAGATCCATGCCAGTGAGTGCAGCCAATCTTGAGGTGCACGGCGGGTTTTGGTCGCTATGCTGGTTTCTTGAATCGAGTGCGCAGCTACTTCGATGTGATCCAGGTTGTATTGCTTCATCAGGTGACGCGCTTGGCGAAGCGCCGTTTCTACCTCGTTGGGTGCTGCGCCTTGAGATCTGGCCAGTGCCAAGAGTTTGGTAACTTTGCTGAGGACTTTCTCTTTGTCCATCATTGGTCACCTTCCTTTGGCCCCAATTGGGACAGGGCCTGAGACCAAAGGCGTAGGGTCTCCTCTTCATCAGCAGACAGATAAACCCGGGCCAGACAGTCTGAAACCTTCTGTTTCAATGCATCAAGGCGATCCCGAACACTTGAGCCATCGTCGTAAGCAATCTCCTGCTCAATAGCCTGCACAACGTCATTGCGCACAGAGAGAACCGTGTTTATCCAAAAAGCATTTGGGCTGGTCCAGCCAATTAGCTTTCGAGTTCGAGCAGGCGATAGGTAATCACGGAGCCTGAGATTGAATTCTCTAGGGGAGTAACCATTCCTGAAAACATCAGCGCGATTAAGCGTCAGCGCTGTTTTAAGAACATCTAGAAGAGGCTCCAGATCCGTGACAGAAGGTTCTAGATATGTTTCAGCCACCAAACGCTTGGCTTCGGCGTTTCGAGCTTGTTGACGGCGTTTGGCTTGATCCTCAACACGACTACGCTTTTCCTTCGCGTGTTTTATGTTCGTGTTTACGGACTCAATAAGCTTCGCAGCGTCCTCCAAAAGCTGACGCTGTTCAAAGCTCAAATGAGCGCCAATTCGACCCGGTAAGTGGCTACCGCTTGTCAGGGAGTGGATTTCTCGTGCGGTTCCACTTAGCTTGGCTTGCAAGCTGCGCAACTGCTGAGCGCTGTAATATTTGCCAACGTCGAGAATGACATCAGCAGTAATACTGCGGGCATCGGTGATGGAGGGCTTCGCCATTTCAACGATCCTCCCTCACCAACTTGGCTACCTTTTCCTCAGTCATGGCCTTGAAGCGATCGCTCCACTCTGGAAAGAGTTCAACGGCCAATTGGCGGATGACGACAAGGGCGGCAGGGGATTTGCGGTTCGAAGGCTGCCGGTATTCCAGGCGGTGTGCCGGGACGCCTAGAGATGCGGCGCTACGAAACACCACAGCAGTAGGAATGATGCTGTCCAGGACGCTGATTTCGTCATTGTCCTGAAATATTTCCCGTACTGACTGCTCGATCATTTGCGCGTCAGTCGTTTGGTCGAGGTTGTTTGTGACGATCTTGACGGGAGGGATTTTCATGCCCAAGCGCCCGTAGGCGCGTAGTCCGTCCAACATCTGCATGGTTCCACGGCTAAATTCGCGTGCGGCGAGCATGTTGGGAAGAAGAGGGGATATGACCAGGTCGGATGCTAGGACTACCATCTCCAACATGGCCGATCTGGCACCTTGGGTGTCAATCAGCACCAAGTCAAAATGCTCTTCAAATGCCGGCATCAGGTTGGCAAGGCGTAACCGTCCGTCGGGAGCTTGCAGAAGCAAGCTGTTCAATTGGTTATTTATGTCGTTTGAGATAATGAGCGACAGGTTTGGGATCGTGGTGCTGGATATGATCTTGACGGAGTCGGTGATATTGAAGGCGAGCAGGTCATAGATGCCGCCTTGGGCTTCCTCGACCAATTGGTAATACGAGGAGAGTGAAGGCTGAGCGGGGTCTAGGTCGATTAGGAGGGTGCGAAGGCCAGCGTCCGCGCAAAAAGCGCCAAGATTGGCCTCAATGGTGGTTTTTCCTACGCCGCCTTTGGTCGATACGACCGCAGTGATCATCATGGTTTGTAGCCTCTAATGTAGGTTCATTAGAGACTGCATTGAAAATCGAGTGGATCTAAAGCCGTTCGACGATGGTTCGGAGGCCTAAAAACCAAGTGTCTTTTAACCAATTGGTCGTAGGTTCGAATCCCACACGACCCACCAAAATCGCCTCGTAAAGAGACGTGAGAAACCGGGAGATCCGAAAGGGTCTTCCGGTTTTTTTTTGGATTTCCTCGCATTTTCACTTTGGTTGTCGCCGGAAAGCTATCCGGTACAGCCAGCGCTTGTCCCACCAAAGGCGCTGGCAGTCGGTTCAATCAATGGAGCTTGAGGCGCGGCACTGTGCTGGTGCTGAGCTTGTCCCCGATCATCATCAGGCCGGTACGAGCCACGCCGTACAGCGCGATCTGATGCATCCGATACAGGGAAACGTAAAACATCCGCGCCAACCATCCTTCCAGCATCACGTTGCCGGTGAGGTTGCCCATCAGATTGCCTACGGCTGAGAAGCTCGACAGCGATATCAGGGAGCCGTAATCGCGATACCGGTAACTGGGCAGGTCTTTGCCCTCGAGTCGCCGGGCAATCGATTTAGCGAGTAGCGATGCTTGCTGATGCGCCGCCTGCGCTCGCGGGGGTACGTTGCGATCGCTGTCCGGTTGCGGGCATGCGGCGCAATCGCCGAAGGCGAATATGTTTTCGTCGCGGGTGGTCTGCAGGGTGGGAAGCACCTGCAGCTGGTTGATTCGATTACTTTCCAGTCCGTCCAGGTCTTTTAGGAAGCTTGGCGCTCGGATCCCGGCAGCCCAGACCTTCAAGGTGGCCGGGACAAAGTTGCCGTCCTTGGTATGCAAGCCTTCGTCGGTTACCTCGCTCACTGCGGCGTCAGTGAGTACGGTGACGCCCAGATCGTTGAGCGTTTGGTGTACCGGCTGGCTGATCCGCTCCGGCAGCGCCGGCAGCACCCGTGGGCCAGCTTCAATGAGCGTGATATGGACGTTTTCCGGCTTGATGCCGTTGAGCCCATAGGCGGCGAGCTCTCGTGCGGCGTGGTGAAGCTCGGCGGCCAGCTCGACGCCTGTGGCGCCAGCGCCGACGATCGCCATGTTGATGGTGCCTTGATGGCCTTCAGCGGCATGGGCGCGCATGTAGTGGCTTAGCAGCAGGCGGTGGAATCGTTCTGCTTGCTCACGTGTGTCGAGGAATATGCAATGCTCGGCGGCGCCCTTGGTGCCGAAATCATTGGTCTTGCTGCCGACCGCGATCACCAGTGTGTCATAGCTCAGCGTGCGAGCCGGCACCAGCTCGACTCCATGTTCATCGAAAGAGGCTGCAAGGTGTACGCATTTGCGCTCGCGTTCCAGGCCGCTCATACGACCCATCTGGAACTCGAAGTGGTTCCATTTCGCCTGCGCTACGTAGTTGAGCTCGTCAGCGGACGAGTTCAGCGAGCCGGCGGCCACTTCGTGCAGTAAGGGTTTCCAGATATGCGTCAGGTTGGCGTCGATCAGGGTGATACGCGCCTTGCCACGCTTGCCCAGGGTTCTACCCAGGCGGGTGGCAAGCTCCAGGCCGCCGGCGCCGCCGCCCACGATTACGATGCGATGTGTCATGGAATGAACTCATAGGCTTTACGGAATTCGGTTCGGCGCCTGTGGCGGTCATAGGACCAGGCGGCTAAGGAGGCGGCTCAGCAGCCCCAGGCCGAGCACCACCGCCAGGACCAGCACAAGGAGCAGCCACGGCCGAAAAGGCCGGCGCTCGACTTGGTGCTGAGGCGCGCTGAGGTAGCGGTCAACGCGTTCCTGGTCTTCAGGTTTAAGACGGCTGGGCATATGCACCTCGAAAAGGGGATGCAGGCATTCTAGCGGTGCGAGGGCAAAAGCCAAGCGCGACGACGCTTGGCGGTTGGTTCGGGGCAGGCCGGTGACAGCGTGGGGCAGGCTACTCGGGTAATCGCGGGGGGCAGGGTTTCACCCGTCCCCCTTGTCGTTATCGCCCATTGTTGTTTTTAAGGCTCCGAAGATTGCCAATCACCGATTCCAGGGCACGGTCGAAGAGCAGGGCATCGTTGAGCAGGCGTATTGCACCACGACGGAATTCGATCGCGAGGCCCATTCGGGTTTTTTCCAGGACTTTCATTCCGGTGCGGTTGACGAAAATGTATTTGCCCGTGGGCTTTATCACCGCGGCAAGCTTGCAGCGGAGCTTGTGCTCTTCGTCTTCCTGAAACTCGACCCAGCTGCCGACTCGCAGGTTATCGACCTGCATGAGCGCTTCGTCGTTGTCGTCCAGATTGATTTCCGGCTCGTGTTCACGGGTTTCACCTGGAGCGAGTAAAACGATCTCCTCGTTGACCTCAACCATCGCTGAACTGGCCGGTTGGTTGACGGAATCTTCGCGCGGAGGCAGTTCCAGCTTCTGGTCGGCTGCCGAACGGCCACGGTCGAGGGGTTCGCTGGCTGGCGCCGTTTTGGTCGGGTTGTTGAGCTGCTGCAGGGTCTGCACATGCAGCGCTTCGAGTCGGGTAAAGAAGTCGCTGGTGCCGAACGGGTCGAACGCCGCGCTTACCAAGCCGTCGCGAAGGTTCTTCAACAGGCTGGGTACAAGCTCCAGTAGTCGCGCGCGGGACTCGAGATCTTCGTGTGGCGCAACGCTCCATATCAGGTCATCCATAGTGGCCAGCGCGGCCTGCCACTGTTCGGACTGAGTGCCATGCTTCAGGCAGGTCAGCAGCAGAACCTTGCTCCACGCCTCTTGCAGCAGTCGAACCACAACTTCGGGCAGGGTTTTGCCGAGCAGTCGCTGATTCAGCGCATGCTCGACCTCCTGGCGGGCCATTTCGGCTTTGGCGCGTCCTTCTTCGGCGTCTCGCGTGCGCTGTTCTAGCAGTTCACTACGGCGTCGCTCGTCGCCGGTAAAGGCGAGGAAGTCGGCGAGCAGTTCGGAGAAGATGGCAGGATCATCGACAAAGTCGTTCAGCAGGCGCGCCACAATCTGCTCGATCTTCTGATACAGGCTGTCGCGCTGGACCTCGTCCTGATCGGCCCAGCCCATTGAGGCCGAGGCGATCTCGTTAAGCAGGCGTCGGGCTGGGTGACTGCCTCGGCTGAAGAAGGTCTTGTCCAGCACCGCGACTTTCAGCACCGGGATTTGCAATCGTCCGATCAATGCCTTGAGTGAGTCGGGCAGGGTGCGGTCGTCGAGAATGAACTCGAACAGCATCGACACAAGGTTGATGACGTCCTCGTCGACTTCGCCGACCACGCGTGATTTGCCGCTCCTGGCGCTGACCCGATGCAGCAGTTGCTCTAGCTGGACCTGCAGGTCGAATTCATCGATCTGCTGCGGTGCGCGTGACTGCAAATGCGAGAGTAGCCGCATCAGATCGTTGCTGGAGATCGGAATGGCGTCGCTGGGCAGGTTGCGGGCCGGTAGCCCACTTCCGCGCAGTTCCGAAAGCAATGCCTGCAGATTGCCGAAAGCTTCCTGAACGCCACTGTCAACGTATGCGGGTGCTTCGCTGAAACCTGTACCGGAGCGCGGTGCGCTGCTTCCCGATGCGCCTGGACGGCTAGGCGAACGGCGCGGCTGGGCGGACTGCAGCTCCGGCAAAATGCCCGCTGCAACCAGGGTCTGGTTGGATTCGGCATACAGCTGCTCAAGATCGGTCAGCACGTAACGCTCGAACAGCTTGAGAATGATCAGCTTGACCTTGATTTCGACGCCCAGGCTGCGGCAGGCCTCGAGGAAATACTCACAGAGTTGCTGGGGGCCCAGCGGATTGGTCTTGTCGTCGAGTTTTTTGCTTACCAGGACGTTGATGCGGGTTGTGAGGTGGCTGAGGGGCTGACTGGCGCGGCTCATTACCTTGGCGACCATGGTGTCGATCGCGACCGATTCTTCCAGTTCGTCGTTCTGCACCAGCGCCAGGCTCTCAAAGGATGCTTCCTGCGGCGCAGGTTTGCCGATTTCGTATTGGTTGAGTTTGGAAAAAGACTCGAAAACCTGTTGCAGGAAGCTGCGCTCGATGCCGCGGCGCTTCATGCGCAGATCACGCATGGCTTCGAAAAAAGCGTTCTGTTCGGCGTTGCTGGTGGCGCGGTCGGCAATCTCGAAGAGCGAGTCGTCGGCGTTGTCGAACAATGTCTGCAATGCCAGGCGCAGCTGCTGGGCGGCTTTGTCACGTACGCTGATGAGCGCGACAGGCAGTCTCCCTGCTGGCGAGGTGGGCTTTTGCTCGGCACTCGCCTTGAGGTGCACCACTTTCGCATCGGTTCGCATCGAGACTCTCCGGTCGCCTGTGATTCAAGCGCTGTATCTTTGTAGCATGCCGCTGATTTCAGGCGGGGGCAACGGCCTGAATTGCTTGGGCGGGGCTCGCCATTTCCGTGGCGCCAATATGTGAGTTCATTATAGGTCGGTTGTTCACTGGCCTGGCGCGGTTTTGTTTTGGACATGAAGCAGCTCACAGATACTCGCATGTTTTCCTACAGGCGGTCGGAAATGCCGAGGGCACCGAGTGTCACCTGACGTTTCATCCGGTTCGGTTCACGCGTCATGGCCGGCTCAGGCTTTATACTTGGCTGAAATTATCCGGGAGCCCATCGTGACCAATATCACTCTTGCAGACCTGTCCGCCGAAATCGAAACCAATGTGCGCAAGGCGTTGATGGAGGATCTCGGCGCCGGCGATATCACCGCGCAGTTGATCCCCGCAGAGCGGCTCGCCCAAGCGCTGATCATCACTCGCGAGGCGGCCGTTGTCAGTGGTACGGCTTGGGTCGACGCGGTGTTCCGACAGCTGGACCCGCGGGTCGCTGTGCATTGGCGGGTGGTCGATGGCGAACAGGTTGCGGCGGACCGTGTGCTGTTTCAGCTGGAGGGCCCTGCCCGTGCGCTGCTAAGTGGCGAGCGTGCGGCGCTGAATTTCCTGCAGACGTTATCGGGGGTTGCGACCCGTTGCCGACATTACGCCGATCTCGTCGAAGGCACGGGTGTGCGGCTGCTCGACACGCGCAAGACTCTTCCAGGGTTGCGTCTGGCGCAGAAGTACGCCGTTACTTGTGGCGGTTGCCATAACCATCGAATCGGGCTGTACGACGCCTTTCTGATCAAGGAAAACCACATCGCTGCCTGCGGCGGGATCGCTGAAGCCGTCGCAGCCGCGCACCGCATCGCTCCGGGCAAACCGGTAGAGGTTGAAGTGGAGAGTCTTGACGAGCTGGAGCAGGCCCTGCGCGCAGGCGCCGATGTCGTCATGCTTGATGAGTTGAGCCTGGCGGACATGCGCACCGCGGTGGACATGACGGCGGGGCGGGCGAAACTGGAGGCGTCCGGAGGGGTTGATGACGGTACGCTGCGTGCGATTGCCGAGACCGGCGTGGACTATATTTCCATCGGCGCGCTGACCAAGCATGTGCGCGCGATTGACCTGTCCATGCGTCTGACCCAATAACGCAACACGAGGCGGCACCAAAGGGCCGCCATCAGGCTCAGTGCTTGCTTTTCAGGCCGAAGTTTTCATGCAGCGTGCCGGGTACATCCGCGTCTTTGGGCGCATAATCCTTCGGCGGCTCGGTGAACGTCGGCGAGCTGAGGCGCTCACGGTGGCCATGATTCTCCTCGCTGTGCAGCGCCGCTTGCAGGCGCTGGCGAGTCTGCTCGTCAAGCGCCAGCTTGTCCGCACCTTCTGACAGGTGATCCTGCATGTCCTGATAGCTGCTGGTCAGCTTGCGCAACAAGCTGGCCGTGGTATTGAAATGGGTCACCACTTCGCTTTGATAGGCGTCCAGGCGCTCTTGCAACTCGTCCACCTGGCGCTGTGTGCTGTTCGGCGCGCTGTTTCGCGCAATCAGGTAACCAATGACGATGCCGACGATCACGCCGACGATCGGGAGCAACCAGGTCGCGAAGGTCTGTTCCACGAATACTTCCTCTATAAAAACGGCTGTGCTGTTCAGCAGCGAAACCTTGCGCTGGCGGTCGGGCAGGGCGACTGTCGGGCCGGGACGCAGCTGCTATGCGCGGGCGCACCGCCTGATGCGGTGGTTTTTCCACGGCTTGATACGTTAACGTCTCGTTCCTGCCCTGTATACCGCAACACGCCATGGCGATCACCGCGCAGGTGCAAGCAAGACGAGCCAATCAGCCCCAAGGTCACGGAGTTACTTTGTTGAAACGCGAAAACCCCATATCCATAGACGGCCCGGCCGGCGTGCTGGAGGGCCTGCATTTCGATCAGCCCGAAGCGTGCGGACTGGCGCTGATCTGTCATCCCAACCCGGCCAAGGGTGGGACCATGCTCAATAAGGTGGTGTCAACCTTACAGCGCACGGCTCGCGATGCGGGTTATGCGACGCTTCGGTTCAACTTTCGTGGCGTTGGCGGCAGTGCTGGGCACCATGACATGCACACCGGCGAGGTCGATGACGCCGAGGCCGCGCTGCGCTGGTTTCAGGCGCAGCACCCGGGATTGCCGCTGACCTTGTTGGGTTTTTCCTTCGGTGGCTTCGTCGCGGCGGCGTTAGCGGGGCGGCTCGAAGCCCGAGGCGAAGCGTTGGAAAGACTGGTTCTGGTCGCGCCCGCGGTTTCGCGCCTGGTTGATCAGCCATTGGCTGAACGCTGCAAGTTGACCATCATCCAGCCTGACGCTGATGAGGTCATCGAGCCAGCGTCGGTACATGCCTTTTCAGCCGGACTTCAGCATCCCCATGAATTGCTGAAAGTGGCAGAATGTGGCCACTTTTTTCACGGCAAGCTGGTAGAGCTGAAAGAGCTGGTCGCGCCGCGATTGGGCTAGCGGTGAGCTAGTCGCCGCGCGTGCTGCACGGTCACTCAAGCGGGCCGTGGCTCGCGCCATTTTCAACGGAGCGTCAGCAGGTTTTGCCGCTGGCGTCGACCGAATCGAGATCAACCTATGAAAACCCGCATTCTCACCGGTATCACCACCACCGGCACGCCTCATCTGGGCAATTACGCCGGCGCCATCCGCCCGGCCATCCAGGCCAGCCGGGAAGCCGATGCCGACTCCTTCTACTTTCTGGCCGACTACCACGCGCTGATCAAGTGCGACGACCCGCTGCGCATCCAGCAGTCGCGTCTGGAAATTGCTGCAACCTGGCTGGCCTGTGGCCTGGATGCGGATCGGGTGACCTTTTACCGCCAGTCCGATATTCCCGAGATACCCGAGCTGACCTGGCTGTTGACCTGCGTCGCGGGCAAGGGCCTGCTGAACCGTGCTCACGCTTACAAGGCGTCGGTAGACAAGAACGTCGAACTCGGTGAAGACCCTGACGCGGGCATTACGATGGGCTTGTTCAGCTATCCGGTGCTGATGGCGGCCGACATCCTCATGTTCAATGCACACAAGGTGCCGGTCGGGCGCGATCAGATTCAACATGTGGAAATGGCACGTGACATCGCCCAGCGCTTCAACCACTTGTTTGGCAACGGCAAGGAACTCTTCACCCTTCCCGTGGCAGTGACCGAGGAAAGCGTGGCGACACTGCCTGGCCTTGATGGGCGCAAGATGTCCAAGAGCTACGACAACACCATTCCGCTGTTCGCCAGCGCTAAAGAGCTGAAAAGCACGATCGCGCGCATTGTCACCGACTCCCGGCTGCCCGGTGAGCCTAAGAATCCGGACGACTCCCACCTGTTCACCCTCTACCAGGCATTCGCCACCCCGGCGCAACTGGCCGAGTTCCGCGCCGAGCTGGTCAGCGGTCTGGCCTGGGGCGAGGCCAAGCAGCGCTTGTTCGCCCTGCTCGATCACGAGCTGGGCGAGGCGCGAGAGCGCTACCACACCCTGATGCAGCGCCCGGGAGAACTGGAGGATATCCTGCAGGCAGGTGCCGCCAAGGCGCGCACGGTCGCAACGCCATTCCTCGGCCAATTGCGGGAATCGGTGGGGCTGCGAAACTTCCGCAGTGAAGTGGCAAGTGCCGCGCCGGTGAAGAAAAAAGCTGGCAAGGCCGCTCGCTTCGCCAGCTTCCGCGAAACGGATGGCAGCTTCCGTTTCCGCTTTTTTGCCTCCGATGGCGAAGAGTTGCTGCTGTCACGGCCGTTCAGCGATCCCCAGGCGATTGGTGCGCTCAGCCAACGCCTGATCGCGCAGGGCGTGGATGCCCTGGAACTCCGAGCCGATGAGGACAATCAATTTACCCTGTGGCTAGACGGCGATTGCATCGCTGACAGCCCCGGCTACGCCGATGAGCAGGCGTTGGAAGCAGCCATGCTGCGTCTGCGCCAGGCATTGGCGACGCTAGCTGTGTAACTCCCGCACCGGATGCGCCGGTCGCAGTACAGTCGGCGCTTCCTGCTGATCTCATACGAGGCTCCAGCAATTGAACGATCTGCGTAAATTGCCAACCACCGAGGGCGCGGCTAAAGTGTCGGCCCCGTTTCACTACCCAGACCCCGCCATGACCCCTCTTGAGCGCTATCAGGAAGACCTGAAACGTCCCGACTTTTTCCACGATGCCGCCCAGGAAACTGCGGTGCGTCATCTGCAGCGTCTGTATGACGATCTGGTCGCAGACGACCGCAACAAGTCCGGGCTGCTCGGCAAGCTGTTCGGCAAGAAGCACCAGGAGCCGGTGAAAGGCCTGTATTTCTGGGGCGGCGTAGGCCGCGGCAAGACCTATCTGGTCGACACCTTCTTCGATGCGCTGCCGTTCGAACAAAAGACCCGTACACACTTTCATCGCTTCATGAAGCGCGTGCACGAAGAGATGCGCACGCTCAAGGGTGAGAAGAACCCGCTGACCATCATCGGCAAACGCTTTGCGGATGAGTCGCGGGTGATCTGTTTCGACGAATTCTTCGTCTCGGATATCACTGACGCGATGATCCTTGCGACCTTGCTGGAGGAGCTTTTCAAGAATGGCGTCAGCCTGGTCGCAACGTCCAACATCGTGCCGGACGGGCTCTACAAGGATGGCCTGCAACGCGCGCGCTTCCTGCCAGCGATCGAGCTGCTGAAGAAGCACACCGAGATCGTCAACGTCGACAGCGGCATCGATTACCGTCTGCGCGCGCTCGAGCAGGCCGAGCTCTACCACTTCCCACTGGATGCCGAAGCGGAGCAGAGTCTGGAAAAGAGCTTCCGCAGCTTGCTGCCAGAGAAGTGCCGGGTTCAGGAAAACGAACCCCTGATGATCGAGAACCGCGAGATCGTTGCGCGCAAGGTTGCCAGCGGCGTGGCCTGGTTCGAGTTCCGGGAGCTCTGCGATGGTCCACGCAGCCAGAACGACTACATCGAGCTGGGCAAGATCTTCGATGCAGTGCTGGTTTCCAACATCGAGCGAATGGACGTTTCCAAGGACGACATGGCGCGTCGGTTCATCAGCATGGTTGACGAGTTCTACGACCGCAGCGTCAAGCTGATCCTGTCGGCCGAGGTTGAGTTGAAAGACCTGTATGCAGGCGGCCGGCTCGAGTTCGAATTCCAGCGGACCCTGAGTCGTCTGCTGGAGATGCAGTCCCACGAATATCTATCGCGCCCGCACAAGCCCTGAGGGAAAAAGACGACCAGAGCGCTGGAGGCTAAAGGCTGAACGAGCTGGCAGCCTCGAATAAGGCGCTCCCGTTCTCGACACCGGGCAAAGCGCTAGGAGTTACGCAACACTCATCCCAGCCTCCAGCCTCCAGCCTCCAGCCTCCAGCCCTCAACCAGTCGTAAAGCGGTACTGCTGCCGATACTGATTCGGCGACAGTTCGGTGTGCTGGCGGAACAGGCGGGCGAAGAAGCTCGCGTCGTCGTAACCCACTTCGTAGCTGATGGTCTTGATGCTTTTTCGGGTCGTGGAAAGCAGCGTCTTTGCCGTTTCGATGCGCAGTCGCTGGAGATAGTGCAGCGGCTTGTCGCCAGTGGCCGTCTGGAACCGGCGCATGAAATTGCGAATGCTCATGCCGTGATCACGCGCTACATCTTCGAACCGAAATTTCTCCGCGAAATGCTCCTCAAGCCATTCCTGGATTTGCAAAACTCGGGTGTCCAGGTGAAGCTTCTGTCCGCCGAAGCCTATTCGCCCCGGATGGTAGTTGCGCCGGACCTCGAACAGGATGTCCCGCGCCATGCCTTGAGCGATATGGGCGCCGCAGTAGCGCTCGACCAGATGGATATAGAGGTCGCAGGCTGACGTGGTGCCACCTGCACAGTAAAGATTGTCGCTGTCGGTCAGGTGCTTTTCCTGAGTGAACAACACGCGCGGAAACCGTTCGACGAATTCATGGGCGAAACGCCAGTGAGTGGTGCCCTCACGGCCGTCAAGCAACCCCGCGGCAGCCATCCAGAACGCCCCGCTGGCCTCTCCGCAAATGGCGCTGCCGGCCGCATGTCGCTCCTGTAACCAGGGTGAAACCTGCGGATAGCGTTGGCAGATGACGTCAAAATCGCCCCAGAACGCCGGTAGGATCACGGCGTCTGCCTCATCCAAGGCTCCATCCACTTCAATGTGGGGGCCGCTGAATGTATTGACCGACAGCCCGTCCGGGCTGACCAATGACGTCTCGAAGGCGGGGGTGAGATCGAGTCCCAGCTGCTTGCCATAGCGCAGGCTGGCCATGTGAAATAAATCCTTGGCATGGAGCAGGGTGGAGGCGAACACACCGTCTGTTGCCAGAATACTGATACGTTTCAACGGGGAGGCGGTGAGCATGTGAGATCAGGCTGTTCCGATTGTTATTGTTTGGGATAAAGCAGGGTAAAACTGCCGCAGTCCGGCAGGAGCGTCGTATTTTTTCGCATGACTGTCCAGTCCCAATCAAGGGCAGCTGTGGAGCCGTGCTTGCTGCCGACCGTCTGAGCAGGCTGAGAGGACCACCACATGACAGAACCTGGATCGCAACCTCGCGCTGACCTGCAGGGCTGGGGCGGAAACACTGCTGATGCCCGCGCAATCCAGAACCAGCTAGCCGACCAGGTCGTCCTGGCCGATGAGTTCGGTCCGTTAAAAGTGGTCGCCGGCGTCGATGTCGGCTTCGAGGACGGCGGCAAGATCACCCGTGCCGCGGTCGTGCTTCTCGATGCTGAAACCCTCGAACCGCTGGCGCTGGCGCAGGCGCTGGCACGGATACCCACTTGTATGCCGTACATTCCGGGCTCCTGTCGTTTCGCGAACTGCCTGCCGTGCTGCAGGCGCTCGACTCCCTGGATCAGACGCCCGATCTGATGTTTTCCGATGGGCATGGCATCGCCCATCCGCGTGGTCTTGGCATTGCGGCCCATCTGGGTGTCGTTACCGGGCTGCCGACCATCGGCGTCGCGAAGAAGATCCTGATCGGGAAACATACGGCGCTCGGCGAGCAGCGGGGCGAGCAGGTCGATCTGCTGGACAAGGGCGGCAGGGTGATCGGCACGGTTCTACGCAGCAAGGACAAGGTGCGTCCGCTGATCATTTCACCGGGCAACCGGGTCAGCCTGGAAACCGCACCGCAATTAGTCATGCGTTACGTCACCCGCTATCGGTTGCCCGAGCCAACCCGGCTGGCCGATCGCCTGGCCTCGCGCCGCGATGATAAGGGCAGCGGCAAGCTTGAAGCTGCAAGCCATAAGTAAAAGGCTTGATCGGATTTGGGCGACAGCCCTGACACTGACTCG
>NZ_JAMOIE010000085.1 GCF_024448935.1 Stutzerimonas stutzeri
AATTGCTTGCTTGCTTGCTTGCTTGCTTGCTTGCTTGCTTGCTTGCTTGCTTGCTTGCTTGCTTGCTTGCTTGCTTGCTTGCTTGCTTGCGCTATCTGTGCGTTCATTGAACGCGAGAAGCGCGTCGCGGTAATACTTATATTGCCGCCGACGCGCTTCCAGCTCCGCTTCCAGCTCCGCTTCCAGCTCCGCTTCCAGCTCCGTGAAAGTGTCAAGAATTTTCACGATTTCGTACTGTACTTCGAGCGGTGGAACAGGAATGCGAATCTTCGCAAGGCTCTTCGCTGATACATCAATAACCTTCGTTCCAGTCGCGTACTTTCTCTTCTGATCGAAAAACTCCGGGGTGCAGAAGTAATATGACAGGTACTTTGGGTCTTGTTGATGTTTGATAACAGTCGCGTGACCACCCGTCACGATTTGCGAATCACCAAGCCATGCGACCGCTTTGCACACGTCCTCAATATTTTCGCTCGTGTTGGTTATTATTATGTCGCCAGTGTCAACCTTGGCGAGCGGCATGGCTGTTTCCGGAGCGACGAAGGAAATGGTTTTTGTCGCCCAAATTCCGTAGTACGTGTAAATTTGACCGTAGTGGATGCAGCCAATACCAGATTCCGCAAATACGGATTTGGGCAGGCCATTGCCTCGCACGAGTTCGGAGATATCCCCAAGTGCTTTGAACTCCACCCCATCTGGGCAGAGTTCCGAAATTAATTGTGCAATTCGACTCATGCTTTAACTTCCCCATCTTCAATCTCGGCCACGATCGCATCAATCTCCGCCCGCAGCTTGTCGATCCGGGCTACAGTGGTTTTCAGAGCGGCATTGACCTGAGCAATGTCCACCACCTCGCGGTTGTCCTTGGCTTCAACATAGCTGCTCACCGACAGGTTGTAGTCGTTGGCAGCGATCGCGTCGTAATCCACCGCTTTGGCAAAGTGCTCAATGTCGGCCTTGCTGTCGAATACCTGCATGATCTGTTCGATGTGTTTATCGGACAGTTCGTTGTTGTTGGTTTTCTTGTCGAACAGGCCACTGGCATTGATGAACTGGATTTTGGTGTCGGTCTTGTGTTTCGACAGCACTAGGATGTTTACCGCAATAGTGGTGCCGAAGAACAGGTTGGGCGCAAGCGAAATCACCGTTTCCACATAGTTGTTGTCCACCAGGTATTGGCGGATTTTTTGCTCCGCTCCGCCACGGTAGAAGATACCGGGGAAGCAGACGATGGCGGCGCGACCTTTGGCCGAAAGGTAGTGCAGCGCGTGCAGCACGAAGGCGAAGTCGGCTTTGGACTTGGGTGCCAGCACGCCGGCTGGGGCAAAGCGATCGTCGTTGATGAGGGTTGGGTCGTCGCCGCCGATCCACTTCACCGAGTACGGCGGGTTGGATACGATGGCATCAAAGGGTTTCTCGTCGCCGAAATGCGGGTTCCGCAGCGTGTCGCCCAACTGGATGTTGAATTTGTCGTAGTTGATGTTGTGCAGGAACATGTTCATCCGCGCCAGGTTGTACGTGGTGTGGTTGAGTTCCTGGCCGTAGAACCCGTCTTCGATGATATGGGCATCGAAGTGCTTTTTGGCCTGCAGCAGCAGTGAGCCGGAACCGCAGGCAGGGTCGTAGATCTTGTTGACGCTGGCCTGCTTGTGCATGGCCAGCTGCGCAATCAGCTTGGAGACGTTCTGAGGGGTGAAGAACTCGCCGCCGGACTTGCCGGCGTTGGCCGCATAGTTGGAGATAAGGAACTCGTAGGCGTCGCCGAACAGGTCTATGTGGCTGGCGTCGAAGCCGCCGAAGTCGAGTTCGGCCACACGCCTGAGCACGGCGGCAAGACGGGCGTTCTTTTCCTTGACGGTGTTGCCGAGGCGGTTGCTGGTGGTGTCGAAATCAGCGAACAGACCCTTGATGTCGAGCTCGGACGGGTAGCCGCTGGCCGAGCTTTCGATGGCGGCGAAGATGCGAGCTAGATCGGTATTCAGAGTTTCGTTGGCGTTGGCACCGGCGGCTACGTTGGCGAACAGCTGGCTGGGATAGATGAAGTAGCCTTTGGTCTTGATGGCATCATCTTTGATGTCCGCAGTGATGACGCCGTCAGGCAGTCGGGCATAGTCAATGCTGTCATCACCGCCCTCAATGTAGCTGGCGAAGTTCTCGCTAATGAAGCGGTAGAACAAGGTGCCGAGCACGTATTGCTTGAAATCCCAGCCGTCGACCGCGCCGCGTACGTCATTGGCTATCTGCCAAATCTGTCGTTGCAAGGCGGCGCGTTGTTGGGTGCTGGTCATAGGGTTGTTCCTGTTTCAATTTATCTGGTTTGGCGCAAGCACGAAGCGTGTGCCGAAAATGGGGCAGTTTCTTGTCGAGCAGTTGTTCTGCCTGGTTTATCAGCAAGCTATCCTCATGTCCGCTCCCATTAATCCAGCACCACCAGGAACTCAGTCGCCAGTGCGGTCGGCTGAACATCCCGAACATTGCGCTGCAGCGATACCAGGCCGTAATCGGCCATCATTCTCAGAGTGCGTGACAGGTTCGGTACCTTGCGGCCGCTGAGCTCGGCCAGCTCAGTCAGAGACTTGGGTTGTTGGTCATGGATCAGGCGCAGCAGGCGGCGGTTGTCGTCCGACAGCACTGCGGCCAGTGATGCCAGAGACGGAAACCAAATACTGGGCGTTTCGCTTCCCTTCGGTGGCGGACCTTCTGGCTGTCGGATACCCACAATGCAGCGCTTCATGATCGCGAATCCAATGACACGTTGATTCAAAATTGTATCAGTATCTGATAATCATCGTCGATCACAAATGCTTGCCAAAAAGGAAAAGGCAGAGGCAAGGGAATGGCAACCCAGGGGTAACGGCCCTACCCAAAAAAGGGAAAAGGCCACCAACGCCTCGGCCGGACTCACACCACCAAATTGGCCGACGGTGCCAGCCCGTCGATATAGTCCGCCCATGCCTGCAACATCTCCCGCCGCTGCTCGGCATACTCCGCCCGGTTGTAGACGCCACGCACGCCGCCGATGGTGTGGTTCAGCGCTTTTTCCACCACATCCGAAACCCAGCCCTGTTCGTGCAGCAGCGTCGATGCGGTACGTCGCAGGTCATGGATCGTGAAGGCGGGGATCTCCTGCCCCTGCAATGACACCTTCAGCGCCTGGTTCAGCGCATTGTTGGCGAAGGGCTTGGCCAGGGTGCCACGTCCCGGCAATACCCAGTCACTACTGCTGGCCAGCGGCTTGAGTTCCTTGAACAGTGTCTGCGCCTGGGTGGACAGGTAGACGATGTGCGGCTTGCCGGTCTTGGAGTTCTCAACCGGAATGTGCCATTCGCCTTCGTCCAGATGCACGTCCTTCCACTGCGCCAGCATCAGTTCGGACTTGCGCACCAGGGTCATCAGGATCAACTGGAAGGCGATCTTGAACTGGCGACGGATGTTGGAAGCCTGCATGGCGCGCAGGAACTGCCGGATTTCGTCCGGCGTCAGCGCCCGTTCGCGGGCGGCGGCGCGGTAGACGTGCCGCATCGGCAGGGCCATGACCGGGTTGGCCTGGATCAGGCCGCAGGTCAGCGCGTAATCGAACATGCGCTTGAGCAGGCCGCGCACCTGGCCGGCGGCGGCATCGAAGCCTTGTTCCTTCTTGCGCCAGATGGCGCTGCGCACATCCTCGGCGGTAATGTCCCGGACCGGCTTGCTGCCGATGTGCGGCAGGATGTCCTTCTCCAGGTAGCGGCGAGGCATGGTCACATCCTTGCGGTCGCGCGACTGGATGTCCTTGAAGAAGCGTTCGGCGAAGTCGGCCACGGTGGCATCTTCTGCGCCGGCCACTTTCTCCTGTTGCTTTTTCTGTGCTGGAGACTGGCCCAGCGCCACCAGATGTGCCGCCTCATCCCGCTTCAGGCGGGCGTTCTTCAGGGTAAGGGCGGGGTACTTGCCGAGTGTGAGCTTTTCCCGTTTGCCATCCAGCCGATAGCGGTAACGCCAGACGATGCTGCCACTCGGCAGCACTTCTACGTACAGCCCGCGATCGTCACTGACGATGTACGAGGCATCCTTCGGCTTGAGCGCCTTGAGTGCGGTGTCTGTGAGAGACATGGACCCTCCTTTGGGTCCATGAAAGTCAATAGTCAGGCTATTCGGTGAGCTTGGACCCATATATGGACCCGAATAGCGATGGCTTTGACTGTATCACCGAATCACTCAATAGACAAAAATCCCTTTATTTATGCGGCTCACAGGCACATCAGCAGACTTCGGTGGACCTCCATGGACCCCACATCACTTCCCGATGCAAAAGCTCGAGAAAATGCGTCCGAGCAGATCGTCCGAGCTGAACGCCCCGGTGATCTCACCGAGTGCCTGCTGCGCTTGGCGCAAATCTTCAGCCAGCAGTTCGCCTGCGCCTGCCAGCGTCAACTGAGCATGGCCATGGTCGAGGTACTCGGCTGCCTTGCGGAGTGCGTCTAGATGCCTGCGCCTGGCACTGAAGGCGCTTTCCGCAGTCTGGTCATAGCCCATGCAGTGCTTGAGATGCTCACGAAGCATCTCTAGCCCATCGCCCGAGCGCGCCGAGAGGCTAAGCGTGGTGACCCCGTCTACATCGACGGATAGAGCGACGGAGTCGCCGGTGAGATCGGCCTTGTTTCGAATGATCGTGGTCTTAGCCGGGTCTGGTCTGGTAATAAGCACGTCTGGCCAACTGGATTCATCGTCTGAAGCAGAAGCTGCACTGCCGTCCACTACCAGCAATACCCGGTCGGCATTCTCGATCGCGTTGATCGCCCGTTCCACCCCGATCCGTTCCACCTCGTCCAGGGTATTACGCAACCCGGCAGTATCGACGATGTGCAACGGCATCCCATCAATCTGGATATGTTCCTTCAGCAGATCGCGCGTGGTGCCTGCTATGTCGGTCACGATCGCCGCCTCACGCCCCGCCAATGCGTTTAGCAGGCTAGATTTTCCGGCGTTGGGGCGACCGGCAATGACCACGTTCATTCCTTCGCGCAGCAGCGCGCCCTGTCCTGCCTCTCGCAGAACTGTGGATAATTCGCCACGGACCTGCTCGAGCCGTGCGAGCACACGGCCGTCGGCGAGGAAATCGATTTCTTCTTCTGGAAAATCGATCGCCGCTTCGACGTAGATGCGCAGGTTCACCAGGCTTTCGGTGAGGTGATGCACGCGACGAGAGAAATCGCCCTGCAGCGAGCGAACTGCATTTCGAGCTGCTTGCGCCGAACTCGCCTCGATAAGGTCTGCGATAGCCTCAGCCTGAGCCAGGTCCAGCTTGTCGTTGAGGAACGCACGCTCACTGAACTCACCGGGCCTCGCCGGCCTGATTCCAAGCTCTACGCAACGGCGCAACAACATGTCCATGACCACCGGACCGCCGTGGCCCTGGAGTTCCAGTACATCCTCGCCGGTAAACGAATGGGGTCCGGGGAAGAACAGCATCAGCCCTTCATCAATGACTTCACCGTCCTCGGCATGGAACGGACCGTAGTGGGCATGCCGGGGTACCGGTTCTCGACCGCTGAGCGTGATCGCGACGGCTTTGGCTCGGGGGCCCGAAACGCGCACTACGCCAATCCCACCACGACCGGGTGCTGTGGCAACAGCGGCGATGGTTTCGCGATCTTGGCTCATCAAACCCTCCAGGTGGCGATAATGCAAAACGCCCCAATAAAGGGGCGTTCTGTTCACTTCGAACGGTCAGGTTGCGCTGGCAGTCTGTCCGGTTATCTTGCGGGTAATGTACCACTGCTGTGCAATCGACAAGCAGTTGTTGACGACCCAGTACAGCACCAGACCTGCCGGGAACCAGAGGAAGAAAAAGGTGAAGATGATTGGCAGCAACTTCATCACCTTGGCTTGCATCGGATCCGGTGGTGTTGGGTTCAACTGCTGCTGAATGAACATGGTGACACCCATGATGATCGGCAGGATGAAGAACGGATCCTTGATCGACAGGTCGGTGATCCAGAACATCCAGGGTGCCTGGCGCATTTCGACGCTTTCCAGCAGTACCCAGTATAGGGCCAGAAACACCGGCATCTGCACCAGGATAGGCAAGCACCCACCCAGCGGGTTGATCTTCTCTTTCTTGTACAGCTCCATCATCGCCTGGGACATCTTCTGGCGATCATCGCCAAACTGCTCTTTCAAGGCTTGCATCTTCGGTGACACCGCGCGCATGCGCGCCATCGATCGATAGCTGGCAGCCGACAGCGGAAAGAAAGCCAGTTTGATCACGATGGTCAGTACGATGATCGACCAGCCCCAGTTACCCAGCAGTGCGTGGATATTCTGCAGCAGCCAGAAGATCGGCTGAGCGATGAACCAGAGAATGCCGTAATCGACGGTCAGGCGTAGACCCGGCGACAGCTCTTCCAGTTGATCCTGGCTCTTCGGACCGGCATACAGGGTGGCGTATGTTTCACCCTGACTGCCGGGTGCAACCGAAACAGCAGGTCCGGTAAAGCCGATGATGTAATTGCCCTGGCTGTCCTTGCGAGTCTGTACCAGGTTGGTCTGATCGGGCGCTGGAATCCAGGCAGTTACAAAGTAATGCTGCAACCATGCGATCCAACCGCCTTCGACCGTCTTTTTCAGATTCTTGTCGTCCATGTCTCCCATGGAAACTTTGGTGTAAGGGTCGTCCCTGGTCCAGAGCGCAGCGCCAAGGTAGGTTGCGGTCCCGGTTGCCGTACTGGAAGACGGGTCCTTGCTACTGTCGCGCTTCAGTTGGCCGAACATGTGGCCGGTCCAGGTTTGATCACTTTGATTGTCGATCAGATAGCGTACGTCGAGATCGTAGTCGCCCCGCTCGAAGGTGAAGCGCTTGGTGTAGTGGACCCCGTCTTCGCTGTAGTTCAGATCGACGACCAGCTGGTCCTGATTTTCGGCCAGTTGATATTGCTGTTGCTCGCTGGTGTAAAGCGGGCGACCGCTGGCCTTGTCCGGGCCATCACCGATCAGTCCGCTCTGGGCTTCATAGGTTCGTTCGCCGCTGCGCTCGAACAGCTGGAACGGAACGTCTGGGCGATCCTGACGACGTGGGAATGCTGGCAAGCGCAGGTCCACGATATCGCCGCCGCGCGGGTCTATTGCAATATCCAGCACATCGGTGCGTACGCGGATCAGCTGAGAGCTGGCCTGAGTGTCGGTAATTGAACTGGCCGACGGCTCGCTGCTTACAGCGGGAATATCACCCTGCGCATTCTCACCGGTGCTGGTGAGTGGCGTGTCTGGAGTCTGCGCGACGGACGTTTGTGACTGGCGCGTCTCGTCAGGGATGGCGGTCTGGCCGTAGTCCTGGTTCCACTGCAATACCATCAGGTAAGCAACGACTGCCAGGGCAACAAGCAGGATCGAGCGTTTGATATCCATGGTTACTCGGTCATCGAAGATGAATTGGAGGGGGTATTGGAAGGCACGGGATCATAGCCGCCCGGATTCCATGGATGGCAACGGCCAAGCCTGCACAGGCTCAGCCAGCCACCGCGCAGCAGGCCATGTGTTTCGATGGCCTCTTGTGCGTAGCAGGAGCAACTTGGGTAGAAACGGCAGTGGCTGGCCATCATTGGACTGATGGCATACCGGTAGAGTCGAATCGGGACCAGCGCTAGCTTACGCATCAGCGGCGCTGCTCTGGGCCTGTTGTTGCCGGACCGGCGCAGGCGTACGGGACAGACGTCTCCATAGTTTGGCAAATTGCTTTGCGAGCTCTGCGTCGTCCAGTTCAGCCAGACCTTTACGCGCGATGACCACGATGTCCCACCCCGTCAGTTCCATCTGGTGGAGACGAAAGGTTTCACGCAGTTGCCGCTTGATGCGATTGCGCTCTACCGAGAGCTTGACGCTCTTCTTGCCAATGACCAACCCGATTCGCGGGTGTGGCAATTGATTTTCGCGCACCAGTAGCAGGACGTTCCTGCCCGGTAACTTGCCGGAAGGGGAGTCGAAGACAGCCTTGAACTGGCTCGGGATCAGCAGACGCTTTTCCCGACTGAAGTCTCGACTCACTGCCTGATCCGGCGTGTTCAGACAGCCAGACGCTTACGACCCTTGGCGCGACGACGCGACAGGACGGCACGACCGTTTTTGGTAGCCATACGAGCACGGAAACCGTGGGTGCGAGCGCGCTTGAGGGTGCTGGGTTGGAAAGTGCGTTTCATGGTGCGTTACCTGGTGATCCATTGCGGGCCGGAATGGCCCCCTTTTAAGAGACCGGCGATTGTAGAGAAGCCGCGCGACGAGGTCAATTTCCCAACGGCACCGTCCAGGCAGAAATCATAGATAAAGTAAAAAGATTAAGCTCTTTCTAATGCAATGCTTATAAATGGTGAGGTGTTTTTCTGTGGACAGATGGCTAGATGCCTTCGGCACCGGAGGTTACAGCGTCCCATAAACCGTTGTGCAAGCGGTGTGTTGGCAGTGGATTCCCGTTGTGTTTCCTGTGGATTAAATGGGTGGTTATCCACAACCGTGTTTGACCTCATCCTGTACACAGGCTTTTCCCAAGGGCTCTGTAACGGTTATCAACAGAGCTCTAGGCTGGCTGTCTTTGATTGCTCCGGCTCGGGTCGCCGTTCGCTTTGCCGATATGACGGCCTTTTTGCTGTGGATAACTGAGGCATCTCAGGGCTACAATGAGCTCCGTTTTAAGCTCGACAGCTTCTAGGAGACCTTGTGTCGGTGGAACTTTGGCAGCAGTGCGTAGACCTCTTGAGAGATGAGCTGCCGGTCCAGCAATTCAACACCTGGATTCGTCCGCTTCAGGTCGAATCGGATGGCGATGAATTGCGGGTCTATGCACCGAATCGCTTCGTTCTCGACTGGGTTAACGAGAAGTATCTTTCGCGCCTGCTGGAACTATTGTCAGAACGCGCCTCAGGGCCGGCACCCTCTTTGTCCTTGCTGATAGGCAGCAGGCGAGTCGCTTCTGCGCGGCCAGTTGCCGGTTCCGCACCTCGTTCTCAGTCTCAAGTTGGCGCTCCTGCGGCCGCTGCACCGCCTCCTGCTTCGTTCTCCGAACCAGCCGCTGCGGCTTCCACTGAGGCTGTCGCAGCGCCTAGCGCGCCTTCGCGTCCAGTCGAACGTAACGTACAGGTTGAAGGTGGGCTCAAGCACACCAGCTATCTCAATCGGACCTTTACCTTCGAGAATTTTGTCGAAGGCAAGTCCAACCAACTGGCGCGAGCAGCTGCCTGGCAAGTTGCAGACAATCCCAAGCATGGCTACAACCCGTTGTTTCTCTATGGAGGCGTAGGGCTTGGCAAGACTCACCTGATGCATGCGGTCGGCAACCATTTGCTGAAGAAGAACCCTAACGCCAAGGTGGTCTATCTTCATTCTGAGCGGTTCGTCGCGGACATGGTCAAGGCACTGCAGCTCAACGCGATCAACGAGTTCAAGCGCTTCTATCGATCGGTGGATGCTTTGTTGATCGACGACATCCAGTTCTTCGCGAAAAAGGAGCGGTCGCAGGAAGAGTTCTTTCACACGTTCAACGCATTGCTGGAAGGCGGGCAGCAGGTGATTCTCACCAGCGACCGCTACCCCAAGGAAATTGACGGACTTGAAGAGCGGTTGAAGTCTCGCTTTGGGTGGGGGCTGACGGTTGCGGTCGAACCGCCGGAACTCGAGACGCGTGTGGCGATCTTGATGAAAAAGGCTGACCAGGCCAACGTCGAGCTTCCCCATGATGCTGCGTTCTTCATCGCGCAGCGCATCCGATCAAATGTCCGCGAGTTGGAAGGTGCGTTGAAACGCGTAATCGCCCACGCCCATTTCATGGGACGGGACATTACTATCGAGCTGATTCGTGAGTCGCTGAAAGACCTGCTTGCACTGCAAGACAAGTTGGTGAGCGTTGATAATATTCAACGCACCGTCGCGGAATATTACAAAATCAAAATATCCGACCTTCTGTCCAAACGACGTTCGCGTTCGGTCGCAAGGCCTCGTCAGGTCGCCATGGCTTTGTCCAAAGAACTTACCAATCATAGCTTGCCGGAAATTGGCGACGCCTTTGGTGGGCGCGATCACACGACCGTGCTGCACGCTTGTCGTAAGATTGCCGAACTTCGCGAATTGGATGCTGATATTCGCGAGGATTACAAGAATTTGCTCCGTACTTTGACAACCTGAACAGACTGCGGCTATCTAATAGGCAAGGGACCAGACCATGCATTTCACGATTCAGCGCGAAGCCTTGTTTAAACCCCTGCAACTGGTGGCCGGGGTCGTCGAGCGTCGTCAGACCTTACCGGTGTTGTCGAACGTATTGCTGGTGGTACAAGACCATCAGCTGTCGCTCACAGGCACTGATCTAGAGGTAGAGTTGGTGGGCCGCGTCGCCTTGGAGGATGCATCCGAACCAGGCGAAATCACGGTGCCGGCGCGTAAATTGATGGATATCTGCAAAAGCCTGCAGCCCGACGCGCTCATCGATATCCGACTGGATGATCAGAAGATCGTAATCAAGTCCGGACGCAGCCGGTTTTCCCTTTCGACCTTGCCAGCCAATGATTTTCCCGCGGTTGAGGAAGGTCCTGGCTCGCTTAATTTCAGCGTTAACCAGGGCAAGATGCGTCGTCTCATTGAGCGCAGCAGCTTCGCCATGGCCCAGCAGGATGTGCGTTACTATCTGAACGGCATGCTGATTGAGGTTTCTAGCGGGATGTTGCGGGCAGTCGCAACGGACGGGCATCGTTTGGCCATGTGTTCCATGCAAACCGGTGTCGATCAGCCCGACCGGCATCAGGTTATCGTCCCACGCAAGGGCATCCTTGAACTGGCCAGGTTGCTGACGGACCAAGATGGCGAAGTCAGCATCGTCCTTGGCCAACACCACATTCGAGCCACCACAGGGGAATTCACCTTTACCTCCAAACTCGTTGACGGAAAATTTCCTGATTACGAGCGCGTTCTGCCCCGTGGCGGCGACAAGCTGGTGGTGGGTGAACGTCAGACACTGCGCGAGGCGTTCAGCCGTACAGCCATTCTTTCCAATGAAAAATATCGCGGCATCCGGCTGCAGTTGGAAACTGGCCTGTTGAAAATCCAGGCGAACAACCCCGAGCAGGAAGAAGCGGAAGAAGAAGTTGCGGTGGATTATACCGGCGGGACGTTGGAAATCGGTTTCAACGTCAGCTATCTGCTTGATGTGCTGGACGTCATGACCACTGATCAAGTCCGGCTGATTCTGTCCGATGCGAACAGCAGTGCTATGGTTCAGGAATACGACAACGACGAATCGGCTTACGTTGTCATGCCGATGCGCCTGTAAATCCGCATTGAATGTCTCTCAGCCGCATCTCCGTCACCGGCATACGCAACCTGCAGCCGGTGACGTTAAACCCCTCCCCCCGGATCAACATCCTCTACGGTGATAACGGCAGCGGAAAAACCAGTTTTCTCGAGGCGATTCATCTCCTCGGAATGGCGCGCTCGTTCCGCAGCACGCGTCTGACGCCGGTTATAAGCCACGAGCATTCCAGTTGCACGGTCTTTGGTCAGGTCGAATTGGCTGATGGGCAGTCAACCGCCCTTGGCATCTCTCGAGATCGCAGCGGTGACGTGCGCATCAAGATCAATGGACAGGGCGTTCGAAGCGCAGCGGAACTCGCTGAAGCGTTACCGTTACAGCTGATCAATCCGGACAGCTTTCGCTTGCTCGAAGGTGTACCCAAGCATCGCCGGCAGTTTCTGGATTGGGGAGTGTTCCACGTGGAACGCCGATTCCTCCAGGCTTGGCAGCGCCTGCAGCAGGCCTTGAAGCAACGAAACTCGTGGTTGCGTCATGGTACACTTGACTCCGCTTCACAGGCGGCCTGGAGCCGCGAGTTTAGCGCCGCGAGTGAGGAAATCGACGGGTACAGACGGGCTTACATTCAAGCCTTGAAGCCAATATTCGAGGTCACCTTGGCCGCGCTTTTGGATCTCCAAGGTTTCCAGTTGAGCTATTACCGTGGCTGGGACAAGAGGCGTTCCCTGGCTGAGGTGCTGTCGGCGTCCATCGAACGCGACCGGCTCATGGGACACACCCAGGCGGGTCCTCAGCGGGCTGACCTCCGATTGCGGATAGCCAACCATAACGCTGCGGAAACCCTGTCTCGTGGCCAGCAGAAACTGGTTGTGTGCGCGTTACGTATTGCGCAGGGCCACCTGGTCAGTGAAGCCAAACGAGGCCAGTGTATCTATCTGGTCGATGACCTACCGTCCGAATTGGACGATCAGCACCGGCTGGCATTGTGCCGGTTGCTGGAACAGCTGAATTGCCAGGTGTTCATCACTTGTGTTGATTCGAACGTATTGCGAGAAGGCTGGCGTCCAGACACGCCAGTCTCAATGTTTCACGTGGAACAGGGTGCGATAACCCTGGACCACGGCCCCTCGGGAGTGAAGGCATGAGCGAAAACCACACGTACGATTCGTCCAGTATCAAGGTGCTCAAGGGCCTGGATGCAGTACGTAAGCGTCCCGGCATGTATATCGGCGACACGGATGACGGTACGGGTCTGCACCATATGGTCTTTGAAGTCGTGGATAACTCGATCGACGAAGCGCTGGCAGGTCATTGCAGCGATATATCAATCACCATACATGTTGATGAATCCATCAGCGTTCGCGACAACGGCCGTGGCATTCCAGTAGATATTCATGAAGAAGGCGTATCTGCCGCAGAAGTCATCATGACCGTCCTGCATGCTGGCGGTAAGTTCGACGACAATTCCTACAAGGTTTCCGGCGGCCTGCATGGCGTGGGTGTTTCGGTGGTGAACGCCTTGTCGGAAGAGCTGCTCCTGACCATTCGTCGCGAGGGAAGGGTATGGGAACAGACCTACCGTCACGGTGTGCCGCAAGCGCCCCTCGCTGCAGTCGGCGAAACCGAGGATTCGGGCACGGAAATCCATTTCAAACCCTCAGCCGAGACCTTTCAGAACATCCACTTCAGTTGGGACATCTTGGCTAAGCGGCTGCGTGAGCTGTCGTTTTTGAACTCGGGCGTCGGCATTGTGCTGCGCGATGAGCGCAACGCCAAGGAAGAGCTATTCAAATACGAAGGCGGGCTCAGTGCCTTCGTGGCTTATCTCAATACCAACAAGACGCCGGTCAACGAAGTGTTCCACTTCAATATCCAGCGCGATGATGGCGTTGGTGTCGAAGTGGCGCTTCAGTGGAACGATAGTTTCAACGAAAACCTGCTCTGCTTCACCAATAACATCCCTCAGCGCGACGGAGGCACCCACCTGGCGGGCTTTCGTTCGGCGTTAACCCGGAACCTGAACAACTACATTGAGCAGGAAGGGCTGGCCAAAAAGCATAAGGTCGCGACGACTGGCGATGACGCGCGTGAAGGTCTGACGGCGATCATCTCGGTCAAGGTGCCAGACCCGAAGTTCAGCTCGCAGACTAAGGAAAAGCTCGTCTCGTCCGAAGTGAAAACCGCCGTCGAGCAGGAGATGGGCAAGCATTTCGCGGATTTCCTGCTGGAGCACCCCAGCGAGGCGAAAGCGGTGGTCGGCAAGATGATCGATGCCGCGCGAGCACGTGAAGCCGCACGCAAGGCGCGCGAGATGACACGCCGCAAGGGGGCTCTGGATATTGCGGGCCTTCCCGGCAAGCTGGCCGACTGTCAAGAAAAGGACCCCGCCCTCTCCGAACTCTACATAGTGGAGGGTGATTCCGCGGGCGGTTCTGCCAAGCAGGGCCGCAACCGCAGGACGCAGGCTATCCTGCCGCTCAAGGGCAAGATCCTCAACGTCGAGAAGGCTCGTTTCGACAAGATGATCTCCTCGCAGGAGGTTGGCACGCTGATCACCGCACTTGGTTGTGGCATCGGTCGTGACGAGTACAACATCGACAAGTTGCGCTATCACAACATCATCATCATGACCGACGCGGACGTCGACGGCTCCCATATCCGGACGCTGTTGCTGACATTCTTCTTCCGCCAGCTGCCGGAGTTGATCGAACGCGGCTATGTCTACATTGCTCAGCCGCCTTTGTACAAGGTCAAGCGTGGCAAGCAGGAGCAATACATCAAAGATGACGAGGCGATGGACGAGTACCTGACTCAGTCAGCTCTCGAAGACGCCAGTCTGCACGTCAATGAGCATGCGCCTGGCCTGTCAGGTGAAGCATTGGAGCGCCTGGTTAACGATTACCGCACTGTGATGAAGACGCTGCAGCGCCTGTCGCGACTCTATCCACAGGAGCTGACCGAGCACTTCATCTACCTGCCACGCGTGTCGGTTGAACAGCTGGGTGATCATGCGGCCATGCAGGCATGGCTAGAGCCCTATGCGGCGTTGCTCAAAGGTATCGAGCGCTCCGGGCTTGCGTACAAGGTAAGCTTGCGCGAGGACAAGGAACGCAACCTGTGGCTCCCGGAAGTCGAGATCGTTTCACACGGCCTGGCCAGTTACATTACATTCAACCGCGATTTCTTCGGGAGTAATGACTACAAGACCGTAACGGTGCTCGGAGACAAGCTGAACAGCTTGCTCGAGGAAGGAGCCTACGTTCAGCGTGGCGAGCGCAAGAAGTCGGTGACGACCTTCAAGCAGGCGTTGGACTGGCTGATGACTGAGGGAACCCGCCGTCATAGCGTTCAGCGATATAAAGGTCTCGGTGAGATGAACCCTGACCAACTCTGGGAGACCACCATGGACCCGGCTGTTCGACGCATGCTTAAGGTAACCATCGAGGATGCGATTGGGGCCGATCAGATATTCAATACGTTGATGGGAGATGCAGTCGAGCCACGCCGCGACTTCATCGAATCCAACGCATTGGCAGTTTCCAATCTGGATTTCTAAAGTCTTGTAGGTGGGAAAAGTTAATTTCCACTTCGGTCAAAGTTAAGCAGTTTGGCCAAAAGTAGTGCTGACAAAACCCCGACTGACGGAAAGTTCTGCCGGGGTTTTGTCGTTCAAGGTGATTGATTTAGCAGCCTCCAGGTGACGCCGGCTTGTACAATGGAAAACTGTTTTTTCTGATTTGCCCAAGTGCCATGGGTGAAATTGCCCAGTGTTGGGCGTCATGCTTTTTATAGGGACTGATTTACCCATGGCTAACAAATTGTCACTCGAAACGCTGGAGTCTTGGCTCTGGGAGTCTGCGAACATTCTGCGCGGTTCCATCGACTCTTCCGACTTCAAGAACTACATCTTCGGCCTACTCTTTCTCAAACGTTACAACGACGTTTTCGATGAGCGTGTCGCCACGCTGATCAAGGGAGAAGGCTTGAACTATGGCGATGCCCAAGAAGAGATTGAGGACAAATGGGGCAAGTTCCCTATCAGTGCCCGCTGGTTCGATCTGATCTCGCGAACCGAAAATATCGGCGAAGCCTTGGATAAGGCGTTTGCCACCATCGAAGCCAACAACCCTGAGCTGCAACACGTACTGACCGCTACGCAGTACGGTGACAAACGTGTGCTGGCGGATGCCACTTTGCAGCGCCTGCTGCGGCACTTCAACCAGTACAAGCTGGGTAATGACGATCTGTACAAGGCGGATATGCTGGGCGACGCCTATGAGTATCTGATCAAGCAGTTTGCCGATGACGCCGGTAAGAAAGGCGGTGAGTTTTATACGCCTAAGGCCGTGGTGCAATTGGTGGTTGAGCTAATCGATCCGCAGCCTGGACACAATGTGTATGACCCCACCTGCGGCAGCGGCGGCATGTTGGTGGAGAGCGCCCACCATGTATCTGGTTTGCCCAATGGCACTCTAATGGGCAAGCCTAACGTGTTGCTGTACGGGCAGGAAAAGAACCTTGGCACTTGGGCCATCGCCAAACTCAATCTTTACCTGCACAACATGCATGCATCCATTGAGCGTGGGGATACGCTGGTCGAGCCTAAGCACCTCGAAGGTGATTACCTGAAGACCTTTGACAGGGTGATCGCGAATCCTCCGTTCTCGGCCAAATCCTGGTGGGCTCCGCTGGAGGTGAGCAACGAAAGCGAGCAAGAGAACGGCAGAAAGCCGAAGGCACCCAACTATAAGCAGGTCAGCGATCCCTATGGCCGCTTGGTATATGGCGTCCCGCCACGAGGCTATGCCGATCTCGCTTTCGCCCAGCATATGCTGGCCAGCCTCAAGGCTGGTGGTCGCATGGGCATTATCCTGCCCCATGGTGTGCTGTTCCGCAGTGGCGAGGAAGGCAGGATTCGTGATGGACTGCTGTTTGGCACCGATGCAGCCAATGGTAATCAGCCGGGCGATCTGATTGAAGCCATCGTCAGCCTTCCCTCGGCCCTGTTCTACAACACAGGCATTCCGGCTTGCATCCTGATCCTGAACAAGCAGAAACCCGCCCCCCTTAAAGGCCGGGTCATTATTATTGATGCCAGTCACGACTACCTCGAAGGCAAGGCGCAGAATAGCCTGCGTGCTGAAGACATCATGCGCATCGTTAACACCCACAAGGCAGCATTCGAACAGCAAGCTGAGGTCGAAAACTATTGTCGGGTGGTGACGCTAGACGAAATCCGAGGCAACGGCGGCAATCTTAATATTGCCCGGTATATCGCCAATGGCGAGGCCGAAGAAATGGTGGATGTGGCAGCCATCTTAGGTGAACTGGCAACGCTCGCCGAAGAAGAAGCGCAGATTGATAGTCGATTGAATGGCTATTTGACGGAGTTGGGATTTTCCAAATGAAAGACGACCTCATTGAAACTGTTGTCGGATTTGTCCCAAAAAATTGGGGGATTCAGAAGCTTGAAGAGATTTCTGGCTTCATCACAAAAGGTGGTACACCTACTACGTTTGGCTTTGACTGGGCTGATGAGGATAGTGGCGTTCCATTTTTTCGTAGTGAATGCGTAACCAACAACGGCTTTAGTCCTAAAGGAATGAATTTTATTCATGCTGATGCTCATCAGCAGATGAATCGCTCCGAGGTTAAACCAGGTGGGATCTATTGATGACCATCACTGGAAATATTGGTCGAGTTGCACGTGCGCCAATAAATTTTTCTTCGGCAAACATAAATCAACACATTGCGAGAATTCGGATTCAGGAAGGATCAGAAGTAAGCGCTGATTATGTGTATCAGTGTTTGAAACACGCTGGTTATGTGACCCATTACCGTGCCATCTTGACGGGTCAGGCATACCCGCAAATCAGTTTGCAGCAGGTTCGTGAAACACCAATTCCGCTGCCGACATTTCCTGAGCAACAGAAAATCGCCGCCATCCTCACGGCTGTGGACGACAAGCTGAACGTGATTGCCCGCCAGATTAAAACCACCCAGTCCCTCAAGCAGGGCCTGATACAAACTCTGTTCAGTCAGGGTGTGGGTACCCAAGATGTCGATGGTCGCTGGATGCCGCATACCGAGTTCAAGGGAAGTGAACTGGGGGAGATTCCGGTTGAGTGGCAGGTTGTACAGATTCAAACGGTTAGTGAAGTTATTCGCGGTGCCAGTCCACGCCCTCAAGGTGACCCTAGATATTATGGGGGAGATGTTCCTAGATTGATGGGGGCAGATGTTACTCGGGACGGGAAGTGGGTTACTCCGAAAATCGATTTTTTAACTGAGGAAGGTGCAAAGCGTAGTCGGCCATGTCCTAAAGGAACTCTTACGATAATTTGCTCTGGTGACGTTGGAGTGCCTTCATTCTTAGCTGTTGATGCTTGCATACATGACGGATTTCTAGCCCTAATCAAAATTGATGAGTCGCAGGCAAAAAAAGAATATCTGTATCACATCATTTGCTCGGTCAAGCAAAGATTTTATGCGTCCGCTACACATGGTGGAGTTTTTACAAATCTTACAACGGGAATATTGAAAGAGTTTTTAGTCCCTCTTCCGAAGTTAGTAGAGCAACAAAGAATTACGTCAATATTGGACGTTGCGGACGAAAAAATCTCAGCTGCATTCAGAAAGCAAGAGTATTACAAAAGTCTCAAGCGGGGCCTGATGCAAAAGCTGCTAACCGGCGAATGGCGTGTAAAGCTTGGTAGCTCTACCGGTAAAGCTTGAGTTTTTATTCATGGATGAAACCCTTTCTATCCTCGGATCCTGTGCCTAATCTTCATGGCGCAGTGCAACGCAAACTCGGGCGCTGCATGTTGCAGTTGCAGCAGTTCGAACAGCTGCTGGAGGTCATGGTTGCTCATAGCGAGCCGAGTGGCCCACCAGAATGGCTTGAGGCGATCCGTGAAGAGAAAGTTGCGACAGTTGGCGTCATTTCTTGCATAAGTCCCAGCTCTTTGAAACTCTTAAGAAAAGCCAAGCCGGTGATGGCCCTTCCGTGGTTTGGTACCGAAGTCGTCCGAGGAAAACCTCCAAGGAACAGGAGTAAGCAATGAGTCAGTCACCCGAGAAACTCGGGGTTGAGCTGCCCGCCATCAATTGGCTGATCAAGCTGGGGTACACCCACCTACCTGGTCACCAGGTGCTGGTTGAGCATCGTCATTTAGCACCGGTACTGGACGATGTATTGCAGGCTCGGCTGCTGATCCTCAATCCATGGTTGGCGAGCGCGCCCGGTGGCATCAGTGCCGCACTGATTGAGCTACGTAAACGCGTCAACGATGAGCTGTTGCCCGCCAATAAGGCGTTCTGGGAACAGGTGGTGCACCGGTCGGATATCCAGGTGAAGGACGTCGAGGGCAAGCCGCGCAGTGTGCGTTTCTTCGATGCCAGTGATGCCGCCAACAATGATTTCCATGTGGTTGATCAGTATGTTGGGTGCAATCCTGACGGGGATATCTTCCGTCCTGATCTGCTGCTGTTCGTCAATGGCCTGCCCCTGGCCATCATCGAATGCAAAGCCAGCCATCACCGTCTGGATGAAGCCCTGGGGCAATTGGATGGTTACCAAAACACCTTTCCACCCCAGTTTGTATTCAACCAAGTATGCGTTGGGCTTAATCGGCGTGACGGGCTGTATGGCGCGATCCTTACCAAGCCTGCATATTACGTCCGCTATCGGTTGCAGGCGCAGGAGACTGCCGCTGTAGCTGCCTTGCTAGGCGATGTCCCGAGTGAGCAGGAAAACGTGCTGTGGGCATTGTTCGAACCGAGTCGCTTCCTACAACTGATCACGCATTTCGTGCTGTTCGAAACTCGCGACGGCAAGACCGTGAAGAAGCTACCACGCTATCAGCAGTGGCGGGCCGTGCGCAAAACGGTGGATCGCCTCTGCGTGCCAAAACCCATGGGCGGCGTTGTCTGGCATACCCAGGGTAGTGGCAAGTCGCTGACCATGGCCCTGCTTGCGCGCATGTTGCGTGGCGATAGCACGGGTTTCAACAACCCAACCGTGCTGGTACTGACCGACCGCAAAGACCTCGATAAGCAGATATTCGATACCTTCCATGCGGTGGGCATCAATGCCATTCAGGCCGTGTCGGTTGATGGCTTGCTGAAAATGCTGTCTAACGACTACGGCAGTGTCTTCACCAGTACGGTGCAGAAGTTCCAGGAGAATGAGCAACCTGGCGAACAGCCTGCTGTCACTCCTGACGAGGAAGATGATGCCCTGCAAGCAACCCGGCACAGGCGGATTCGCGAGGAAAAGGACTTCTTCATCGTGCATGAACGTAACGTCCGCCACCGGCAAGTGGATGAGAACGGTGTGCTGGTGAAAGCCAAGTGGGAAGAAATCAGCCGGGAGAAGGTGCACTTCCGAGTTCTGAGCACCAAGCCCAATTTCTATGTGCTGGTCGATGAGGCTCACCGTAGCCAGTACGACTTTCTCGCGGCCTTTATGCGCGCCAGTTTGCCCAACGCCAAGTTCATCGCCTTTACCGGTACGCCGCTGCTGCAAGAGGACAAACACACCTTGGGTGAGTTTGGCGGTGGTGAGTACATCGACGAATATCGTCTGCATGAAGCAGTGGCGGATGGCGCAACCCTGGCCATCAAATACCAGGATGCCTGGGTAGCGTTGTCTGCCAATGCTGAGCTGGACACAGCGTTCAAAGAGCAGTTCGCTAAGCAGTCAGAAATCCGGCAGCACGAGCTCAAGCGCGAACTGCTGCGCCGCTGGCGTCAGGCCGGTAACCGTATGGAGCAGGTCGCCGAACATCTGGTCGAGCACTTCCTTAGTAACGTAAAGGCCAAGGGCTTGAAGGCCATGCTGGTGTGCGACGGTCGCGATATGGCAGTGGGTTACAAGGATCTACTCGATGCGATCATGGCCGAGCGAGTGAAAAAAGGGCTGCCAACCTTTGATAGTAAGGTGGTTATTTCCCTGGCCAGCATCACCGCTTCCCGCACCGGGGCGTCTGCTATGGAG
>NZ_JAMOIE010000086.1 GCF_024448935.1 Stutzerimonas stutzeri
CGAATCAGTGTGGCTGCTTTTTTTGCTCCTGCTCTACTTTCTTGCCGCTTGTGGCTTGCAGCTCATAGCTGTTTTTTGGCTTCATCCCACAACGCATCCAGCTCTGCCAGATCGCACTGTTCGATGGGCCGCCGCGCTTCACGGAGGGCTTGTTCGATAAAGCGAAAGCGTCGCTCAAACTTGCGATTGGCCGCGCGCAATGCATTCTCCGGATCGACCTTCAGATGGCGCGCCAGATTCACCGTGACGAACAGCAGATCGCCAATTTCCTCGGCAATGGCCTCCGGGTCGTTCTCGCTCATGGCCTCGAGGACTTCATCGAGTTCTTCACGCACCTTGTCTACCACCGGCAGCGCATCCGGCCAGTCGAAGCCGACCTGAGCGGTGCGCTTCTGCAGCTTGGCGGCGCGACTCAAGGCGGGCAGCGCGCTGGGCACATCATCAAGCAGCGACAGTTGCTCGGGCACTGCGGCCTTCTCCGCGCGTTCCTCGGCCTTGATTTCTTCCCAGTGTTGCTTGATCTGCGCCTCGTCGAGACGGGGCAACCCCGGCGAGCCGTAGAGATCGCCGTCAGGGAACACGTGCGGGTGCCGACGCAACAGCTTGCGGGTGATGCCATCAACGACCGCATCGAACTCGAAGCGGCCCTCCTCCTTCGCCAATTGGCTGTAATAGACAACCTGGAACAGCAAGTCGCCCAGCTCCCCCGGCAAATGATCGAAGTCACCGCTCTCGATGGCATCCGCCACCTCGTAGGCTTCTTCAAGGGTATGCGGCACGATGCTGGCGTAATCCTGCTGCAGATCCCACGGACAGCCATGCTGCGGATCACGCAACCGGGCCATCAGGTGCAGCAGGTCATTGAGCTGGTACATACACGTCCTAGGCTGGAGGCTGGAGGCTGAACGGAATTCTCGTAGGATCGATGACGCTTCATTCTTCCAGTTTGCGTAAATCCTTGATGGGTTTCACCCAGCCTACAAAAGCTGAACGTCGCGCTTTATCGTCCAGCCTTCAAGCCTCCAGCGCTTTTATCGTCTTCACGCCCTATGTCGCTCTCTGGCGCTTCGCCTCAATAATATTGGGCAGCTGCGAGATTCGGCTGAGCAGTCGCCCCAGCGCATCCAGCCCCGGAATCTCGATGGTCAGTGTCATCTGCGCCGTGCTGTCTTCCTTGTTCGAGCGGGTGTTGACGGCCAGGACGTTGATGCGCTCGTTGAGCAGGATCTGCGAAACGTCACGCAGCAGGCCGGAACGGTCGTAGGCACGAATGCTGATGTCTGCCGGATAGGTCTTCTCGGGGATCGGCCCCCAGCTGACCTGAATGATCCGCTCCGGCTCACGTCCGGCCAGTTGCAGCACCGAGGCGCAATCCTGGCGGTGGATGCTGACGCCGCGGCCCAGGGTGATGTAACCGACAATGGGGTCGCCCGGCAGCGGCTGGCAGCAGCCCGCCATTTGCGTGAGCAGATTGCCGACACCCTGGATCTGCACGTCGCCGCGCTTGCCCGGCTTGGTGCTGGTGGGACGCTTCGGAATCAGCTCAAGCTGATCATTGCCATGGCTATCCGGCTCCACCTGTTGCTGGGCATGGTTGACCAACTGCGCCAGACGCAGATCGCCGGCACCCAGCGCCGCGAACATGTCCTCGGCGGTTTTCAGGTTGGCCTTTTCCGCCAGTTTGTCGAAGTCCACCGGCGGCAGATCGAGGCGACCCAGTTCGCGTTCCAGCAGCGCCTTGCCGGCCGCGACGTTCTGGTCGCGGGCCTGCAGCTTGAACCAGTGGACGATCTTCGCCCGCGAGCGCGAGGTGGTGATGTAACCCAGGTTGGGGTTCAGCCAGTCACGGCTCGGCGAACCGTGCTTGCTGGTGATGATCTCGACTTGCTCGCCGGTCTGCAGGCTGTAGTTGAGCGGCACGATGCGCCCATTGATCTTGGCACCCCGGCAGTTGTGGCCGATCTCGGTGTGCACGCGGTAGGCGAAGTCCAGCGGTGTGGCGCCCTTGGGTAGATCGATGGCATGGCCGTCCGGGGTGAATACGTAGACGCGATCGGGTTCGATGTCGACGCGCAGTTGATCGGCCAGACCGCCAATATCACCCAGTTCTTCATGCCATTCGAGCACCTGACGCAGCCAGGAGATCTTTTCCTCGTAATGGTTCGAGGTGCTCTTGACATCGGTGCCCTTGTAACGCCAGTGCGCGCAAACGCCCAGCTCGGCTTCTTCGTGCATGGCATGGGTACGGATCTGCACTTCCAGCACCTTGCCTTCCGGCCCAAGCACCGCGGTATGCAACGAGCGGTAGCCGTTCTCCTTGGGGTTGGCGATGTAGTCGTCGAACTCCTTGGGGATATGCCGCCATAGGGTATGCACGATACCCAGCGCTGTGTAGCAATCGCGAACTTCGGGCACCAGCACGCGAACGGCGCGAACGTCGTAGATCTGGCTGAATTGCAGGCCCTTCTTCTGCATCTTCCGCCAGATCGAATAGATGTGCTTGGCGCGCCCGTCGATTTCGGGGTGAATCCCGGTGGCGGTCAGTTCGTCCTTGAGCTGCTGCACCACGTTCTGGATGTACTGCTCGCGATCCAGCCGGCGCTCATGCAGCAACTGGGCGATCTGCTTGTACTGTTCGGGCTCGAGGTAGCGGAAGGACAGGTCCTCCAGCTCCCACTTGATATGGCCGATGCCCAGCCGATGCGCCAACGGGGCATAGATATCGAACACTTCCCGCGCGACGCGGTGACGCTTGTCATCATCGGCGTTCTTTACCGCGCGGATGGCGCAGGTCCTCTCGGCCAGCTTGATCAGCGCGACACGCACATCGTCGACCATCGCCACCAGCATCTTGCGCAGGTTTTCCACCTGGGTCTGGGTGCCCAGCACCAGCGACTCGCGCGGGTTGAGGCTGTCGCTGATGGCCGCCATGCGCAGCACACCCTCGATCAATTTGGCGACCACCGGGCCGAACTGCTGGTGCACCTCGGCCAGCTGGATCTTGCCTTCGCGCACGCCGCGATAGATCACCGCCGCCACGAGGCTGTCCTGATCGAGCTTGAGGTCGGCGAGAATCTCGGCGATTTCCAGCCCGGTCTGGTAACTGGAGGTGCCTTCGCTCCACAGGTTCTGTGCCGCGTTTGCCTGCTGCTCCGCCGTTCGGGCGAACTCGCAAGCCTGTTTGAGAGCGTCGCGGTCGAGTGCCGGGTCCATCCCCAGCACGTGATCGAGCCAGCCATCGAGGTTGATGCTGCCGTCGGTGTTGATCGGCTGTAGCGCTCTGACCTGGACCATCTAATACCTTCCCTCTACGCGTCATCTGCGTCGAATACGCCGGCTTTCTCGGAGCCGGTCGGTTGAACCACAGGCCGATCGCCTGTCAAAAAACTGGAACTACGCGGGCCGCTCGAAGAGGGCCATGGCCTCGACGTGCGCGGTTTGCGGGAACATGTCCAGCACGCCTGCCTGTTTCAATTGATAGCCCTGCCCGACCAACTCAGCGGCATCGCGTGCCAGCGTTGCAGGATTACACGAAACATAGACCACGCGCCGTGCACCTGAAGTCGCCATCTGCCGGACAATTTCCAACGCACCATCACGCGGCGGATCGAGCAGCACCGCCGCGAAGCCGCCCTTGGCCCACTGCGCATCGATAAGCGGCTTCGACAGGTCCGCCTGATAAAAGTGCGCACGCTGAAGGCCGTTTTGCTCCGCATTGGTGCGCGCGCGCTCGACCATCTCGCCAACCCCTTCGACCGCCACTACGTATGCACCCTTTCGAGCCAGCGGCAAGCTGAAGTTGCCCAGCCCGCAGAACAGGTCGAGCACCCGCTCGCCCGCTTCCGGTGCCAGCCATTCAAGGGCCTGCGCCACCATTGCCTGGTTGACCGGCGCGTTGACCTGGACAAAGTCGCCGGGTCGCCAGGCCAATTCCAGATCCCATGCCGGCAAGCGGTAGCCCAACCTGTATGCGGAGTCCAGGGGCTGCGCCGAGCCCTCACCCTGTAGCCAGAGCTGCACGTTCTGCTCATTCGCGAAGTCGACCAAACGCCGTCGATCGCCCGACCCCAGCGCAGCGGTATGGCGTACCAGTACCGCCTCGGCCGTCCCGCTGAACATCTCCAGATGCCCGATCACTTGCGGCTTGTCCAATGCGTGCAACACGGCCAGTAAAGCCGGCAACAGCGTCTGCAAGGGTTGTACCAGCACCTGACATTCGCCAATGGCGACAATCTCCTGGCTGGCACTGGCACGGAAACCGACGTCCAGCCGTCGCGCCTTGTGGTCCCAGCGCACCGCCAACCGCGCGCGCCGGCGGTAACCGAACTCCGGGCCACTGAGCGGCGCCGCCCATTGCTGCGGCTCGATCGCGGCCACCCGGGACAACTGCTCGGCGAGGCTGTGCTGTTTCAGTTCGAGTTGATCGGCCGCGCTCAGGTGCTGCAGGTTGCAGCCTCCGCAATCTCGCGCATGCGGGCACGGCTCGGCACGCCGCCGGGCGCTGGCAGTCAGCACCCGCTCGGTACGGGCTTCGACGATCTGGCGGCGGGCGTTCAGTACACGCGCCTCGACGTCTTCCCCGGGCAAGGCCCCGTCAACGAACCAGGTGCGGTTATCGAGAAAGGCGATGCCGCGGCCATCGTTCGCCAGCCGCTCAATGCTCAGCCGCTGCTTCTTGCCGGTCGGCACCTGAGGCTTCTTCTCGCCACCGCTAGGCTGGAAGCGCAAGCCACCACTGCGTCTGGCCATCAGCGTGCCTCGTCGGCGCAGCTTGCGCGGTCAGGGCTGGTCATAAACGCCCGTCGACAGGTAGCGATCGCCGCGGTCACAGATGATCGCCACGATCACCGCATTCTCGACTTCCTTGGACAGACGCAGCGCTGCCGCCACGGCCCCGCCGGACGACACGCCGCAGAAGATGCCTTCTTCACGGGCCAGGCGGCGCATGACGTGCTCGGCCTCGTCCTGCGCCATATCCACAATGCGGTCGACGCGCTCCGCCTGGTAGATCTTAGGCAGGTACTCCTGCGGCCAGCGGCGGATGCCGGGGATCGCTGCACCTTCCATGGGCTGCAGGCCGATGATCTGGATGTCCGGATTCTGCTGCTTGAGGTAGCGGGAGACCCCCATGATGGTGCCGGTGGTGCCCATTGAGCTGACAAAATGGGTGATGCTGCCCTGAGTCTGCTGCCACAGTTCCGGCCCGGTACTGGTGAAGTGAGCCTCGGGGTTGTCGCCGTTGGCGAACTGATCGAGTACCTTGCCGCGCCCTTCGGCGGCCATTTTCACCGCCAGGTCGCGAGCGCCTTCCATGCCCTCTTCCTTGCTCACCAGGATCAGCTCGGCGCCATAGGCCGTCATGGCCGCCTTGCGCTCGGCACTGGAGTTGTCCGGCATGATCAGGATGAACCTGTAGCCCTTGATCGCCGCAGCCATGGCCAGGGCGATGCCGGTGTTGCCGGAGGTGGCTTCGATCAGCGTATCGCCGGGCTTGATGTCGCCCCGCGCTTCGGCCCGCGCGATCATCGACAACGCGGGACGATCCTTGACCGAGCCGGCCGGGTTGTTGCCTTCGAGTTTTACCAGGATGATGTTGCTGGTTTCGCCGGGCAGACGCTGCAGGCGAACCAGGGGCGTGTTGCCAACACAATCGGCGATGGTCGGGTACTGATTTGTCATGGCGTCGATGGACCGCACAGCCTTTGAGAGGCACACATGATAGCCGCAACCATCGGCCACGGGCAGACCGCGCTACCCTCGTGTCGATCAGCTGTAAACAGCTGCATATTTTCCTTCCGCCCAGACAAGGAACATCCCATGCACGTCGGACGAGCCGCCCTGGTTCCCTCGATTCTGTTGTTCAGCCTCACCGCCTGCACTCAACCGGACGGTCCGGCCAGCGAAATCCCACCCGCCCCGGAAGCGTCCAGCGGCTACTCGGCCAAGCCAGGCTGGGCGCTGGAACGCTTTGCCGTTGCCGCTGCCAACCCGCTGGCGACCGAAGCCGGCTACGAAATACTCAAGGCTGGCGGCAGCGCAATGGACGCCGCCGTGGCGGTACAGATGGTGTTGAGCCTGGTCGAGCCGCAATCCAGCGGGCTTGGCGGCGGTGCCTTTCTGTTGCATTGGGATGGCGAAAACATCGCAGCACTGGATGGCCGGGAGACCGCGCCGGCAGCGGTGGACGAGCGACTGTTCCTGACTGCCGACGGCAAGCCGATGGCATTTCTCGATGCCGTCGTCGGTGGTCGCTCGGTGGGGGTACCGGGCGTGGTGAGGATGCTTGAGCGCGCACACGATCAGTACGGCAAGCTGCCTTGGAAAGCCTTGTTCCAACCAGCTATCGAACTTGCTGAGAACGGTTTCGAAATCAGCCCGCGCTTGCATGGCCTGCTGGTCAGCGATCCGGCCTTGCGCAAAGACCCGCACGCCGCGGCGTTCTACTACCAGGACGATGGCGAGCCTCTGCCGGTCGGCCATCGCTTGCGCAATCGGGCCCTCGCCGTGCTGCTCAAGGACATCGCCGAGCGCGGCAGCGAGGCGTTCTACACCGGCGCCAACGCCCGCTCGCTGGTCCTGCAGGTGAACACTCACCCGACCAACCCGGGCCGCATCAGTCTGAACGATCTGGAGGGGTACCAGCCGCGCGAGCGGGACGCCATCTGCACGCTCTGGCAGAAGCGCTATCAGGTCTGCGGTTTCCCGCCGCCGTCGTCGGGGCACATTACGCAGATGCAGATCCTCGGCATGCTGGAACAGCTGCCAACGGTGCAGCCGCTCGATCAGGATAGGCCTTCGGTCGAATTCCTGCATCGCTATACCGAGGCTTCAAGACTGGCATATGCCGACCGCGCCAAGTACCTGGCTGACCCGGATTTCGTGCCGGTACCGGGCCGCACCTGGAACAGCATGCTTGCACCGAGCTACCTCAAGCAGCGCGCCGCACTGATCGGCCCGCGCAGCATGGGCACTGCCGAAGCGGGCGAACCCGACGGAATGCCGATTGCGTTCGCCCCGCAGGCGGTACAACCGGAATACGGCACCAGTCATATCAGCATCGTCGACGCCGAGGGCAACGCGCTGGCGATGACCACAACCATCGAGCAAGCCTTCGGCTCACGCCTGCTCAATGATGGCGGCACCGGTCTCCCCGGCGGCTACCTGCTGAACAACGAACTCACCGACTTTTCCTTCGAACCCTACGACGCTTTTGGTCGGCAGGTGGCCAACCGGGTCGAGCCGAACAAGCGCCCACGCTCAAGCATGAGCCCGACGCTGGTATTCGACGTCACCGGCGAGCAGTTTCTGGCGAGCCTCGGCTCCCCTGGCGGCGGGGCGATCATCCACTTCACGGCGAAAACCCTGCTGGGCATGTACGACTGGGGACTCGATGCCCAACGCGCCATCGACCTGCCCAACTTCGGCAGCTTCAACGGCCCGACGCTGCTCGAAGCAGGACGCTTTCCGGCCAGCACGGTGCAGGCGCTGAAGGCGCGCGGTCATGAGGTCAACGAGACGGAACTGACCAGCGGGCTGCAGGCCATTCAGCGTACCGACAGCGGCTGGTTCGGCGGCGCCGATCCGCGCCGCGAAGGTGTGGTGATGGGGGAATAGCTGCAAGCTGCAAGCTAAGAAGAGCAAAGCAGATTACACCGCCCGGCTTACTTGAAGCTTGCGGCTAAAAAACCTAGGCCTCGATTTCCAGCCGCTCGATGGCGCTGTCCAGCTCATCCAGGGCCTGGGCCGCGCTTGGGTGATTCTGCTTGAGTAATGTTTCGCTGCGCTCGCAGGCCGCCCGCAGCTGCGGGACACCGCAATAGCGGGTAGCGCCGTGCAAACGGTGCACACGATCGATGGTCGCCTGCCGGTCATTGGCCAGACGCGCCTCACGGATCACCTGGCGATCATCCTCCAGCGAGGCCAGCAGCATACTCAGCATGTCCGCTGCCAGATCGGCTTTGCCGGCGGCCAGGCGCAATCCCTCTTCCGCATCGAGCACTTTGAGGGTGTTTTCCGGCATCGGCGTCTTGAGGGGTGCTGCGACAAAGCTGCGCGCCAGCGGCAGGCCGGTCCACTTCAGGATCACCTGGGCCAGCTGCCGCTCGCTGATCGGCTTGGTCAGGTAATCGTCGAGACCACTTTGCAAGAGCGAGCGCTTTTCGTTGGACAGCGCATGAGCGGTGAGCGCGACGATCGGCATGGGTGGCTGCCCGCTGTCGTCCTCCCAGCGACGAATCGCCTCGGTGGTCTGGCGTCCGTCCATGCCAGGCATCTGCACGTCCATGAACACCAGATCGAAGGGCTTGTGCTTGACCGCCTCCAATGCTTCGGCGCCGCTGCTTACGGCTTCAACGTTGCCGCCCATGTCGGTCAGCAAGGTTTCCAGCAGCAGCAGGTTGGCGGGGTTGTCATCGACGCACAGCACACGTGGCGGTCGGGTTTCCGGCACTGCGACGTTCTCGATCATGGTCGGTGGCGGGCGCAGCAGATCGAGCAGCACTCGCTGCAACTTGCGCGTACAGGCCGGCTTGCTTTGCAGCTGGGTATGGGTGTGCGATTCAGGCAACGCCTCGTGATACTGCGCCTGCTCGCTGGTCGGGCACAGCACGATGCATTTGCAGCCCAGCCCTTCGAACTCCCACAGCCGCAGACATAGCTGTTGCGGTGCGATTTCTCGATGGGTCACGCCGAGCACGGCTATTTCGATCGGTTTATCGCTGGTATGCGCCTCGAACACCGCCGCCTGCAGTTGATCCAGACTGTCGAACGGCAGCACTTCCATGCCGCAGCTTTCCAGCTGATGCTGCAGGGCCTGACGTGTCAGCGGATGCTGTTCAAGCAAGCCGACCTTGCGCCCGAGCAGCGCTGCGCGCGGCAGATCCTCGATATCGTCACGCGCTTTGGGCAGGCTCAGGCTGATCCAGAATTCGGAGCCCTCTTCCGGAATGCTGTCGACCCCGATTTCCCCGCCCATCTGTTCGATCAGCCGCTTGGAAATTACCAGCCCGAGGCCGGTACCGCCGGGTTGGCGCGACAGCGAATTGTCCGCCTGGCTGAACGCCTGGAACAAGGCACGCAAGTCCCGGTCGGTCAGGCCGATGCCGGTGTCCTGCACGCTGATGCGCAGTTGCGCACGGTCGGAGCGTTCATCCTCGACCATGGCACGGACGATGACGGTGCCTTCATTGGTGAACTTGATGGCATTGCTGACCAGGTTGGTCAGCACCTGCTTGAGCCGTAGCGGATCGCCGACCAGCGACAGCGGCGTGTCGCGATAAACCAGGCTGACCAGCTCGAGATGCTTGGAATGAGCCGCCGGACCGAGGATGGTCAGGGTGTCCTCGATCAGATCGCGCAAATTGAACGGAATGTTGTCGAGGACCAGCTTGCCGGCTTCGATCTTGGAGAAGTCGAGAATCTCGTTGATGATCCCCAGCAGGCTGTCAGCAGACTTCTCGATGGTCGACAAATAATCGTGCTGTCTGGGGGTGAGATCGCTTTTCTGCAGCAGATGGGTAAAGCCCAGGATGCCATTAAGCGGCGTACGGATCTCATGGCTCATGTTGGCCAGAAACTCGGACTTGATCTGGCTGGCCCCCAGCGCTTCCTTACGTGCGAGGTCCAGCTCGATGTTCTGGATCTCGATGGTTTCGAGGTTCTGCTGCACGTCTTCGGTGGCCTGGTCGATGCTCTGCTGCAACTCTTCACGCGCAGCCAGCAAGGCCTCGGCCATGCGGTTGATACCGGCCGCGACTTCATCCATTTCGTGACTGCCGAGCGGCGGCAAACGGGTTTCCAGGTGACCATCCTTGAGCTGCGCCACCGCGACCTTGACCTTGCGCAGCGGCTTGCTGATTGCCGTACTCATGCGCAGTGCCAGCAGCGCGGTAATGATCAGCCCTGCGCCAATCAGCAACAGACTGGCAAACAGGCTGCGGTAACCGCGCAGCAGCGTGCCCTGGTGCGACAGCTCCAACTCCAGCCAGCCAATCAGGCGGAGGTCGTTGTCCGGGTTGTCTTCGGCGAGATTCAGATGCTTGCCACGCACCGGCAGGAGGATGCGTGTGGTGTCGACGCTGCTGACCTGAGTCAGCGCCTCGGGATCGGTTGGCGGCGACGGGGTGATCATGTTCGGCCCGGCATGGGCCTGCAAATTGCGCTCGGCATCGAGGATGGATACCGCACGCACGTCAGGCTGATCCAGCACCTGATTGAGAATACGCTGCAACCGCTTGCCGTAGCCCTGCGCCATGGCCGGCGCTGCCAGCGGGGCCAACTGCTCGGCGATCAGCTGGCCGCGCGCATCGAGCTGATGGCGCATCTCCGCCAGCTGCATCCAGGTGAAGTAGATGCCCAGCGCCACGGCTAGCACCGTGCTGGGCAACAAGATCAGCACCAGCACCCGACTCCTTAGTCCCAGATCTTTCAGCACGGTTCCATTCCCCTTGGTAGGCCGCTAGTGTAGCGGCTCGCCGAGCGGGAATCTGCACGACTGCGACTTCGGGTGATGGCGTGCTCCGCCCCGAGCTACCTAATACGCCGGTAATCACACCGGCTAGCACGACGATCACCAGATGCGCGCCCATCTCCATCTCCATCGCCACGCCGCAACCGGTGACGGTGAACGCCACCAGGCCCAGACCGTCCACCAGCAGAAACACCTGCCGCCGGTGATGCATATGCCGCACCGGCGCGATGCGTGCTCGCCAGGAGTCCCATCTACAGGGCAAGTGCATCGCCAGGACTGCGCCGGGCCCGGCACTGAGGCAAACTAACGCCCATGACTTCTACCCTTTATCACCCGGCCTGCTGCTCGCCCCTGAGCGATCACTGGCCGCTGCCGCTCGCCTTGCCCGGCGTGCAGTTGATCAGCACCCGCTTCGACCCGGCCCTGCTCGACCCCGAGGACTTCGCCCGCTGCGGCGTGCCGGGCATGACGGCGGTGAACAAGCGCCAGACCGAATTTCTCGCCGGGCGTCTATGCGCTTGCGAAGCCCTGCGCCGGACGATCGGCGCGCCATGCATTCCGGCCGTGAACGAAGACCGCTCGCCCTGCTGGCCGGCCGGGGTGGTGGGTTCGATCACCCATGGCGCCGGCTGGGCTGCGGCCGTGGTGGCGCGGCGCGAGCAGTGGCGCGGCATCGGGCTGGATGTAGAGAAGCAGATCCCCACCACACGGGCCGATCGGCTGGTCGCTGAAATCCTCACGCCGCGCGAACTGGAAGGTTACGCCGCTCTCGACGAGACCCAGCGCGCCCTGCGCGTCACCCTGACCTTCTCCCTCAAGGAAAGCCTGTTCAAGGCGCTCTACCCGCTGGTGAACAAGCGCTTCTATTTTCAGGAAGCCGAACTGATTCATCACGACAGCAGCGGCTACGCCCGCCTGCGCCTGCTCACTGATTTATCCGAAGACTGGAAGACCGGCGCTGAGCTGGAGGGCCAGTTCGCGCAGTTCGAGCATTATCTGCTGAGCCTGATCAGCATTCCGGTCTGATCGCGTCCGAGCCCGCCGGATCGGTGCGTCCGTGGAGTTGACGGGTTTCACCCATCCACGACAGGGCAATCGCAGCGCTTGCCGCTCGATGAGCCAGGTCCACATGGGATGGATGCAACCTATCGCGGCGTTCCCGGTTCCATGAGTGTGATCACGGATGAGTGCAACCCATCGCTGAACACCAGACCGGCGCCGGTGCCTATTACTGCGCAGGGAGTCGTGAACCCGTCTGTTTGCGCGGCCACACCAGGCTGAAGCGCGCGCCGCCCAGCTCGCTGTGCCCAATCTGCGACCGACCGCCGTGCCAGTAGGTGATCCGCCGGACGATGGACAGGCCCAAACCATGCCCGCCGGAAGCACGGGTGCGGCTGTCATCCAGGCGCAGGAAAGGCGCAAAGACCTTCTCCCACGCTTCCTCGGGCACGCCTGGGCCGTCGTCGTCGACCGCCAGCTGCGCCCGCTCGGCATCGATAACGAAGCTCACCAGGACCCGCGTTTCGGCGTGGCGCATGGCGTTGCTGATCAGATTGCTCAAGGCGCGGCGCAGGTAGTGCGGCTCGGCATCGGCGACACTGCTGCCGTCTTCGGCCGTCATGCAGGGCCCGCGCTCGACCCGTACGCTCGGCCGCAACGGCGCCAGCTCCCCGATGACCTGATCGACCAAGGCACCGAGGTCGACCGTCTGGAAGGTGAGCTCCGGCGACCCACGCTCGAGACGCGTATACACCAGCATCTCGTCCACCAACCCGTCGAGGTCGTCGATATCGCCGTCCATGTCCCCGAGATACCGGGCCCGCGACTCGGGCGTCTGCGCCGAGCCAGCCATTTCCAAACCGAAACGCAACCGCGCGACCGGCGTGCGCAGCTCATGGGCCACGGCGCTGACCATCTCCCGTTGCACCGCCAACAGGCGCTGCAGATGGCTGGCCATGCCGTTGAAGGCCTTCGCCACGCGTCCGACCGAATCCGTCCCGGCATCCGGCACGCGTGCCTCCAGGTGGCCGCTGGCGATGCGCGTGGCGGCGCTTTCGACCTCGCGTACGCGCTGCTCCAGGTGACGCACCAGCAGGTAGACCATCAGCCCGATCAGTGACAAACCCAGCACGCCGATCAGCACCAGCAGTTGCGGCGGATGGGGATTCAACTGGTACAGCGGCCCCATGGACATGATCCAGGGGGTTCCGGCAATCGCCGCGAACACCCGGATGGCTTCGCCGCCACCGACCAATGCCATCACCGTATCCCCTTCGTCCAGCCGGCGCCGCTGATCGTCATCGAGACTGGCGCTGTCGCGGGTCAGCAGTTCCAGCGGATAGCCGAAGCCGCGCGCCTGCTTGAGTTTGTCCAGGCGCCCAGGTTGCTCGGCTTCGGGATAGCGAATCAGCTCGTCGATCAGCAGATAGATGGTGGCGCGCGCCAACTGCTCGCTGAGTTGCTCCACCTCACCGGTCAGGGCCAGATGATCCTCGGCGCTGACCAGAGAAAAGATCGTCACGCTGTTCGGCCGCACCTGTTCGACCAGCACCTGCCCGTTCAGCAGCCGCGTTTCCAGGCGATTCTCCAGACGGATATCTTCCAGCGTACGCACGCGCAGCGGAATTCCCAGCAAGCGCCCCCAGAGATTCGCCGCCTGGCGCCGCTCGATGGGCGTCATGCTGCTCATGTTATGGGCCATCAGGCGAAAGGTGCCGCTGGCGAGCGCCTCGCGGTGCTGATCGGCCCGCACCTCGTTGAGCAACTGCAAGCCGCCAGCGCCCAGCAGTCCGACCAGTACCAACACGGCAAGCATGCCGCCGTAGATACGCAGAAAAATCGAATTCACTGAAGCGCTTCAGCCGCCTCGGATACGAACAGATAGCCCTTGCCGCGCACCGTCTTGATCAGCCGTGGGTGATCGGGGTCGTCACCAATCTTCGGCCGGATACGCGAGATACGCACATCGATGGAACGATCCTGGCCGTCGTACTCGATCCCGCGCAGCTCGGCGAAAATCTGCTCGCGAGACATGATCCGCCCGGGATTGGAGGTCAACAGCCACAGCAGGTCGAACTCGGCGCCGGTCAGCTCGACCCCCTCGCCGCGCAACCAGGCCTCGCGCAACGCGTTGTCGACCACCAATGGGCCGTACTGGACGCGCTTCCCTCCCACAGCCGACGGTGCCTCTGCGCCTTCGCGCCGTCGCAGCAAGGCCCGGATGCGCGCCAGCAACAGGCGCGGGCGCACCGGCTTGCAGACATAGTCGTCAGCACCGATTTCCAGACCGAGCACCTGATCGAGATCATCGGCGCGGGCGGTGAGCATCAGGATCGGCCCGTCATAGCGATCGCGCACCTGGCGGCAGATGGACAGCCCATCCTCGCCGGGCAGCATCAGGTCGAGCACCACCAGATCGGGACGCTCATTAATGATGCGTTCGGCCGCCTGGGCGCCGTCCGCCTCGATGGAGACCTGCATGCCGTTACTTTCAAGATACTCACGGGTCAGCTCGGCCAACCGCTGGTCATCTTCGACAATCAGGATGTTCCAAGACTCTTGATCCACCACGCGCCCTCCCGAGACACCGGCCGGCATTGTAGCGCCAGCGCATAGCCAGATGGCAGCGGTTGACATGCTCCGCTTGGCGCACGACCTGGAAGAAACGAGGGAAGCTGCGCCCGGTGAGGACCGCTTCGCAGGACTGGCACATCGCTGCGCCCAATCCAGGATCAGGCAAACGGCCATCACGTCTGCCCGCTCCGTCAAAATCAAGCCTTGCAGGCGGCAAAACGCGATAAATCGGTCTTTGACAAAACACCACATATAGTGTTTTCCCATGGACGTCGCCGGGCATCCGAAAGCGCTGGCGAGCACGCATTTCATCCGAACATCGTACAGCCCCGAAACGGCGCGGGCTGCGCCTTGATCGCGCACAGCTCACCCACATCTTATCCACAGGTTGTTCGTTTTCGGAGTCTTGCACTGGGCCTTAAGCGCCACTATCGTGTCGTTCCAGGCGCCTTTTACCCCATATATTGGGTTTAGAAAGCCAAACAGACACAAACGCAGCAGAAAGCAAGCAAAATAATTCGCTCTGCTTTCTGACCGGCTCGCGCCGCGCCGAGCGCGACCGATCAATGCCGCAAGCCCCGAACTTGCGGAGCCCAACGTTGATTACGGTCAAGCCCGGGACTAGCGCAGATGCCAAGCGCCTCACACTACATGTTGTGTTTTGAGGTTGTGATCTGCACAGCCCCTGACTATGCTTCGGCACATTCGATTCGCCACCTCTGGTGCCGGATCGTTTCCAGTTTTGAGATACCCATGTGCCGCTTGGTCGGGGCATGGTTCATGCAATACGAGACATGCGATAGAACAAGGCCGCCCACAAAGCAGGCCTGCACCTAACGAGCTACCGAGACAGAGAGATCCGGAGACCCCATGCAGAACGAGTCCATTCGCGAGAACCCGCACGCCGACAACAGCACGCTGGACCTGGCCGCCACCGCGCCGGGCCAGCTGCGCGTGATCAAGCGCAACGGTACAGTCGTCCCCTACACCGATGACAAGATCACCGTCGCCATCACCAAGGCGTTTCTCGCAGTGGAAGGCAACAGCGCCTCCGCCTCGTCACGCATCCATGACACCGTCGCGCGCCTGACCGAACAGGTCACCGCCACCTTCAAGCGCCGTATGCCCTCCGGCGGCACCATCCATATCGAAGAAATCCAGGACCAGGTCGAACTGGCCCTGATGCGCTCCGGCGAGCAGAAAGTCGCCCGCGACTATGTGATCTATCGCGAATCCCGTAGCCAGGAGCGCAAGCGCGGCGCGGTCGACGCACCGGTAGACGCTCACCCGAGCATCCGCATCAAGCGTGCCGACGGCAGCCTGGCGCCGCTGGACCTGGGTCGCCTGAACACCATCATCACCGAAGCCTGCGAAGGCCTCGAAGAAGTCGATGGTGCGCTGATCCAGAAAGAAACCCTGAAGAACCTCTACGACGGCGTCGAGCAGACCGACGTCAACACCGCCCTGGTGATGACCGCCCGGACCCTGGTCGAGCGTGAGCCGAACTATTCCTACGTCACCGCCCGCCTGCTGATGGACACCCTGCGTGCCGAGGCGCTGAGCTTCCTGGAAGTCGCCGAGTCCGCCACCCATCACGAAATGGCCGACCTGTACGCCAAGGCCTTGCCAGCCTACGTGGAAAAAGGCGTGCAGTTCGAACTGCTCGACCCGCGCCTGAAGGAATACGACCTAGCCAAGCTGGGCGCCGCGATCAACCACGAGCAGGACCAGCAGTTCACCTACCTCGGCCTGCAGACCCTCTACGACCGCTACTTCATCCACAAGGATGGCGTGCGTTTCGAGCTGCCGCAGATCTTCTTCATGCGCGTCGCCATGGGCCTGGCCATCGAGGAAGAAAACCGCGAAGCCCGTGCCATCGAGTTCTACAACCTGCTGTCGTCGTTCGACTACATGGCCTCCACGCCAACCCTGTTCAATGCCGGCACCCTGCGTCCGCAGCTGTCCTCGTGCTACCTGACCACCGTGCCGGACGACCTGGGCGGCATCTACGACGCCATCCGCGATAACGCCCTGCTCTCCAAGTTCGCCGGCGGCCTCGGTAACGACTGGACGCCAGTGCGCGCACTGGGCGCCTACATCAAGGGCACCAACGGCAAATCCCAGGGCGTCGTGCCCTTCCTGAAAGTGGTCAACGACACCGCCGTCGCGGTCAACCAGGGCGGCAAGCGCAAGGGCGCGGTCTGCGCCTACCTGGAAACCTGGCACCTGGACATCGAGGAATTCCTCGAGCTGCGCAAGAACACCGGTGACGACCGTCGCCGTACCCACGACATGAACACCGCCAACTGGATTCCGGACCTGTTCATGAAGCGCGTCTTCGACGACGGCAAGTGGACCCTGTTCTCGCCAAGCGAAGTACCCGACCTGCACGACCTCACCGGCAAGGCCTTCGAGGAGCGCTACGAGTACTACGAAGCCCTGATCGAATACGGCAAGATCAAGAACTACAAGACCCTGCAGGCCAAAGACCTGTGGCGCAAGATGCTCTCCATGCTGTTCGAAACCGGCCACCCATGGCTGACCTTCAAGGACCCGTGCAACCTGCGCAGCCCGCAGCAGCACGTCGGCGTGGTGCACAGCTCCAACCTCTGCACCGAGATCACGCTGAACACCAACAAGGACGAGATCGCCGTCTGCAACCTGGGCTCGATCAACCTGCCGCGCCACATCGTCGACGGCAAGCTCGACACCGCCAAGCTGGAGCGCACCGTGCGCACCGCCGTGCGGATGCTCGATAACGTCATCGACATCAACTACTACTCGGTGCCGCAGGCGAAGAACTCCAACCTCAAGCACCGCCCGGTGGGCCTGGGCATCATGGGCTTCCAGGATGCGCTGTACCTGCAGCACATCCCGTACGGTTCCGATGCCGCCATCGACTTCGCCGACAAGTCCATGGAAGCGGTCAGCTACTACGCCATCCAGGCCTCCTGTGACCTGGCCGACGAGCGCGGTGCCTACGAAACCTTCCAGGGTTCGTTGTGGAGCCAGGGCATCCTGCCGCTGGATTCGCAGCAGATCCTCATCGAAGCGCGTGGCCAGAAGTACATCGACGTCGACCTGACCGAGTCCCTGAACTGGGCCCCGGTGCGTGCCCGCGTCAAGAACGGCATCCGTAACTCCAACATCATGGCCATCGCCCCGACCGCGACCATCGCCAACATCACCGGCGTGTCGCAGTCCATCGAGCCGACCTACCAGAACCTGTACGTGAAATCGAACCTCTCGGGCGAATTCACCGTGATCAACCCCTACCTGGTTCGCGACCTCAAGGCGCGCGGCCTGTGGGACGCGGTCATGATCAACGACCTCAAGTACTACGATGGTTCCGTGCAGCAGATCGAGCGCATCCCGCAGGAGTTGAAAGACCTCTACGCGACCGCCTTCGAAGTGGAAACCAAGTGGATCGTCGACGCCGCCAGCCGCCGCCAGAAGTGGATCGACCAGGCCCAGTCGCTGAACCTCTACATCGCCGGCGCCAGCGGCAAGAAGCTGGACGTGACCTACCGCATGGCCTGGTACCGTGGCCTGAAAACCACTTACTACCTCCGTGCCCTGGCCGCGACCAGCACCGAGAAGTCCACCGTCAACACCGGCAAGCTCAACGCCGTGTCCAGCGGTGGCAACAGCAGCGCCAGCGCTGCACCGGCGAAAGCTGCACCAACGCCGGAAATGGCAGCCAGCCCGGCACCGGTGCCAAAAGCGTGCGCCATTGATGAACCAGACTGCGAAGCCTGCCAGTAAGTAGTAGAAAGTCGCGATCCCCAGAGCGGACCGCGCGTTGTTGCCCGGCAGGCCGGCCCCCATCACGTACATGCGTACGCTCAGGGGCTCCGACCCGCCAGGCGCCTAGCGCTGCCTCGCTCTGGAAACCGCTCACACCGAGCCATCGCTGCGTCTGCTGTTGATTAGCTTTTCGTAGGAGCGAGCTTGCTCGCGATCCACTACTCGCCAACGCCGGGGTCTGGATCGTTAACCAAGTCCGACGCCACCTCAAATCCAGTCCCCTCGCCCCTCCGTGGAGAGGGCTAGGGTGAGGGGCAACCCCAGCAGACAACACCAAGGCCGGACCTGATACAGAACACCAAGGGCGCAGGGCACCACCACCCTCCCCCCACAAAACACCCGCTTTTGCGTGCACACACAAAAGCCCAAACATTCCGACCGGCCACGACCGGTCCCCAATCAGGAGAACCGCCATGCTGAGCTGGGACGAATTCGACGAAGAAGACACCACCGCCACCGCGCAGGCCGCCCCCCAAGCGGCCGCTGCAAATACTGACGTGCCGGCCAAACTCGACCAGGACGCCGCTGGCTCCGTCGAAGAAGCCCGCGCCGTTGCCGCTGACGATTCCGCGGCCGTTGCCCGCGCCAAGAAAGCCCTGGACGACCTCGACATCCAGGAAGGCCTCGACGAACTGGAAGGCGAATCCGCCCGCGTTCACGTCGGCGACAAGCAGATGATCAACGCCCGCGCCGACCTCAACCAACTCGTACCCTTCAAGTACGACTGGGCCTGGCAGAAGTATCTGGATGGTTGCGCCAACCACTGGATGCCGCAGGAAGTGAACATGAACGCCGACATCGCCCTATGGAAGACGCCGGACGGCCTCTCCGAGGACGAGCGCCGCATCGTCAAGCGCAACCTCGGCTTCTTCTCCACCGCCGACAGCCTGGTCGCCAACAACCTCGTGCTGGCCGTGTACCGCCTGATCACCAACCCCGAGTGCCGCCAGTACATCCTGCGCCAGGCCTTCGAAGAGGCGATCCACACCCACGCCTACCAGTACTGCATCGAATCGCTGGGCATGGATGAAGGCGAGATCTTCAACATGTACCACGAGATTCCGAGCGTCGCGAAGAAAGCCTCCTGGGGCCTCAAGTACACCCGCTCCATCTCCGACCCGACCTTCCAGACCGGCACCGTCGAGACGGATAAAGAATTCCTGCGCAACCTCATCGCCTACTACTGCGTACTGGAAGGCATCTTCTTCTACTGCGGCTTCACCCAGATCCTCTCCATGGGCCGCCGCAACAAGATGACCGGCACCGCCGAGCAGTTCCAATACATCCTGCGCGACGAATCCATGCACCTGAACTTCGGCATCGACGTGATCAACCAGATCAAGATCGAAAACCCACACCTGTGGGACGCCGCCATGAAGGACGAAGCGACCCAGATGATCCTTCAGGGCACCCAACTGGAAATCGAATACGCCCGCGACACCATGCCCCGCGGCGTCCTCGGCATGAACGCCGCGATGATGGAGGACTACCTCAAGTTCATCGCCAACCGCCGTCTGACGCAAATTGGCTTGAAGGAAGAGTATCCAGGTACTACTAACCCGTTCCCGTGGATGTCGGAAATCATGGATCTCAAGAAGGAGAAGAACTTCTTTGAGACGCGGGTTATTGAGTATCAGACGGGTGGGGCTTTGAGTTGGGATTAAATCCGGAGACTCACTGAAAGATTAAGAGCGCTTTACCTGAAATGGATGTTTGGGGTGGCGAGCAGAGACTTGAAGCCCCGTCTGGTACGGGCTTTTTATTGAGCGTAACGCGGCAGTCGGGTGATTCGGGCCGAGCGCCAGGCAAGGGAAATCAGCTGATGACTCTTTCCCTTGCCCGCATACGGGATTAAGCTGCCGATTCTCAAGGACAGCTTAAAGCGAACAAGGACGGACATGCCTCCCCATTTCTCTCATGCCGTGCAAGCCCGCGCCGTCACCGCCTCTCCGATCCAGCGGACTCAATACACCGTAGCCGCCACGATTGAGCACGTGGGTGTAGATCATCGTGGTCTTCACATCCGCATGGCCCAGCAGTTCCTGCACCGTGCGAATGTCCTGCCCGCCTACCAGCAAGTGCGTCGCAAAACAGTGCCGCAGCGTGTGCGGAGTCGCCGGTTTTTCGATGCCAGCCGCCCGCACCGCCCGCTTGAACGCGTGAACGCGGGCTGCACGCGCTTCTCATCAATATGATGGCGCCCCTTGATGCCGGAACGGGT
>NZ_JAMOIE010000087.1 GCF_024448935.1 Stutzerimonas stutzeri
GGCGTTTTTCAAGGTAGTTGTCGCGTCGACCATGTTTTTTAGGCCGCCTCATCCAGTGCGGGTTGTTCCCGATCCGGATTGAGCATAACCGCTCCGATGGTCTCCCAGTTGCGTGTCTTACCTGACCAGCGCCCCGGGTGCCGAGCACGGGCTTGCTGATACAGCGCATGCCGTCCGTGCCCGGCCACGATGACGCCATCGCTACCGGCCAGGATCGGATTGGTGAATCCGAACTCGGCAATCGACGCGGCGATCTGCGCCACCTGATCGTCCGAGTGGGTGCGCGCGTTGCGGGCATAGGGCACCAGCTTGGCCGTCGGCCACTGTTCGATCTTGTCGGCAAACCAAGAGGCGGTCATTGCTCGGCCTCCGTGGTTGCCAGACGTTCATTGACCACCTCGTCGAAGAATTGGCCGGTGGCCAGCAGCGTGACCGGAACGCCAGGATGGTTCTGTTGGAAGCGTTTGATGGCGACATCCACGTACTCCGGCGCGATCTCGACGGCGCGGCAGACGCGACCGGTGCGTTGGGCAGCCAGCATCGTCGTGCCGCTGCCACCGAACGGATCGAATACGATGTCGCCCGAATCCGTGTAGGCCTCGATGGCGAACGCCGGCAGCGCCACCGGGAGCACGGCCGGGTGGTCGATGTCCTGACCGATCTTGCCCTTGTGGCGCATCACGCGGATCACCGAGTCGGGAATCCGGGTGTCCTGCGTCGGCTGCCCCTTGTGCGTCCAGCCGCCGACTTCGCCGTCCTTGCTGCGCATGGCCGTGGATGAGCCATCGGCGCGCAGGTGCGACTCCTGGCCTGCGTGCTTGCAGGGCACGATCTTGTTGGGCTTGCGGCTCTGCCGGTTGAAGTGGAAGACGAACTCGAAGCTCGGGGCGAAGCGTCCGGCCCAGTCGCCAGGCATGCCCGGCCCCTGATCCCAGACGTACCACGCGAAGCGCCGCCAGCCTTGTGCACGCATCCAGCCGAGCCACGCGTCCCAATACGGGATGACTTCGTTGTCGCGGTGGATCAGCCCGAGGTTGACCAGCACCTGCCCATCGTCGGCCATCGGCACATTGCCGAACACACCGCGCATCAGGCCATCCCAATCCACGATGCCGCCGGAGGTGTAGTCGCGCTGATTGCCATAGGGCGGCGAGGTGAAGCACAGGCGCGCCGCGTCGCCTTGCATCAGCGTAGCGACCACGATCGGGTCGGTGGCGTCGCCACAGATCAGGCGATGCGTGCCGATTGCCCAGACATCGCCGGTGCGGGACACCGGCAACACAGGTGCATCCGGCACGTCGTCTGCGGCGTCCGGTTCATCGGCGTCTTGTTCTCGGGCAACTTCTTCGGTTCTCGCATCGTCTTCGAGCAGTGCTGCGATCTCAGCATCCTCAAAACCGGTCAGCGTTAGGTCGTACCCGGCGTCGGACAGCTCAGCCAACTCCAGCGCAAGCAGTTCCTCGTTCCAGCCCGCATCGAGCGCCAGCCGGTTGTCGGAGATGACGTAGGCGCGCTTCTGTGATGGTGACAGGTGAGCGAGTTCAATCACCGGCACTTCATCGAGTCCGAGCTTGCGCGCGGCAGCCATGCGGCCGTGGCCAGCGATGATGCCGTTGTCGCCATCCACTAGAACCGGGTTCGTCCAGCCGTACTCGACGATGCTGGCGGCGATCTTGGCTACCTGCTCATCGGTGTGCGTGCGCGGATTGCGGGCATAGGGGATCAGCGCCTCGACCTTGCGGTACTCGACGTTGAGCGTGTTCAGAATCGGTTCCTCGAAAAAGAAAACCCGCCGACGGGGTAACCGTGGGCGGGTTCGTGATGTGTGCTGGATGGGGCGGGTGCAAACTGCAAACCCTGCAAACCTAGGTTTGCAGTCTGACGCTAAAAAAGCGCCGCGCTCGCGCCCCCCGCATTGCTTTCTGGCCGGGAAGGACCCGTCGCAACGGGTCGTGGCCATCGCGGGCCGGAAACGACGAAGGCCACAGATCGCTCCGTGGCCGTCACGCACCCAATGCTCGCAACATTAGCCGTAATACTAGCGAAAAAACCCCAGGATGTTGCACGCCCCAAAGTGACTGAAACCCGCACCGTTACGCAGGACTCTGAATGGCTTCGCAACTGTTTGCTATTTCACGAAACCTCATCCGCACAGTTCGATTGGCCGCGAGTTTTCGTCGGGCCAATGGGTTTCATTTCAGCTTTGCGGCAGAGCGCATCAAACTCAGCCATGCGTTGATCGTCGATCAGACCGATCTCCGACAGGCCTCGTGCGGTCTCGTGCATCTCTCGCAGAATCGGGCTGTTCCGCCTCTTCTTTGCCATGACCGGAGATCGCGTCATGCCGCCACGATGCGGAACTCGGTCGCCTTGACCACAGGGCGCACATGATTCTTTTCACGTTTCAGATCGACGATCCCGTAGTTGGACATCGTCTTGAGTGTGCGCGACAGGTTGCCAGTCTTGCGGCCAGTAGTTTCGGCAAGTGCGGAAATCGACTCCGGGTTAGTTTCGGTGATGACCTTCAGCAAAGCACGATTGTCATCGCTCAGCACCTCAGCCAGCGACTTCATGGACGTGAACCAGACTTTCGGTTCACTTGATTTCGGTTTGTAATCGCCCCGCGCGATGGCCAGAACCCGCTCGCGGATCTTCTCTTGCGGCATGATGCCGATCACAATCGCTTTCATCGTTTCTTCACCTCCAGCAGAACGCGGTCCACGTCTGCGAAAAAATCATTGATCAGTTGCTGCGTGTCCTTGAATTCGTAAGGCACGCCCTTGTCTGAGACATGCCGGTGCTTGTGGTCATAGGCCAGGATGCGCCCGGCGTACTTGAAGTTCTTGGGCGGCTTTACGGCGTGAGCATTGTCATACCCAAGGATTCGCTTCCCATAGGGTTCGTGCAGTGTCAACGAATACCGAATCCCGTGGGGAATCTCATCGGACATTTGGACTTGCCATGCCTCCAGCTTGATCCAATAGCCGCCCCCCTGATCTAGGATTGAGCCGTGGAGATCAAGCAAGGTATCAATCGCTGTATCTCGTCTCATGCCTAACTATATCACCTGATGATAAAGGTTGCCACCCCCGGCATTCAGCCTGGTGACCATGATATCCAGGGCCTTCTGCCAACGACGCCAGGCGGTCGTGCGGTCGCAGCAGAAGCGGCAGCAGATCTCCTTCCACGGGTAGCGCTGTGCTCGCATCCAGACGAGGCGTCGCTGTTCTTCTTCCAGCCACTGAACCCACCGCATGGTCTCCAGCATCCGGTCGATGGCAGCAGGGTCGGGAGGAAAGCGGTAGACCCGTGGCTCAGCTCCCAGGTTTTCCCAGGGCATGCGCTTGATCGCCGGCCAGCAGTTGAAGTAGCCCTGCACCCGAACCGGAGGAAGGCGGCGGGCGGTTCGTGCGGCCTCGATGAATCGGTCCGCCACAGTCTCGATCGTCCACTCAGCCATGTCGACGCTCCTTCGGCCCATACAGCCGATCGCCGATCCGGCGAAGCAGTTCACGTTCGACCCAGTCGAGCCGCGTGTCGTCGGGCGATATCACCAGGATCTTTTGGTCGCGCCAGCCCTCGCGCTTGATCTGCTCCGGATCGGGTCGCGGATCGGGCTGCAGTCGAGCCAGGGCACAGCGGTATGCGGGAGTCGGAACCTTCATCTCACGCCTCCTGCGTCTCGATCGCCCAGTGCAGGAGGGCAATGGCATCGGCTTCGTTGTCGTCGGCAGGCGTGTGGCCAAGCAACCGAACGGCACCGATCATCTGGTCCTTGCTCGCATTGCCTTTGCCGGTGGCGTGCTTCTTGATCGTGCCCACCGGAACGCCCTGGTACGGGATCTGGTGGTGCTCGCACCATGCGGTGAGGTGGGCCATGAACCCGCCGTAGGCGTGTGCTGCATCGACGCCGGCGTGGCGGCGGACTTCCTCGAAGTACACCGCTTCGATGCCATCGCAGGACTGCTTGATCTCGGTGAGCCAGCGCTTGAAGCGCAGGTAGCGCATGCCGCCACCCTCAAATCGCTGCGGCTTGAAGGATTCCGTTCCGCTGGTCACGGCGCCGTCGCGATCGCGTACTGCCCAGCCGGTCTGGGTGCCAAGGTCCAGTGCCAGGATCGAGGGCACGGATGGCCGCCGATGATCTGAGCCCGGGTGGCCGGCAAGTCCCCGACGTAGGGCAGAGGGACCCCCTGGTCCCTCTCCTACGTAGTAGGAGGGGGAGTTTTCGCCAACTGGAGAAAGGGAGAAAGTCCAGCAACGGCGCGGGTTTGCGCCAGTTGGCAAGTTGGCAGCGATGCCAACTGCCAACTGCGGGTCATCCCCTGCAATGCCTTGATCTGACTGGACTTCCAGTTGGCAGGGGTTTGCCAACTGCGGGTAGTTGGAAAGGAAATGAGTGCAGTTGGCAACGGCGCTGCCAACTGCCGATTGGGCAATATTCATGGGGCCTCCGGATCGTTCAGTTCGTCGTGATAGACCCACACATCTGGGTTCTCGACGGGCATCGAGGCGCCGGAATGCGGGCACTTGTAGTGGGTGGGGAGCACCGTGTGCTCGCGCATCGGCAGCTCGCCAGTGGCCGTGTCGACATCGCCAGCTGGCATGCGCAGCACCATGCCTTCGACGCAGAGATAGCCGAACTTGGTGCGGCCGCTGGATGGCAGACCGTAGTCAGCCGCGTTGCGGAAATACTTGATGTAGCCCTGCGTCGACAGCGCAGAGACGCGTTCGCGGATGGTGCGCTCGCCGCCCAGACCGGCCTTGCCCTCGAAAGACTCCGCGAACTGGTTGGCGGTGTAGCAGCGCCCGTTGCCGGCCTCCTCGAACAGGATCTGAAGGATCGCGTCGCGTTTGCGGCGGCGCTCGGCATCCAAGCGCTGGCCGTAGTCCTTCATCACCAACCGCTCGTTGGCGTCGACTTCCCGCCACTCACCGTTGATCTTGTCGACGTGCCGTTGCGGGATACCCGCGCCATTGCGCAGCTCGAAGATGAGCTGGCGAGTGGTGCGCGTTTCATCGGGTCGGAACAGCAGCATGCCGGTCGAGTAGTAACCGCGCAGGCTTCCTGCGCCGGCTAGTGCCTGGAACGGGTCCTCCTCAAACTGCTTCTTGCCTAGCTTCTTGGTGTGGTGAGCGAGGATCACCCCGGCGTCGGGATTGACCGCCTGGCGAATCCGCTCCACCCGCTGCGAGAGGAAGAACAGCATGGCGCCGTTGTCGTTCTCTCCGCCGGCATCGCCGCCATCGAACACGTTGCGGATCGGATCGATAGCGATGATGTCAGGAGGCTCGCCGCCAAAAGCCTTCGCGATCGCTGGGATCACCTGCGCCAGACCGGCGTCATCGAGCACCAGTCGCAACTGCGGCGTGGCGACAAAGTTGGCGCGAGCATCCAACAGCCGGTGGGACGGCAGGCGCACATCCTTCACGCGCTCGCGCAAGTAGTGGTACTGGACTTCGGCCTGCAGGTAGAACACGCGCAGCGGACGGGGTGGCTGCATGCCGAGGAACACAGCGCCAGCCGCCATGTGAGCCAGCCACGACAACAGGAAATCACTCTTGCCGACCTTGGGCGCACCGCCGAACACCAACATGCCTGCGGGCGTCAGCACGCGCGGCGAGATCAGATCCGGCGGCAGCGGCGAGTTGTCGTCGAGCAGTTCGCCGAGCGTGAAGGTGGGCAGAGAGGCAGCCACCGCCTTGACCACGCGGCGTTCGGCCTGGGCGATGAATGCCGCGCAGTCGAACCCTTCGTCGACAGCGTCTGCGGCGTCCCACTTGGGTGGCTTGTCGGTGGGCGGCACCAGGATGGCCACGGATGTGCTGCCCGCAGCCACGCAAGCACGCGCTGCGCTCTCGGCGTAGTCCCAGCCGGGTGCATCCCGGTCCGGCCAGATGACCACGGATTTCCCCGCCAACGGATGCCAGTCGGTTTTGTCGACAGGAGCCTTGGCGCCGTTCATCGCGGTGGTGGCCGCAATACCGCAAGCGATCAATGCAGCCGCACACTTCTCGCCTTCGACCAGGACGACCTCTCGCGCCCTCGAGATGACCGGGAGGTTGTAGAGCGGCCTAGGGTCGGGCGCGCGCCACATGCGGGCACGAACATCCCAGGGGCGATATTCCTTGCCCGTCGGTGGGTCGTAGCGGTAGACGCAGGCGATCAGTTCGCCCTCGGGTGACAGCGGTCCTGCCAGGGGCAGAACTTGCACTCGACATGCGTCGGTGTAGTCGCATGGCGCGGCAACAGTTCCTGGCTGTCGGTCGCCGTGATGACACGAACCGCGCGATCGGACATCCGCTGCGCCAGGCCGCCATCGAACGGCACCAGCTCGAACCAGATCTCCTCGGAGTCCTTGTTGATCGCGGTAAACAACGCCGAGTTCGTGGAAATCCCCGGGATGCTGGCTTCCATGTAGGCCTGATAGATGGCCATCTGCGCGGCATAGACCGGTTTGGATTTGCTGACGCCGTGCTTGACCGTATCCCGCCAGGACTTGTCGTTCATGGTCTTGCACTCCCACAGGGCCGGATAGCTCATTCCTAGCTCTGCGGGGCCGCCGTTCAGGACGCCATCGACGTGCCCTTGAATACGGCCGCCTGCAACGGAAAAGCCGAACTGACCGCCGCTGGCCTTTTGCGTGTAAAGATCGAATCCGGCCATGCGCAGCCAACGAATGGCCAGCTCTTCGAGAGCGTGTCCCACCTCGAAGATGCGCAACACGCGACCCGGGATGTCCCTGCCAGGATCGACAGGGGTTTGCAGATACTCGTATTGCAGCGCGCGCTCGCAGGCGACGCCCAATCGCGACGCACCGAGGTAGTTGCGACGGGATTGGTTGTCACGGTCGGCGCTTAGTGCCGCGTCGATGAGCACGCCGATCAGCTCATGGATCTTGGGACGGTGATTGAAATCCAGCATCAGAACGGCACTCCCGTCGAACCCGGCTTGCCTTGCCGGGCGAGCCGCTCCTCAAGAAAGGCGCGATCCTTTTCTGCCATCCGCTCGTGCTCGACGAGCATGTGTTCCTGGTAGGCAGTCACCACTACGTCGATCAGCATCAGCACTTCGTCTTTGCTGTAGTCCGCCAGCGGTCGCTGCATACCGATGGAGCCGACATACTCGCCAAGCGGCGCCAGGCAGGACGTCATGGCGGCGAGCTCCATATCACTGGGATCGATCATGTGACCTCCCGTCTTTTCCATGAGTCGCGAAAATGCGTTCTGGCAGCGCATCGAGCAGAACACCCAGCGGTCCGAGTAACGTCGTGGATCGCTGCGCGGCAGGCGTGGATTGAAGTAGCCGAAGCCCTTGGCCTTTCGTGAGCAGACTGCACATTTCATGGCGTACATCCCTGTACGCCACCCTTCGGGCCGCCTGACGGCGGTGCAAATGTTCTTTCCTGATCATTTGTCACGCGGCCTCCCGGTGGGCATCGTTGGCAGCCACCACGAGGCGCTGAATCGACGACTTGTTGAACTGGAAGGACAGCAGCGCCGAGGCCTGATAGCGCGTCATGCCAAAGTCGGCGCGCAGCGCCTGCGGCAGATACTGGAGTTGCTTCGCGGTCGGCGGTTCGTTCAGCCAGCGCCGGGTCTTGTGCGCGGAGTCCGCCGACTCGCGGTCGTTCAGCCAGTCGTCGGCTTTGGCCATGCAAACCGTGCGGTCGCCGACAGCCAACAAGCGTGGCTGCAGATCCTTACCTCCGCCCACGGCGTGCCAGCGGCCGTTCAGGAAGAAGACGCCACCCCAGGCGTTGAAGCCAGTCGCCATCAGTGCGTCGTCGCAGCCGAACAGGTCGCACCAGCGGAAGTTGGAGCGCTTGAGCAGATCGATCTCGGTCATCACGAAATCGGCCAGCGCATCACCTTCCTCGGTGGTCTCGTTCTCCCATACGAATCCGCACAGCGGACATTCGCGGCAGCCGAGCGGGACGGTGGCTTCACAGGACGGGCAGTCCTTGGTAGGCGCTTCGCCGTGATGCTGGTGTCCGTCGAGATTGACGTCCTGCTCCAATGAGCCGTGCATCAGCGTCGCCGTGCCGAAGTCCAGGACCACGCAATCAGTCTTGATGACGCCCGGATGCTCGACCGGATCAACGGTGCGCAGGCCGCGCCCGATCATCTGGGTCAGCGTCGACTTGTGCGAGCTCGGTCGCAGAAGAACAACGCAGGAGGTGGGCGTGAAGTCGTACCCTTCAGTCAGCACAGCCACATTGACCACGACCTGCGCGTTGCCGGATTCGTAGTCGGTCAGTCTTGCTTTTCGCTCTGCGTCTGAGAGTTCACCGTGCACGATCACGGCGGACACACCGACATTCTGAAATGCCTGGCGCACGCACTCGGCATGGGCAACGGTCGAGCAGAACACGATCGTCTTGCGGTCGCCGGCCTTCTCGCGCCAATGGCGGATCACGGCATCGGTGATGGGCGTCTTGTTGAGAATGGCCTCGACTTCCGTCATGTCGAAGTCGGTGGCCGTGCGCCGCACCCGCGTCAATTGCTCCTGCGCGCCGACGTCGATGACGAACGTACGTGGCGGCACGAGGTGGCCGGAAGCGATCATCTCGCCGAGGGTGATTTGATCCGCGACGTTGCTGAAGACCTCCCGCAGTCCCTTCCCGTCACTGCGGGCAGGCGTCGCGGTCACCCCGAAGATCTGGGCGCGCGGGTTCTTGTCCAGCACCCGATCGATCACGCGGCGGTAGGACGCCGAAGCGGCGTGATGCGCTTCATCGATCACCAGCAGTTCGAGGATCGGGATAGCCGCGAGATGGTTGTCGCGTGACAGCGTTTGCACCATCGCGAACGTGGCGCGCCCGGACCAGGATTTGTCCTTGGCATCGAACACGGACGTGCTGACGCCCGGATTCACCCGTGCAAATTTGTTCAGGTTCTGGCCGGTCAATTCATCGCGGTGGGCAAGGATGCAGGCCTTGGCATCCGGCTCAGCCAACAAGCTGCCGGCCACCGCCGACAGCATGATGGTTTTGCCGGACCCGGTGGGGCCAACAGACAGTGTGTTGCCGTGTTGGGCGAGCGCCGCCAAGGAGCGCTCGACCAGCAGGGCTTGGCGGGGGCGGAGCATCACGGCGGCGTCCCCTTTACTGTGCCCAGCTCGGGCGACCCGGCACGGAGGCACGGCCCGTGGCCTGGGCATACGCGTTCGACCCGTTTGCGGGTGCAGGCGCTTTCGCCGCTCCCTGCGCGCCACCCATGAGGGCGGCGTAGTCCTTGTGGTCGGGCGTGATCGCAGCCTTGATCACGCTCTTGTCCTGGCCGTTCTGGTCTTTGTCCCAGTCGACCTTGCCGAGAAACTCGATGCCATCGAGATCGGCAAACCCGCTGATGCGGCGCGCGTTCTGCGCGGCAGGACTGTTGTCGCCAGGATGAACGCCGCGCGCTGAGTTGAGGATCGCCTTGACGAAGGTGCGGCCCATGTTGGCCCACTCAGGGCCTTTCGGGCTGTGCAGGCCGATCAGCGACCACATCTTGCGACGGGCCCATTTGTTGTCATGAAGAGGACCCTCCATCACGACGAACTCGCAGTTCAGGTACACCGAGCCGGTGTTGTCGTTGCGGGTGGCGTAGCCGCCGGTCCATCCCTGCGACGGATCATCGAAGCCACCCGGCTTGATGGTCATGCGGACACGCACCAGCGTGCCTTTGGGGATCAGGTCGAAAGAGGTCTGTTCGGAAGCGGAATTGAAATCGAAGTAGGTCATGATCAGGACTCCTGAGTCGAAGTGGATTCGGGGATGGCAGCGGGCGCGGGGCGCGCGAAATCGAGCCGTTCGGTAGCGGGCCTGGCCGGGCCGGCGATCTTTTCCATGAGGCGGCCGAGGTGCGGCTCCTCGATCGGATCGAGCCGCCCGGAGCGGTCCTTGGCGGGGTAGCCCCATGCGTTCAGCGTGTGGCAGACGAAGGCGCGGTAACTGGCGCCGTCATCGGCCTTCAGCTCAGCCAAGGTGACGACCTCATCGACGATGCCGGGCAGTTCGAGGCCGGTCTTGGAGCCGTCGATCTGCAGCGAGAACACGCGGCGATTGAAATCGTCGAGGCGCTCGTCGAGGATGCCGACGAACCAGACGTTCTTGCCGCGCGTGTGCTGCAGGTGGGTCAGCCAGGCGATCATTTCCTGGCCCATCAGCCCGTATGCACCCCGGCTGTCGGGTTTGCCCGTCTTCTCGGAGTAGGCCTGTGGCTGACCCTTGCACCATTGCAGGCACAGGCGACCGGCCACGGTGATGGAGTCGACAAACACGGTGTCGTACTTGTCCAGCACGGCCGGATCACCGAAGCGCGCGCATACGGCATCGAAGTGGGCTTGGCTGAACGGCTGGTCGTCGCGCAGCGCCGGGTTCGGTCCACCGATGTACACCGCGAAGTCACGGCACTCCTGCCAAGTGCGCGGGCGGATCGTGTCACCCGCCCAACCCTCGACCGCGAGATCACCAGCCTCAAGATCAAAGAACAGCGTGGCAGTGGGTTTCAGCGTCCAGAGTTGCGAGGTTTTGCCGATGCCGCTCTTGCCGACGAGCACGCCTTTCACGCCACGGCGCTCGGCCAGGCGCTGGTCTGCAGTAATGATGGGGAGACTCATTTGCCGGCCTCCTCGGTGCTGATGTTGGCGAACGCGTCAGCAACGGTGGTCATGCCGAGTGTGCCACGCTTGCGGGCCATTTCGTACAGGTCGCGTAGACCACTCAGGCGTCGATGGATAACGCGGGTTTCGGACTCCATGCCCTGGATCGCGAATGCCACGTCATCGATGGTGGCGTCCTCGAGGCGACGCACGACTTCGTCGGGGCGGTTGCCGTCCAGCGCTGGGATGCGGATGGTTTCGGGCAGATCCCGCAGGTACATCTCCGGCTGTTTGCGAAGCAGTTCGAGCAGCGTAGGTTTGGTTTTCATGGCGATTACTCCTGAAGCAGAGCGAGACGAAAGCCCGGCTTGCCGGTCTTGAGGGTGCGTGCCGGGGCGAAGGCGCTCTTGAGCGACTCAGGCCACGCGTTGAACTTGGTTTCCGAGATCCGGTAGCTGGTGTCCACGTACTCGGATGGGTCATCACCGTTGGCTGCAATGCGACGGGTGATCTCGGCGAGCCGTGTCTGATCCCAGTCGACTTTCTTGGGAAGATCGGCGGTGATGCGGACATGGCCGTCGTCGAAATGGACGACGCCGGTGTCCTTGCCTGCCGCCAATCGCAGCTGGTGTGCGCGGTCGGCGTACTTGAGATCCAGTGCGCGATCGACGTGCTCGACGATCGCCTTGGCTGCAGCCAGGAGATCAGCGGCATCGTTCTTCAGCTGGAACAGCGATTCGCTGGCAAGCGCAGCGAGCTCGCCGGCAGGGGTGGTCAGGACCTCGTCGGGGGAGATGCGGTTCATAGGGCGCCTCCGGCATTAACGCGTTCGGAGGTGCTCTTGCGCAGGCTCTCTGTCTCGTAGGCTTCGATGTCCTCGATGCGGTACAGGACGCGGCCTTGGAGCTTCAGAAATACTGGGCCGATGCCTTCAGAGCGCCAGCGTTCAAGCGTTGCTTCGCTGACTCCCCAACGTTCGGCCAACTGGCCTTGATTCAGATGTTTGACACTCACGATGCACTCCTTCTGGTTGTTGCGAATTCGTGAGGTCAGTTTCGAAGTCGGCCTGTACGGGCGTCCGCCGCCGCCATGTACGGGCTGGTGTGCGGGCGCAGCCGCTGAGGGGAAAAGCGGGGCCCAGAAAGCAAAAAACCGCCCGAAGGCGGCTGTGCGTGGTGCTGCCAACTGGTGGCTGGTCAATCTCGGCGGAAGCCATACTTCCCCTTCTCAGGGTTGTCGATGTAGTCCTCCCAGTCGGTGTTGCCACTGAACAGGTTCTGCATGCGCTGACTGCGCGCCGTCTTCTTGTCGGCATAGGCTGCGTCGAGAATTTCAGCGGCTGAGAGAATCCACCTGTCGTTGATGGCCTGCTCGAACATGTAGCGGACGGCTGCAGCCTGACGCTCGCCCTTGATCGTCCAGGGCTTGGTCTTGGTGCGGATGGTCAGCGTGTTGGTGTATTCGTCAAAGTGCACCGGCAACACGGGGCGGATCGCGCCATCGGGCGGAGCGGCCAGGATGCGATGCAGAAGATCCATGTCGATGCACGGCGTGGCGACGTAGTCGACGATTGCAGCTCGTAGCGATGCGAATCGGTAACTGCGAGGTGGGCGCACAAACTGCGGCAATACGCTGCCAGACGACAAGACCAGACCCTGGTCAGGAAGACTTGTCTGGCTGAAGTGGCGGAACACATCTTCGACGGAGTGCGCCAAGCCGCGAACGAGCCAGACGTCTGTCAAGGCGTGCCCGATTCGAGCCTTTCCCAAATGCCAAAGGGCATCGTCCAGAAGCGGCGCATCGATCCCTTTTCGCAGAGCCTGCGCGATACCCAGGAGATCGGCAATTGTGCTCAGGATTGCAGCTGGCCGAACGCTGTAGACGGCGACTTCGGCGGCGGGGACAAACTTCCACCGAAAAGTCTCAGGGCAGCGGTAGCGATATCGATCAGCTTGGTCATCTTCAGTCAGGTCGACTTGAACGAGATCGTCATCAAGCGATGCTGGGTAGCTCCCGGCGTAGCCGACGCAGTCGGTCCACTGCTCCAGCAGCTTCGGCGTCAAAGATGTCCGTCCAAGAAAACTCCACCCGGGCAACCCACGAAGCCGCTGTCCGTCGCCATCGGCAATCGGCTGCCCAGACTGCTCGAACAGGTCGATCAGCTCAAGCAGCGACTGCGTCGGCAGGGGCTTCGACGACATGGCCAATCTCCTTCACCAGATGCCATTTGGCGAGCAGGCGATCGCACAGCGCCCGGTCCTTTTCCCGCTTCGTCTTGATGTTGCACTTGTTGTCGTCACGCAGGATCACGGTGATCGTCCGCGCGCGGTCCTTGCCGACCTTTTTCAGCTTGATGGACAGCTTGGCGTAGTTCAGGTGGTGATCGCGGAAGTCGAAGGTGGGGCTGATCAACGACCGAGCAGCGGCGTAGATGTCGTCGACGTCCTTGGTCCAGATTTTCACGAGAAGCGAGCGGCCGTTTGCAGCGGAATAGCCGAGCTCGACGGCCTTGACATAGGCCACGGGCTCGCCAGCCAAGTCGAAGTTTCGCGGCGCCGCCAGGCTCTGGTAGTCGTACTGCTTGAGCGGGATCTTCTCGCCGGTGATGGGCGATTGCAGCAGGGAGTCGGCCACGATTCGGGCCAGCGCTTCGCGCCCATCCGTATCCTTTGACAGCACCTCCAGGTGTCCATTGGCCGGCTCATAGGTGATGTGCGATGAAACCGCACGGATCACCTCTTGTGGCACCAGTTCGCTGGCCTGCACGCAGTCGATGATTTCCGGTGGGCGGTTGTGGTGGATGCTGATCTGGTAGAGGTCCACGTCTTCGCCGGTCTGCGTATCGGGCCGCAGGCGCTTGAAGATCTGGATCGCGACGGCGTCATCGGAGCACCCGAGTTGTTGGGCCACGGTCTGGTGGAACGCCGTCTTGGCAGCTGCATCGTCGAGTACAGCAAGGTTGGCGGGCGCCATGAAGCCCGAGTAGCAAGAGGCGCTTTGCCGAAACACGTCGGCCTGCCGGGCGTTCAGCGCTTCCTCGAAGAGCGCGGGCTCGTTGATATGAAGCCACAGCGCCCGCTGGTACTGGTTCGGGATCGCAGCGAAGGCTTCCCGGGCGGCGTCATCGAAAATGTCGTCCTTGAAGCCGTCGATGACGTCCTGGCCGGCGCCGTCCGACAAGAGCACGATTCGTTCGGCCACTTCCTCGATCCGCTGCCGCTCGCCCACCCCAAGAGCCGCGAGCACAGCTTCCATCGGTTCACGCTGCTCTTTCTTGGGCTTCTTGGCGTCCACATCCGGCATGGCCAGACCGAATTCATCCACCATGAATTCACGGAACACCGCCGGCGGCAGGTGGCCCAGGAGCTTGCTCAGGTTTTCTGCATCGTTCATCTACTTACCCCTCAAAGGTTTGGATCGGCTTGTTATCAGCCTCGACGGCCCCTTCTTCTTGTTGGGGTGTGCAGACCGATGGCGTTCGGTGTACCGAACGATTCGGATTGTCGCGGAGCGGTTAGGGGTTTGTCAAGCAGGTACGAAAACGTTCGGCGTAGTGGTATTATGTTCGGATTGAAGCCAACAAATGAGGAAATACCGGTGCCATCGCCCCTGGGGGACAAGATCCGCGCATTGCGGAAGCAAAAGAAGCTCAGCCTGGAACAGTTGGCCGAACTGACCGACTCCAGCAAGAGCTACATCTGGGAACTGGAAAACAAAGACGATCCGAAACCATCGGCCGAGAAGATCGGCAAGATTGCCACCGTCCTCGAGGTCACCACGGAGTTCCTGCTGACCGAGTCGGCAACCACCCCGGACGAGGAAGTGCTCGACGAGGCCTTCTTCCGTAAGTACAAGAACATGTCCGAGCCGGACAAGAAGAAGATCCGCAAGATCCTCGATGCCTGGGAAGATGAATGACGGACGCGAAAAAGCCCATGGCCGAGGCCAACCGCATCTCGTCCATGCTCAACACGGTGCTCGGTGCGGATCGCTTTCCGGTCAAGGTTGACGAGCTGGCGTTGGAGTATTCTCGCCAGTGCTTTGCAGACTCGCCGATCGACACGGTTCGGGGCGAGGATCTCGACGGTTTTGATGGTTTGCTGAAGGCCAACAAGGCGCGCTCGAAGTGGCTGGTCCTCTACAACAGTGCCACCCCGTCAGAAGGCAGAAAGCGCTTCACGATCGCGCATGAGTTCGGCCACTACATCCTGCACCGTCACCAGCAGGACCTCTTCGAATGCGGCGACGACGACATCGAGACGGGAGACAACAACGAGCGCGACATCGAGGCCGAGGCGGATTTGTTTGCTTCGACCCTGCTGATGCCGCTGGACGACTTCCGGCGGCAGGTGGACGGTCAACCGGTCAGTTTCGATCTGCTCGGCCACTGCGCCGACCGCTATGGGGTATCGCTGACAGCTGCTGCCCTGCGCTGGACCGAGATCGCGCCCAAACGAGCGGTGCTCGTGGCCAGCCGCGACGATCACATGCTCTGGGCCAAGTCGAACAAGGCGGCGCTCAGGTCCGGCGCCTACTTCGCGACGCGCAAGAACACCATCGAGCTACCGCACGATGCGCTGGCGCACAGCTACAACGCCTTTGACATGTGCGACAACCGGACGGGGCGCGCCCAGTCCTGGTTTGCCCGTGAACCTGCCAGCATGCCGGTCACGGAAATGACGCGCGTCGCGGGTCAGTACGACTACACACTGACCTTGCTACTGCTGCCCGAGGCCGAGTGGCAGGGAGCGCGGCACGATGATGAGGAACCGGAGGAAGACACTTACGATCGCTTCATCCGCAACGGCCAGTACCCGGTGCGATAGCTCATGGTGGATCGATCATGAGCGCCCACAAGTGGCAATTCGCTTCCCGTTTTCGCCGGCATGCATTTGGCTGGCGCTCCGACACGCCGGTACAGCGGATCAAGGAAGCCATCACGGAGATCAAGCAGGTCGCCCGCAAGGAGCCTGTAATCGCAGCTGAGGGAGCCATCACCCTGCTGGAAAAGCTCTCGCCGGCGCTGGAACAGGTGGACAGTTCATCGGGCGCACTGGGTTCGGCCGTCAACAAGGCCATCGATACCCTGGTGCCCATCATCGTCAAGGCTGACGTCGAGCCGAAGCTGCGACAACGCTGGCTCGAACGCTTGTGGCAAGCGCTGCAGGACGACGAGATGCCCTACATCGAACTGCTCGGCGATTATTGGGGCGAGTTGTGCGTAACGCCGGAACTGGCGTCGCACTGGGCCGATGAGTTTTTGCCGGTCGTCGAGAGCGTGTGGAGCCCGAAGGCATCCGGACATGGATTCTTCAAAGGCACCAGCGCTTGCCTGGCATCGATGTGCGTGGCGGGCCGCCACCAGGAACTGTTGGCGTTGCTCGACAAGGCGCCGTTCAAGTGGTGGCACGATCGGCGCTGGGGTGTGAAAGCGTTGTCGGCGATGGGCAGGAAGGCGGAGGCGATCCGCTACGCCGAGGAGTCGCGCGGTATCAATGATCCTGGCTGGCAGATTGCCCAGGCCTGCGAAGAGATCCTGCTGTCCTCCGGTTTGCTCGACGAGGCCTACCGACGCTATGCCATCGAGGCAAATCAGGGCACAACGAATCTGGCAACGTTTCGCGCCATCGCCAAGAAGTATCCCCACAAGCAGCCGGAAGAGATCCTACGCGACCTGGTGGCCAGCACGCCTGGGGCCGAGGGCAAGTGGTTCGCCGCTGCCAAGGATGCGGGCCTGTTTGATGTGGCGATCGAGCTGGGTACGCGCAGCCCGACCGATCCACGCACGCTGACACGCGCTGCCCGTGACTACGCCGAGAAGCAGCCAGCATTCGCGCTGGCGGCGGGACTGGCTGCACTGCATTGGATCTCGCGCGGCCACGGTTACGAGATCACCGGCGGTGATGTGCTCGATGCGTATGCGGCGGTGATGCAGGCGGCCGCCGGCGCGGGTGTGCCTGCCCATCGCATCAACGAGCAGATCCGGGCGATGACCGCCGGTGCGCAGCCCGGAAACTCGCTTATGAGTACGATCCTCGCGCGTCATTTGTCGAGCTGAACGGGACCCGCTTTCCGCAATAGCCCGCACCAGCCCGCACGCCTTCGAAACTCCCTCATGGTGTCGGCGGCAGTCCATCCGGACAATTTCACTGCATCTGAGTTTGACGGAAAGGACCGCTACCCATGCATCAAATCAACCATCTACCGCCCGAGCGGATGACGCCGGAGCAGCGTCGCCACGAGATCGCGTCGTTGCTGGCCAACGGCCTGGCACGCATGCGGATCTGCGTCGCGGAACAGTCCGCACACGTCGCCGAAGCGAGCGAGTTTGAGCTTGGCTTCTCTGGCAACCAGCGCGTTCATTCAGACCCCGTCAACAAGACAACTACGGAGTCCAAATGAGCACGTCACTTTCAACGCCGCCATCGGTGGCAGCACAAATCGCCAGGTTGCCAGAGCTGCCCATGGCAGAGATCCGGGCGCTCTGGCAGAAGCTGGTCGGCGGCGACACGCCCACCCACAACCGCCAGTTCCTTGAACGCCGCATTGCGTACCGGCTGCAAGAGGCAGAGTTCCGCAAGATCGACGCCAACCTGCTGGATCGGAATCAGCGTCGCATCGAATCCCTGGTGGAAACCGGCAAGGTGAAAAAGCGCGATCGCGATTACCGTCCGGCCGCCGGCACCGTGCTGGTCCGGGAATACAAAGGCGTCGAGTACCGCGTGATCGCAACCGCCGATGGTCAGTACGATTTCCAAGGCCGGATGTACCAGAGCCTCTCGATGATCGCCCGCGAGATCACTGGCATGCGCTGGTCCGGGCCCCTGTTCTTTGGGCTCAGGCCGCCATCCAATGCCAAGACTAAGCCGTCCACCAAGAAGCGAGGTGGACGATGAGCGAAGTCTTGAAGCGCCGCATGCGCTGCGCGGTCTATACGCGCAAGTCCACCGACGAAGGACTCGACCAGGAATACAACTCGATCGATGCCCAGCGCGACGCCGGTCACGCCTACATCGCCAGCCAGCGCGCCGAGGGCTGGATTCCAGTAGCCGACGACTACGACGATCCGGCCTTCTCCGGTGGCAACATGGAACGTCCGGCGCTGCGCCGCATGATGGCGGACATCGAGGCCGGCAAGATCGACGTGGTCGTCATCTACAAGATCGATCGCCTTACGCGCAGCCTGGCGGACTTCTCCAAGATGGTCGAAGTGTTCGAACGCTATGGGGTGTCGTTCGTGTCGGTCACCCAGCAGTTCAACACGACAACCTCGATGGGTCGGTTGATGCTGAACATCCTGCTGTCCTTCGCCCAGTTCGAGCGCGAGGTCACCGGCGAACGCATCCGCGACAAGATCGCAGCCAGCAAGCGCAAGGGCATGTGGATGGGCGGCGTGCCACCGCTGGGCTACGACGTCGAGAACCGCCGACTGGTGCCCAACGAACGCGAGGCCAAACTGATCCGGCACATATTCCAGCGCTTCGTTGAACTCGGCTCCAGTACGGCGCTGGTCAAGGAGCTGAAACTGGATGGCGTGACGTCGAAGGCGTGGACCACGCAAGACGGCAAGACCCGCGAGGGCAGACCGATCGACAAGGGCCACATCTACAAGCTCCTCAGCAACCGGACCTACCTTGGCGAGTTGCGGCACAAGGACCAGTGGTACCAGGCGGAGCACCCGCCCATCATCAGCCGCGAACTGTGGGATAGCGTCCACGCGATCCTGGCCACCAATGGCCGGGTGCGAGGCAACGCAACGCGGGCAACCGTGGCGTATCTGCTCAAGGGCATCGTGTTCGGCAACGATGGTCGGGCACTGTCGCCGTGGCACACGACCAAGAAGAATGGCCGTCGGTACCGGTACTACGTGCCTCAGCGTGACGCCAAGGAGCACGCGGGCGCCTCAGGCCTGCCTCGCTTGCCGGCCGCCGAACTTGAGTCGGCGGTACTCGACCAATTGCGCGCGATCCTGCGTGCCCCGAATCTACTCGGCGACATGCTGCCGCAGGCGATCAAGCTCGATCCAACCTTGGACGAGGCGAAGATCACCGTGGCCATGACCCGGCTCGACGCGATTTGGGATCAACTTTTCCCGGCCGAGCAGACCCGGATCGTGAAACTGCTGGTCGAGAAAGTCATCGTGTCACCCAACGACCTCGAAGTGCGGCTGCGCGCCAACGGCATCGAACGCCTGGTGCTGGAGCTGCGCCCCGAGCCGGTCGAGCAACAAGTGGAAGCACTGGCATGAGCGACATCCGCATCCAGAAGACCGGCGAGCCCGACATCCTGCAGACCAGCGACGGCAGGCTGACCTTGTCCGTGCCGATCCAGATCAAACGCCGCAGCGGCCGCAAGCTGGTCACCTTGCCAAACGGCGAAACCGCGCCGGTTAGACCGTGGGACGTAGCACCGACCTCCATCCAACTGGCGCTGGCCAGGGGCCACCGCTGGCTGGCGATGCTGGAGTCAGGAGATGCGAAGTCCTTGAAGGAGATCGCCACGCGGAAAGGAATCGACAACAGCTACGTCAGCCGGATGGTCAACCTGACCACGCTGGCACCCGACATCGTGGCGGCCATCCTGGACGACGCATTGCCGAACCACGTCACGCTGTTTGATCTGGCGGTTGATCCGCCAGCGCTGTGGGATGAGCAGCGGGCCAGGCTTTCAGCTCGATAGGCCTCAATCTGTCACTGACGACCATTGCGGGAGGGAGATGTCCGGTGTTTGCTTGCAGTACTGGGGGATCTTCGGAAAGCAGTCATCCAGGACTAAGTGCCACGGCGCGCCATCCATATCGCTCTTCCTTAGGATGCTTGGCATAAACCAGTACTGCGGCTACGTCATTAACATCCGCTGGGACGCTTTCAACTAGATGCGGAGGAACAAAGCCATCGTCGACAAACGCAAATCCTTTGGCGTTCCGCCTCAGGTGACCATTTGCCACCCGTACATCAACATCTGGACGCGGGCCGGGCGCAACGGCGAATATATCCGTTCGACCCGTCTTTTGGTTTTGTGTGGTCCGAAAAGAAACGCCCTGGCCTAAAGATGGAGGTTGAGATCCGACCCAGGCACTGTCGTCGATTCCAACTTCGATGTCGCGATTGATGAAAATCTTCGTACGCTGTTCTTCTGATGCCACGCGTGAGACGATGCCAGATCCAGCATCTGTGCAGTCCCACTTTGATCCTTCCGGACGCGCTGCAATTTGGACTATATCCTCGCGATTGCTTTCCAACTGCTTGCCAACAACGAGAGTTACAGGGTCGCCAATTTTAAAGGACGAGACACGCGCACCCCGTCCTACGATACTGACGGATGTGCCGCCGTTCGCTCGCACAGAAAACCTCGGAAGGGGCCTTATCTTTCGACCTGGTGGCGCTTCCTTTTGCTGGTGTGGCACGATCACGCCTAGATA
>NZ_JAMOIE010000088.1 GCF_024448935.1 Stutzerimonas stutzeri
ACCTTCAAAACCCAACGAAACTAGGTCGAGTTCATCCACGAAGACATCAACCACTCGCACCGGATTGGTATCGCTGACGTAGTCGTCGAGGCTTTCGGGGAGCAACGTACTTTGGCCTCGATGCTCACCTTGAATGAAGCGCTTCATGGTCGACCCTTACGATGAACTCCTCGAAATCATAGCAAGGGTTTGATCAGACGTTTTTACACACTCTGGGCCAATAGCGGCCTTTCAAACCTAAACACTGTTAAACAGTTTAGCCGTACATACGGATGACACTATCGCTGTGGACGTTGTGCGCGGGAAAGCTGTACCCTCATTCGTATTCTCCAATCCAGCGTTCCAATTTCAGCCGAGTCGTGTGCGGGCAGACAACATAATGTGCCTACGACTGCTAAACGGACTCGGCATCCCCAATCCAAGGACAAGCCTAGGCCTCAATCGTCGCAAGTCTTCCGTAGTAATACGATACGGCGGGATCACGCTCAGGGATGTTCCCTGGGAAACTAAGAGTTTTAAATTTATTCACTGCTTCTAGTTCAGGCTTCTGCTCGTCACGCAATCGCCAATAGAGTGAGCTGTATTTGAATAGCTGAAGTAGATTGGTATAGTCATTATTTACTTCGAAGGCGGCCCAGAGGATGCAGTGGCATTTTGAATGCAGTGGCGTCAGGTTGTCGTGGTGTAGATGGTGGTAAATGCTGATGAGCGTCGAGATCTCCTTAGCATCGAGCGACCCACGGACGGTCATGATTGAGTCGGCGTAGCTGAGTGTTGCTCGAATTTCGTTATACAAATCTTTGTTCTCGTGACAGTACTCAACAAGCTCTTTGAGCATTTCGGCTTTGGCAGAAGCTTCGAAATCATCAGCACGGTCCAAGGCAATATTTGCGTAAAGCGTGGTGGCTTTGGTTTTTGCCTTAGATTGAATTTTCGAAATATCAGCTTCCTTGGATGCTAGATCACCATTCTTGAGCGCGATGTGGGCGGCCTGCATCGCCACGCTGCCTTTGGTGAGCTTCTGAGCCTGGGTAGCATAATCAACCGCTTGGGCTTGAGCTTTCCTCCCGGAATAGATCATTGCGATATGCAGCTTGATCGAACCTACCAGTTTTGGCTGAATAATATGATCGAGGCAGCCCAGCAGCATTTGTAGTGCCTCGTCAGCATTCGACTTGTCACCTAGCATCCGAATCGACTGCGCACATAAGTAAATGAAGAACCAGTATTTTTCATCCTTATCCCAGCTATCAAGCATCGGTCTCAGCGCGACATATAAGTCTTGCACGACTTTATAGTACGATTTTTTGCTGACGGTAGCGCAGAACTGCGCGGCGAGTTCCATGCCAACGGTACGCCATCTTTCGTTGGTTTTCCCTTCAGCGAAGACTTCAACGATAAAATACTTGGCGTTGTTGATCTCCGACGATTTTTCGCTGATGTCATTTGCCTTGAAAATATGATACATCTTAGGACTCAGAGTCTCCCAGTCATCACCGAAGTAGAGCTGGTATGCCTGAGTTTTTATCTTGGCGATTTCCTTGGGCTTCGTCTCTTGGGCGAGCCACTGTCTGACGGGACGTGTAACTATGAGTCTTTTTTTAGAACCCCGTATTCCGGTGTGGCCAAAGCTGTCCTGGTCCTCCACATAAATGAAACCTTCTCGCTGAAGGATCACTACGTGGTCAATGGAATACTTCTTCGATTTGTCAACACGCTTGATGTTATCTAGATATTCGCCGTACGGAAACGTGGCCAAGCTTTTCAGCAATGAAAATGCGTAGCGCTTCTCGATTTCCTTTGCAGTTGACAGTGCTTTGATGGAGTCACCAAAGCGTCCCGTCAAATTGATGCGTGTGCTGCCTCGCTCGCTGATGATCTCTTCCAATGACGCGACGATAAGTTTATCCAGCGCTTCCTTGATGATCCGAGGGACGCCATTAGTATGTTCGTAAAGCTGCGTGAAATCATCGTTGCCAAGGCCTCCTTGGTAGAGAAGGTGCGACTCGATGTAGGCCCTGGTATCCGCGCCATCCAAAGCAGTCAATTCGACCGCCTCGTTTCTCCAGACAGGCAAGTTTCGGCTTATAAAAATCATCCGGAGATTTGGGCAAAAGGAGGTAAGTATATCTGCCAGGCTTAACAGATCGGCTTGAAATTTTTCCTTGTCGTCACAGGTATCGAGCGGAACGTCCCTAAGAAGTAGGTAAGGCTCGTCAATAAGCGACAAGGCGCCGCAGAATGATTCAAATGGAGCACCCAAAAGCTCTTCGATTTGACGGTAGAAGGATGCTTTGTCAGAGTAATTACCAATATTTACTGAATAGATCTTGTTGGATTTTTTTGATACTCGGGCGATCAATGCAGAAATGAATTCATCTTCTTCCATTCCCCAATCAGCTGCCAACCACAAGCTCCTATGGAGATTTAGGATCTGCTCTGCTTGGAATGACTGCGCATGCCTGACGCTGCGAGCTTGTGGTGCAGGGGGGAGCGGGCTATGAATGCCATCCAGTGAAGCGGTCTTTTGTCCTTGCTCCATCCGTTGAATAGCGGTATTGCCTCGCAGGTCTGGGTACGCTACAACATTCTGGCTTGTAACCTCGTGGAACAGTCCGTCAAGGAACTGCTTCAGAGACGAATGATTAGTACCGAAGCCGATGGGTTCGACGATGTTTTTCCATGCCGGATCAGCTTTACGGGTAGTGACCTCTGAATCTTTGACTAGTGCAAACGTAGAAAGCTTGTTCGATTTAAGCTCTTTTCTCAGCCATCCTAGAGTCTTGACGAAATTGGGGTCTTCAAACGTGCCGCCGCAACCTACGAATACAAGGTTTTCAAACACTGTCATGTGCTGCTGGAAGAAGTTGCGCGTACTGCTTTGTATAGTGGCCTCATAGTCTCCACTGCTTAGTATGCAGGTGTCGGGCTTCTTCCAGTGGCCGTGCAGGTGAAGAATTCCTTTACGCTCGCCTTTAAACCACTCAATGACCTCGTCTGAATCGGTCATATACACGGGTGATAGATTGGTGACATTCTCTAGCAGCGAGTCATAGTTGAGAGTGCATATTTTCACCCCCGCGTCCGATAGGGACCTAACGGTACTTGCGAGCGCTTCATTATGAACTTTGACTTCACTGAACTCTTGTGTCAGCCAGGCGGCGTAATCGTAGTCGTCTCCGCTGGACAGGCTACCGGACAGAAATCCCGCCACATGCAGGATCTCGGTAGTGGTCGGCGTCCCATCTAAATGCTTGAGCCAGTTATCAGCGCTGGCCTCTGAAATTTTCCCAATCTCGACAGCGTAGCGGAATCCGCTTTTAATCAACCCCGTCCAAGCTAACTGAGGGAGTTGCCCATCAGTCAGCCCCATACTCATGCCTGTACCAACGACCAAGATGGTGTCTTTGCTTGGCTTGATGCGTTTGCTGGCGTATTCCAGACCTAAAGCTGTGTTGTTCATATCCATTGTAATAGCTTCCAATTAGAGGTGCTTAGGTGCTCACACATGGAGAGCCGCAGGCATAGGCATTTCTACCACCGATTCACACGAGATGGTGACAGGTATCATGATGCACGGCCGGGTTAGCATTTTCGAGCCATTGTCAAATGACTGCTAATGGCCGATTTCTGCCAGTTGCTGCCCCAGGTGTACCGCCCTAGATAGTCAGCTTGCTTGACGATCCAAGCTGTATCGAACCTCTGTGGTCGAGACTGGCCCAGCGGTCCTGCTTTGTTTTATCCACAAAACCTGTGGATAACCCTTTCGATAACTCCTGAAATGCTCACAACCGAGGGCCTCTCATTCACCTGACGTTTTTTGACCACTCCTGAGATTGGCTCAGCGGAGGAGCTCATGAAAACCGGCAGACAGCAGTTCCCTTTGTTTGCTGATCCGGTTCCAAAGAACGCCGATGGTCTCGCCTCGACCTTGCCGAGAGCCGAGCCATGCACACCGCCCTTCCCTATCACAGTTGCCTGCTGCTGGCCGCTCTGGCGGCCGGCTGCGCAACGCCTCAACCGCTCTCTCCCCCGCCCGATGAGGTGGCGGCTCCGGCACCGGAGCACATTCCGGTTGTCCGCTACGGCCGCTACACCCTTGTCGAGCTAATCCCGACGGCCGCTCAGCAGGATCTGCTGTTGCAGATCGTCGACGTGTCCATTCCCGACACTCTCAACGCCAACGTCGCTGACGCACTGCGCCATGTATTGCAACGCTCCGGCTACCAGCTCTGCAGCGGAAGTGAAACTGATGCGCTGGGCAGACTCCCGCTGCCGGCGGCGCACTACCACCTTGGCCCGCTGCAACTGCGCGATGCCCTGCTGACCCTAGCCGGGACAGCGCGGACGCTGCACGTCGATCACACCGCACGCCGCGTCTGCTTCACTCAGCCCCTCAACACGCCTGCCGAAGCGCCGCCCACCACTGCTGATACAGCTCCCGGTGCCGTCGGGGAGCCACGGCCATGACGACGATGCTGGGCAGTGGGCAACGCCGGCACGGCACGCTGATGCACGCCGCCGCCATCACGTGGCTGTTGCTCATCAGCGCCGCCGCCGTGATCGATCACGTCGCGCTGTCGGGTCTGGCGACACAGGTCAAAACCAGCGCCCCCGGCCTGCAGGTCGCCGTGCTGGAAAAGCGCTTGGCCGACCTAGTCCAGCAGGTCGAGCAAGCCCAACAGCAACCTGACGCACTGCCCCAGGCGCGCTACGACGTCGAGCATCAGGCCTTGGAGCGGCGACTGAACGTCATCGAGCAGGCCCTCGGCAGCCGCCCGACCGCGGAGAGTCTACTGCCGCTGGTGGCCCGCATTGAGCAGTTGGAAATACAGCTCAACGAACCTCGCCCAGCACCACCGCCGGTGCCCCGCCCGCGAGCTTCCGTTCCCGCCAAACCAAAGTCTATCGAGCCGCCATTCCGGGTGATCGGTGTCGAGCTACGTGCCGGCGAGCGGTTCCTTTCGATTATGTCAGCCGCCTCGGGCACGCTCTCGCAGGTTCACCTGCTGCGCCCCGGCGAGACGGAAGCCGGTTGGCACCTTGAAACCATCGAAGGGAGCGCTGCCGTGTTCCGACACGGCGACGACACTCGTCGCCTGCCCATTCCCGTGCAGTAGGACAAGCAGATGAAGCTGCACCATATCGTCCCCGTACTGATCGCCCTGCTGACCGGCAACCTTGTCCAAGGAGCGGAAACCCTCACCGCCGACAACCTGCCCACGCGCGAGCGACTGATGACCACCGAGCGCGCCGACGAGCAGCACGCGCGAGGTTGGGGGCTGAGCGCCGAGGAATGGGCGCGCTACCGGACGCTGATGCGAGGGCCGCTGGGTATCTATTCTCCCAGCCTCGACCCACTTACCGCGCTAGGAATCGAGGCGCGCTCCGAACAAGAACGGCGACGCTATGCAGAGTTGCAGGTCGAAGCAGAAGCCCACCGCGTCGAAAAGCTGCTGGCGTACCAACGGGCTTACGACGACGCCTGGCAGCGGCTCAACACAGATATGCCGCGCGTCATCCTGCCCGATGCCGGCCTGGCATTCTCGCCGGTTGTGCCAGCGGCGAACGGACGGCTCGCCGTATTCGTCCAAGACGCTTGCCCCGCATGCGATCGGGCAGCGCAGCGGCTGCAAGCTGCTGGTATGGAATTCGACATTTACGTCGTCGACAGCCACGCCGACGACGCACGTATTCGCGCCTGGGCACAACGTATTGGCATCGACCCGGCCAAGGCGCGCAGCGGCCAGATCACGCTCAACCACGATTCGGGACGCTGGCAATCGCTGAATCTGCAGGGTGACCTGCCGGCAGTCGTACGCAAGGTCGGCAACCAGTGGCAGCGGCAGCCGTAATGTCGCGCCGCCACGCGCTCGTGCTGCTGGCCTGCGCACTGGCAAGCCCCATCCAGGCGCGGGAAATCCCGCCGCCGGCCTATCAAGTCGCTGCGAAGCGCGCCGGTATTCCTTCGGCCGTCCTGTACGCCGTGGCCTTGCAAGAAAGCGGTATCCACCTACGCGGAAGTCTGGTGCCGTGGCCATGGACGCTCAACGTCGCTGGCAAGGCGCAGCGCTACGCCACCCGCGCCGAGGCCTGCAGCGAGCTGCGCCAGGCACTCAAACGCACGCCGGCCACGCGCATCGACGCGGGGCTCGGCCAGATCAATCTCGGCTACCACCTGCAGCGCTATGCACAGCCCTGCGACCTGCTCGACCCCTACCGTAACCTGACCATCGCCGCCGAGATACTGCACGAGCAGCACATTCCGGGTGACGACTGGCTGCTCGCCATCGGTCGTTACCACCGGCCTGCCGGCGGCGCACCAGCCGCGCGCTACCGTCACAGCGTCGGCCAGCACCTGGCCCGCGTACTGGGTACCCCCCAGCTGGAAATCACTTCGCGAGGGGATCTGCCATGAAATCCCTGACCATCCTCGTCGCGTATCTTTCGCTGCCGTGGCTGTCGCTGGCCACCCAGGCTGACGCGCTGATCATCGTCGCAGACCATGGCGGTACGTCGGCCTTGCCGTACTACGAAGCCTTGAACTTGCAACCGCGCGCCGAGGTGAGCGCGCCACCCATCGAGATTCCGCTTCCGCCAGCCAAACCGTTCAACGAAGCCGACATGCTGCCGGTGCGCTCGATGCAGCTGTCACCGGGCGATGTAGCGCGTAGGTTGATCGAAGCGCCGGGAATGCCGCCGTTCTTTCTCGTCGGCGACGACAATCGCTCGCGCGCCTGGCTGCGTCAGCGCGCACTGCGCATACACGAGCTCAATGCCGTGGGCCTAGTGGTCAACGTCAAGTCGGCCGAGGCCCTGGCTGCGCTGCGTGCGCTGGTGCCGGGGCTGTTACTGTCACCGGTTACGGGCAATGAGCTCGCCGAGCGCCTTGGCTTGCGCCACTACCCGGTGCTGATCACGGCAACCGGCGTCGAGCAGTGAGGCGCCGGCCATGGCCCAGAGCCACGCGATCGAAGTGCTGCTGCGGCCAGCCGTGGAGCTGTACAGCGTGGCGGTCTGCGCCGCCGCCGCGTTTCTGTCCCTGGTGGCACCGTGGTCACTGGCGCTGAGCCCATCGATTGGCCTGGGCAGCGCCCTTGCCTTTCTCACCTTCGGCACGATTCGCCTGCGTGATGCGCTAGTCATCCTGCGCTACCGGCGCAATATCCGCCGCCTGCCGCGCTATGTGATGACCAGCCGTAATGTGCCTGTCAGCCAGCAACGGCTGTTCATAGGCAGAGGCTTTCGCTGGGAACAACGGCACACGCACCGCCTGACGCAGACATTCAGGCCCGAGTTCCGCCGCTATGTGGAACCTACGCCCGCTTACCAGTTGGCACGCCGCCTGGAAGAGCGGCTGGAGTTCGCGCCGTTTCCACTATCGAAGCTGGCCAAGCTCACCACTTGGGACGTTCCCATCAATCCGGTGCGCCCGTTGCCACCGGTCGGCGGCCTGCCGCGGCTACACGGCATCGAGCCAAACGAAGTCGATGTCAGCCTGCCACTCGGAGAACGAGTCGGACACTCACTTGTGCTGGGCGCGACACGGGTCGGCAAGACCCGATTGGCCGAGCTGTTCGTGACTCAGGACATTCGACGCCGCAACGCCGCCGGAGAGCACGAGGTGGTGATCGTATTCGACCCCAAAGGGGATGCAGACCTACTCAAGCGGATGTACGTGGAGGCCAAACGCGCCGGGCGCGAACGTGAGTTCTATGTTTTCCACTTGGGCTGGCATGATTTCAGCGCACGCTACAACGCAGTGGGCCGGTTCGGGCGGATCAGCGAAGTGGCCACGCGTATCGCCGGACAGCTCTCAGGTGAAGGCAATAGCGCCGCTTTCAGGGAGTTCGCCTGGCGGTTCGTCAACATCATCGCCCGTGCCCTCGTCGAGCTGGGCCAGCGCCCCGACTACCTGCTGATTCAGCGGCATGTCGTCAACATCGACGCGCTCTTTATCGAGTACGCGCAGCACTACTTCGCCAAGCACGAACCGAAGGCCTGGGAAATCATCGTCCAGCTCGAAAGCCGGCTGAACGACAAAAATATCCCGCGCAATATGATCGGGCGAGAGAAGCGGGTCGTAGCCTTGGAGCAATACCTCTCACAGGTGCGCACCTACGACCCCGTACTCGACGGTCTGCGCAGTGCCGTGCGCTATGACCGGACGTATTTCGACAAGATCGTCGCCAGCCTTTTACCGTTGCTGGAGAAACTCACCACCGGCAAAACCGCGCAGCTACTCGCACCGAACTATTCGGACCTCAACGATCCCAGGCCAATCTTCGACTGGATGCAGGTCGTCCGCAAACGCGCGGTGGTCTATGTCGGCCTTGATGCCCTGTCGGATGCGGAAGTTGCCGCTGCAGTCGGCAACTCAATGTTCGCTGACCTGGTATCGGTCGCCGGCCATATCTACAAATTTGGCATCGACGACGGGCTGCCCGGCGCAACAGCGGGAGCACGAGTCCCTATCAACGTCCATGCGGACGAGTTCAATGAGCTGATGGGTGATGAATTCGTGCCTCTGGTCAACAAGGGCGGCGGCGCAGGGTTACAGATCACCGCCTATACGCAGACGCTCTCTGACATCGAAGCCCGTCTTGGCAACCGCGCAAAAGCGGGCCAAGTTATCGGCAACTTCAACAATCTGTTCATGCTGAGAGTGCGCGAAACCGCTACCGCCGAGCTACTCACCCGGCAGCTTCCAAAAGTGGACGTCTACACCACGACGCTGGTCAGCGGGGCTACTGACAGCTCCGACGTTCGGGGGCCAACAGATTTCACCTCCAATGCTCAGGATCGCATCAGCACCGCCAGCGTGCCGATGATTGAACCCGCACACGTGGTTGGCTTGCCAAAAGGCCAGGCCTTTGCCCTGTTGCAAGGTGGCCAGCTCTGGAAAATCCGCATGCCGTTGCCGGTACCCGACCCTGACGAAATGATGCCCGAGGACTTACAGCAGCTTGCGAGCCACATGCGCCAGCACTATGTCGAAGCCAGCGACTGGTGGGAAAACCGTGGCACTCCCGGCCTACAGGATCAATCACTGCCCGACGACCTGCTCGATGGCTTCCGCCACCTCGCCACCACTGAGACAAGCAACGCCGAGGCACGGCCATGAAGGACCCGGCCAGCACCACGCAACGCGAACAAACCCACCAGCGAGGCTTGCTCGCCAGCATCATCACCCTGCCGCTGCGTATGCTCGGCGTGCTGATCGGCTCGCTGCTGCTGTCGATCATTATCGAGTGCGTCGGCATGCACCTGTTCTGGCCTGATCAGGGCTGGCGTCACGCCCAGGGCATGCTCGACTACGAACTGAACCACCTTTCCAGCCACTTCACCCGCAGCGCGGTGGTACAGGAGCCCGGCCGCACCGCACATCAGCTTGTCGAGGGTGCTTACGAATGGATCTTCGTGAAGACTGGCCTGCTCGACTGGATGAGCCAGGCATCGGCGCGCTCCCACGCACCCAGCCATGGTGATGGCCGAGACATCCGTTTCTACATCAGTCAAGTCTACGTCTGGAGCGAGAGATACCTGATCGCCGCCGCATTCACGGCATTGACGTTCATGGTTCGACTGCTGGTCCTGGTACTGACGCTGCCACTATTTCTGCTGGCTGCTTTCGTCGGCATGATTGATGGTCTGGTGCGGCGCGACATCCGCAAGTTCGGCGCGGGCAGAGAGTCAGGCTTCGTCTACCACCGCGCCAAGGCGAGCCTGATGCCATTGGCGGTCCTGCCATGGATCATCTACCTCACCCTACCCGTCAGCGTACATCCGTTGCTGGTGCTGCTGCCGAGCGCGGCGCTGCTCGGCCTGGCGGTGAACATCACCGCAGCCAGCTTCAAGAAATACTTGTGATTCGCTAGCCAGTGGGTAGTGACGCTTGAGTCCGCCTGTAATAGGGGCACACCCAGGTTCCCATTGTTTAAGGCAGCTCCTCAGGCATACCGAGAGCATTTAGCCACTTCTCGCAAATTGCGGATTGGCCAATGTCGAAGCGACTTCCCCCACCAGCCGACAGGCATCACGCGCCCGGTCTGACCCTGGCGCTGCTGCTCGGCCTATGCGTTTCCGGCCACGCCAGCGCGGACGATGCCACGCCCGAACACGCCAGGCTCGCCGCCGCGCTGCGCCAGCTCGACAGCATCGAACGGCTCGTCGCACAACAAGCCGCGCAGCAACAGGACGAACGCACCCGCTACCACTTCGACTACGCCCGTCTCACCGCTGACCTTGAGCGCGTGCGCGCCGGCATCCACGACTACCTCACCCCAACGCGTGCGCAACCGCGCGACTCCGCCCTGCTGTTTGGCGACTACCGCCAGCCTGTCGCCGCCCTCGAACCGCAGGTCGCGCCATGAACGCCGCGCAGACCGCCGCGTTCCAGGCCAACAGCGGCATCCCTCCTTCCGACATGGCGACCGTGCTGCTCGGTGCGGTATTTGCCGTCCTGCTCGTTTGGGGCACTTGGGCGATGCGCAGCGCCTACGTCGGCTGGGCAGAAGAACAACTTTCCCAACGTCAGTTCCTGGTCGTCGTGGTGCGCTTTGCCGTGCTGTACCTGGTCTTGACCTTTTTTCTGCTCTCGTAAGAGGTAGCCATGATGAAGCCGTTCACCCGCATTTCCCGACCCCTCCACTTCGCTAGCCTGGCTGCATTGCCGATGTTCAGCATGCTGACACCTCTCGCCCACGCCGAGCTGCCCACTCTGGAAAACCCTTCGCGCGGCACGGGCGGCGGCATCATGGAAACGCTGCAAAATTACGGCTACGACATCGTGATGCTCATCGCACTGCTCGTGGTCGCCTCGATGTTCGTCGGCGTCTGCTACCACGCCTACACCCGTTATGCGGAAATCCACATTGGCCGCTCAACCTGGGGCCAGTTTGGCCTGACCGTGGCGGTCGGTGCGGTCCTGCTCGTGGTTGGCATCTGGCTGCTGACCGAAGCCATCGGCGTTCTCTGAACCAAAGGAATGCCGACATGGCTGAAGACATCCGTCCGGACGGGACGGTGGCGTTCCTGCCCCACCGCCTCAACCGTCAACCCGTGGTGGTGCGAGGGCTGACGGCGAATGAACTGTGGGTCTGCGCGGGATCATCGGGGATGATCGGACTCGGGAGCGGTATCCCGCTGGCCTTCATGTTCGCGACGATTGCCATCGTCCCTACGGCCATCTTGCTGGCGGTCGCCGCTGGCATTTTCATCGGTGGCGGCACGCTGCGCCGGCTCAAACGCGGCCGCCCCGAAACCTGGTTGTACCGGCAGTTGCAGTGGTGGATCGCGGTCAATCTGCCGCAGCTCGCGCCTTTCACCGATGGCCACGCACTGGTAATACGATCCGGTTACTGGACGACACGCCGGAGCAAGGCGCTGTGAGCCGGTTCAAGAACGAAGTGCTGCGGCTCGAAGCACACATCAAGACCCTGCGCATCGGGGCCAGCGCACTGGTCGTACTGGCGCTGGTTATGGGCGTCGGCTGGTGGAGCGCGCCACGCGACCTGACCATCCATGTACCGCCAGACCTGCGCTCAGGCAGTACTCGTAAATGGTGGGACGTGCCGCCTGAGAGCGTTTACGCCTTCACCTTCTACGTCTGGCAGCAGCTCCAGCGCTGGCCCACCAATGGCGACGAGGACTACCCGCGCAACCTGCATGCGCTGTCGTCCTACCTAACGCCCGCCTGCCAGGCGTTCCTGCAGCAGGACTACGAGTACCGCCGCAATGCTGGAGAGCTGCGGCAGCGCGTGCGCGGCATCTACGAGATTCCGGGCCGCGGCTACGGCGACAACCCGACGCTGCGCGTGCGCACCGTCTCCACCCGCGAGTGGGTCGTGAGCCTCGACGTCACGGCAGACGAATACTACGCCTCGGAGCAAGTCAAACGCGCGCTGGTGCGCTATCCGCTCAAGGTCCTGCGGATCGACGTCGACCCTCAGCGCAACCCGTTCGGGCTTGCCATCGACTGCTACGACGGCGCGCCGCAGCGTATTGCCACCCCTGTCGATCCGGCAGCAGCTCCCGCCCCCTCCCTGGAAAACATGCCATGAACCGCCTTTTGCAACCGGCTTTTGCAGCGCTCGCGCTGGTTCTATTCAGCGCCGCCCACGCCACCGAACTCCTGCGTTGGGAAAGGTTGCCGCTGGCCGTACCGCTCGTGGTCGGCCAGGAGCGCATAGTCTTCGTCGAGCGCAATGTACGCGTCGGGGTACCCGCATCGGTCGACAACCTCCTGCGGGTGCAGAGCGCCGCCGGGGCCATCTACCTGCTGGCGAGCGAGCCAATCGAACCGACCCGGCTGCAACTGCAGGACGCCGATACCGGTACCGTGATTTTGCTCGACATCGCCGCCGAACCCGAGCAGGCGGGCCAGCCTCCCTTGGAGCCGGTGCGCATCATCGAGACCGCATCATCCGCTGCTCAAACGGATGCAGATGACAGTGCCGCAGCCGCCCCGCCCGTGCGGGCAACACCGCAGCCCGTCATCCTGACCCGTTACGCGGCACAGAACCTCTACGCACCACTGCGAACCGTCGAACCCGTGCCCGGCGTTACACCCGCAACCCTGCGCCGCGACCTGCCGCTGGACAGCCTGTTGCCGATACTGCCGATACAGGCCCAGGCGCTAGCGGCATGGCGTTTGGACAACCTATGGGTGAGTGCTGTGCGCCTGCGCAACAGCGCCTCGCACTGGCTTGACCTGGACCCGCGTGCGCTGCAGGGCCACTTCCTCAGCGCGACTTTCCAGCATTCGACGCTGGGGCCGAGCGGCACGCCGGACGACACCACCGTCGTCTACCTCGTCACCCGTGGAAATGGGCTGGCGCAGGCTCTGCTGCCCACCATTGCGCCTGTCGATGCCTCCCTCAACCTGCCGGGGCCGCAACACAACGGAGACCGCGATGCACAGTAATGGCCTGCTCAAATGGTTGATGATCCCCCTGGCGCTACTACTGGTGTTCGTCGGCATCAAGCTGTTCTCCGGCGGCAACGACGTTACCAGCACACCGGAAGAAGCTTCCCGGCTCACGCCCGATGAAGCCAAAGCGCTCGGTATCGAGGGCGACACCCCACGCGACACCGTGGCGACGTTGGTAGCGCAAGTCCGTCAGCTACGCACCGAGCTGCAGACCGCACTCGGCGACAACAAGGTCCAACGCGAAGAAAACCAACGGCTGCGGCAACGCGAAGGCACCATCGACCGGCGCATCCAGAGCGCGCTCGACAGCGAACGCAGCCAGTTGCATCAGGATCGGCAGGAGGTCAGCAGCGAACGGCAGAAAACCCAGAGCCTGCTTCAACAACTGCAGCAGCGGCTCGATGGCATCGGCAAAGATAACCCCGCCGATCTACCGGTCGGTCTAGGCCTTGAGCTGGGCGACGGCCTGGCTGGCGATACCCTGCGCTGGGTAGAGCCGGAGGATCGGCGCGATGACGGCAAGCAGCGTTCCGGCAATGCCGCCAGCTTCAGCTTTCCCAGCAGCTTCGCGCCGGCGCAGAAGACACTCGAAACCACCGCAAGCTCCGCCGTCGATGCCGGCCGCCGCGCGACTGGTGTGCCGGAGACGACAGCCGTCTACACCGTGCCGACCAACGCGACCCTGATTGGCTCGATCTCCATGACGGCACTGATCGGCCGCGTACCGATCGACGGAACCGTCAACGACCCGTACCCCTTCAAAGTCCTGATCGGGCGCGACAATCTCACCGCGAACGGCATCGACATTCCCGACGTGGCCGGTGCTGTGGTCAGCGGCACCGCCTCGGGCGACTGGACCCTCTCCTGCGTGCGCGGGCAGATCCGTTCGGTCACGTTCGTCTTCGAGGACGGCACTATCCGCACCCTCCCGAAAGACGACGAGCGCGGCGGCCACCGCCAACAAGGCAACAACGGCAACGACCCACAGGACGGCATAGGCTGGATCAGCGACCCGCACGGCATTCCTTGCGTCAGCGGCCAACGCCGCAGCAACGCGCAGCAGTACCTGGGCACGCAAGCCCTGATCACCGCAGCCGGTGCGGGCGTCGCCTCGCTGATCGACTCCGACAGCGGTCAGGTCTCCTACATGAGCAACGACGGCTCCATCGGCACCGTAGGCATCGGCGCGAACGAGGCCATGGGCCGCATCCTTGCTGGTGGCGTGCAAGACATGTCCGCCTGGGTCAACAAGCTCTATGGTCAGGCGTTCGCAGCGGTCTACGTCAAGCCCGGCGCACGCGTCGCAGTGCATCTCGATGAACCCCTGACCATCGACTACGACCCGAAAGGACGCCGCGTCGATCACCGCCTTGGAGGCAGCTCACATGCGCAAGATCTGGATTAACAGCCTAACGCTGTTGGCCGTCGTGCTCACACTCGGCGGCTGCGCGACAAGCAAGGACGAACTACTGCCGCACGACGACAGCACCATGCTCGATATCTGGAACGTCGAGACCGGCGGCGGAACCGCTCGGCAACTGCTCGACGCGCGCCAGGCCCTGCGCCGGCCGTTGACCGAGGCCGATGTACACGCTGCGCCCATTGTGCAGGCCCGCTACACACGCACGGCCGCCAACGAGATTTACCGGCAGTTCCATCGGCTGCCGAACCCCGATCTGCTGATGTACGTGTTCCCGCACTTGGCTGGCAGCGACCCGGTGCCGGTGCCCGGCTACACCACGCTGTTCCCCCTGTACCAGCGTGTGCAGTACGCACTGCCTGGCGAACGGGTTGAGGATTACTGATGGCCTGGTCCCTGTTCAAGCACCGGCGCCAGGCCGAGGAACCCGCGCCACCTGCGGACGCCTGGGCTCGCCACGTCGCCGAGTTGCACACCCACGGCATTGCCGAACCTGGCACCGCACACGCCTCGCGTCGGCCAGCCACTCAGACCGACGAGAAGGCGCTCTACGATGTTGCGCCCTCGTTCACCGACCTGCTGCCGTGGGCCGAGTACCTGCCCCAGTCACAATGCATGCTGCTTGATGACGGCACCTCGGTGGCGGCCTTCTACGAGCTGCTCCCGGTCGGCACGGAGGGACGCGAACCCACCTGGCTGCTGCAGGTCCGTGACACGCTGGAAAACGTGCTGCAGGATGCCTTCGACGAGCTGGAGGACAACCCCTGGGTCGTGCAGCTCTACGCGCAGGACGACACCAACTGGGATCGCTACCTCGATGAGCTGCGCCACTACGTCCAGCCCCGCGCCCAAGGCAGCGCCTTCACCGAGTTCTACCTGCGCTTCTTCAGCCACCACCTGCAGGCCATCGCCAAGCCTGGCGGGCTGTTCGAGGACAACACCGTCACCCAATTGCCCTGGCGCGGGCAGACTCGGCGCACGCGGCTGGTCGTCTATCGCCGTGTCGGCCAGGCACCGCAGCGTCGTGGACAATCGCCCGAGCAGGCGCTCAATCGGGTCTGCGACCGCCTCGTCGGCGGCCTGGCCCATGCTGGCGTGCGCGCCCGGCGTCTCGGCGCGGCGGATATCCACGGCTGGCTGTTGCGCTGGTTCAATCCCCATCCAACCCAGCTCGGTAACAGCGCCGAAAACCGGGAGCGCTTCTATGCCCTGACCCGCTACCCGGACGAACAGGAGCCTGGCGAGATCGAGCTGGCCAGCGGCACCGATTTCGCACAACGGCTGTTCTTCGGCCAGCCGCGCTCGGATGCCGCCCTGGGCCAGTGGTACTTCGATGGCATGCCACACCGCGCCATCGCCGTCGACCGCCTGCGCAGCCCACCCACCACAGGGCATATCACCGGCGAAACCCGCAAGGGTGACGCGATCAACGCGCTGTTCGACCAACTGCCGAAAGACACCATCCAGTGCCTGACGCTGGTCATCACCCCGCAGGATGTGCTCGAAGCGCACCTCAACCACCTCGGTCGCAAGGCCGTGGGCGACACCTTGGCCTCGGAACAGGCCCGTGCCGATGTGCAACAGGCCCGCAGCCTGATCGGCAGCGCCCATAAGCTGTACCGAAGCGCACTCACCTTTTACCTGCGCGGCCGCGACGAGGCGGAACTGGACGCACGCGGCCTGCAACTTGGCAACGTGCTGCTCGGTGCCGGGCTGCAACCGGTACGCGAAGAAGATGAGGTCGCACCGCTCAACACCTATCTGCGCTGGCTGCCCTGCGTCTACGACCCTGCGCTGGACAAGCGCCAGTGGTACACCCAGCTGATGTTCGCCCAACACGCCGCCAACCTGGCACCGCTGTGGGGGCGCAGCCAGGGCACCGGCCACCCCGGTCTCACATTGTTCAACCGCGGCGGCGGCACCATCACCTTCGATCCGCTCAATCGCCTCGACCGGCAAATGAATGCGCACCTATTTCTTGCCGGCCCTACCGGCTCCGGCAAGTCCGCCACGCTCAACAATCTGCTCAACCAAGTTACCGCGATCTACCGACCAAGACTGTTCATCGTCGAAGCCGGCAACTCCTTTGGCCTGTACGGCGATTTCGCCGCGCGGCTGGGTCTCACCGTGCATCGTGTGAAACTCGCGCCCGCCTCGGGCGTCAGCCTCGCCCCGTTCGCCGATGCGCACCGGCTGGTGGAAACGCCCTGTCAGGTGCAAACGCTCGACGCCGATGCCTTGGATGAAGACGACGCGGCTAACGATGGCGATGAGCAGCGCGACGTCCTGGGTGAGCTGGAGATCACCGCCCGCCTAATGATCACAGGAGGAGAAGAACGCGAGGAAGCGCGCATGACGCGTGCTGATCGCAGCCTGGTTCGCCAATGCATCCTCGACGCGGCAGAGCGCTGTGTCGCCGAGCAACGCGCGGTGCTCACGCGGGACGTTCGCGATGCCCTGCGCGAGCGCAGCCGCGACACGACTTTACCCGAGGTTCGCCGTGCACGGCTGATGGAAATGGCCGATGCCATGGACATGTTCACCCAGGGCAGCGATGGCGATATGTTCGACCGCCCCGGCACGCCCTGGCCGGAAGCCGACATCACCATCGTCGACCTGGCTACCTATGCCAGGGAGGGCTACAACGCTCAGCTTTCCATCGCCTATATCTCGCTGATCAACACCGTCAACAACATCGCCGAGCGCGACCAGTTCCTGGGCCGCCCGATCATCAACGTCACCGACGAGGGGCATATCATCACCAAGAACCCATTGCTCGCCCCCTATATCGTCAAGATCACCAAGATGTGGCGCAAACTAGGGGCCTGGTTCTGGTTGGCAACGCAGAACCTGGACGATCTGCCCAAAGCCGCCGAGCCAATGCTGAACATGATGGAGTGGTGGTTGTGTATGGGCATGCCACCGGACGAGGTGGAGAAAATCGCCAAATTCCGCGAACTCACCCCGGCGCAGAAAGCCCTGATGCTCTCTGCCAGAAAGGAGATCGGCAAGTTCTCGGAAGGCGTTATCCTGTCGCGCAGCATGGAGCTATTGTTTCGCGCGGTGCCCCCCAGCCTCTATCTCGCGCTCGCCCAAACCGAGCCGGAGGAAAAGGCCGAGCGCTACCAGCTCATGCAACAGCATGGCATCAGCGAACTCGACGCCGCGCTCAAGATCGCCGAGAGCATTGATCAGGAACGTGGCATCAGCCCGCTTCCGCTGGAATGGACCAGGCAGTAACGGAGCTGCACATTGACCTCACGTTCAACACCACACCGCCATCTATGATCTCCGCACTCAAGCCGGCCCGAACCAGCCGGATAATACCGGTCGCTCACCTCTATACGTGCGCTTCAATGTGTTCGCTGTGGTCAGCTTACGGCGGGCTGCAACCACAAGATTGCACCCATGCGGGCGCGCATCGGCATAGGAGGCAGCCTTCACAGGCTGCGCCCCTGCCACACCACCCGGCATGCGGGTCCGCACCGGGCGGTTCGAGAGTTTGAGGTTCATGAGAGTCGGGGCAGTCCCAGCCGATCGAACCAGGCGATGGTCAGCACGCTGTTCAGCAGCATGGCGCTGTTGTGCCACCAGCGACGGCTGTTGGCCGCCACGTGTCGCGCAACGCGCTCCTTCGCACCCATCGCCAACAGTTCGCGGTACATGGTCGTGCCTCTTTTCCACTGCCGCAGCTGGATGGCTCGCAATCGGTGGCGCAGCCACTGGTCCAGCTCGCGCCAGACTCCGGGCGTTTGCGCCATCCCGAAGTACGTCCTCCAGCCCAGCAGGTAGGGCCTGAGCCTTGCCACCACTTCGCTCATGCTGCGTCCGCCCGAGCGGCGCGTGAGTTGCCTGATCCGGGCTTTGAAGTTGTCCAGTGCCTTCTTGGCCACGGCACATTTGACTTCTTTGCCCTTGGCTACCCACAGCGCATACCCCAGGAACTTGCGCCCGAAGGCGCTGGCCACCGCGCTCTTGGCTTCGTTGATCTGAAGCTTCAAGCCCGTGTACAGCTTCCTGAGGTAGGCCATCACCCGCTGCCCGGCTTTCAGGCTGCCCACGTAGACGTTGCAGTCGTCGGCGTAGCGCGCGAAGCGGTAGCCCCGCGCCTCCAACGCCTTGTCCACGTCGTCCAGCAGCACGTTGGCCAGCAGCGGCGACAGGGGCCCGCCCTGGGGCGTGCCCAGGTGGCGATCGATCACCACCCCGCCGTCCATGATCCCGGCATTCAGGTACGCCCGAATCAGCCGGATCACGCCAGCGTCGTCGATGCGCCTTCTCAGCCGGTCGATCAGGATGTCGTGGTTGACCCGGTCGAAGAACTTCGCCAGGTCCACGTCCACCACCACGCGCTTGCCCGACTGCACATACGCCCGCGCGGCCTTGACCGCGTCGTGCGCACGCCTGCCGGGGCGGAACCCGTGGCTGTGGTCGCTGAAGCTGGGATCGATCAGCGGTTGCAGCACCTGCAGCAGGGCCTGCTGGATCAGACGATCCAGCACCGTGGGGATGCCCAGCTCGCGCTGGCTCCCGTCCGGCTTGGGAATCATCACCCTGCGTACCGGCTGGGGCCGGTACTGGCCTGCCAGCAGCGTCTGGCGGATATGGCTCCACCGCGTGCGCAGCAACTCGGCGGTTTGCTCGATACCGAGCCCATCCACCCCCGCTGCGCCTTGGTTGGCCTTGACCCGCTTCCACGCCCGTTGCAGGTTCTCTCTCGTCAGCGCCGCTTCCAGCAGGCCACCGGTGCCCGCCTTCGGCCTTGCCGACCCTGTGCCCGGGTGTTCACGCGGCGGGCCGCTGGCTTCGTCGCTGGCAGGATCACCCGCGGCTTCACCGCGCGCTACGCCCGCCCGCCCGCATCGCTGCGGCATCTGACGCATGGCCTTTGACATCACACGTGTCCTCGGTCACTCACTCTCGTTCGGCCCTTCGCTCTTGCCTTGCGGCCTCATCGGCCCCGGCGCCAGCTACTACGGCCTCTGCTGACTTCTCGCTCCGGCATGGCCGTCGGGCTTTCACCCATAAGGCGAGATCTCCCCGGGTAAGAACACACTCCTTCGCTGCACAACCGCCGGATCTACGCCACTTCGCCTTGATCACGAGAGCTTCGCGGTTTCTTGCCCGCTCGCCCTGCTTGGCAGCGCCTTCTATCCGGTTCTTGTTCATCGGCTCGCAGCTTGCGCTCCACGCTTCCTCCCCACACTCGGTCGCCCTCATGCAGTTGCGCTTCGCTTCGCTCGTCGTGATCAACTTGCGGGAGGACTTGCACCTCCAGGAGTGCGCCCGTGCCGGGCG
>NZ_JAMOIE010000089.1 GCF_024448935.1 Stutzerimonas stutzeri
CTAACGTCACATCACCGTTCGTGTAGTTTGATAGCACGACCTCTACCACGCCCTGCAACAAGGACCACAGGATGAAGGGGTAGACAATGGTATCGACCTTGTTCACGACCAGTCCGGTTTTCCCTCGCTTAACCAGTGAGTCGTAAAAGAACAAACCCGACAGGAAGAAGAATAGCGGCATGTGGAAGCTATAGATGACACTATCGACGAGAAGATATTCGTCTTGATCCATCGGCAAGCCGGCGTTGAAGACCCCACGCGCGACATGTCCGTAGACTACCAGAATGATCCCAATGGCTTTGGCGTAATCGACCCAGGCATTTCTCTCCTGCATCCTACTTCTCCTCGGTTATGGGCACTACCAAACACCTCGCAGCCAGCGTTGGCGAAGACGGGAAAGGTAGACAGTAAAAAACAGTAAAAAATCCGATCAGTTTGTCGGCAGCAGCGGGGCGACGATGGCCGACGTAATGCCCCAAGCCTTGGCGGCCGATAGCCGATGCAACCCTTAAAAAAAAAGGTGGACCGAAGTCCACCCTTTCTATTCCTGACGAGACTCAACCTCATCGCATGCCGCTACATCTGCATCTCAATCCTCGCGATAACGACGCAGCTTGAGTTGCTTGCCGCCGACGCGGGTGTCCTTTAGCTTGCCGAGCAGTCGCTCCAGACCATCCTCCGGCAGCTCGACCAGGCTGAAGCTATCGCGCACCTGGATGCGGCCGATGTCTTCGCGGGCCAGACCGCCTTCGTTGAGGATGGCACCGAGCAAGTTGCGCGCGGCGATGCCGTCGCGAGCCCCCAGTGCGGTGCGACAGCGGGCGCGGCCTTCGGCCAACGGGATCGGTGCACGACGCTCACGGTCGCCGCTACGCTCAGGACGATCGGAGCGCTCACGCGGGCTACTGGTCGGAACCAGCGGCTGCTCTTTTTCCACTTCCGCCAAGGTCAACGCCTGGCCGTTAGTGGCCTTGCGCAGCAGCGCAGCGGCCAGCGCGCGCGGGCTGCAGCCGATATCGACGAGCAGCTTGTCGAGCAGTTCGCCGTGGCTGGCCTCGGCATCAGCGACCAGCGGCATCAGGCTGTTGGTGAGCTTCTTGATGCGCGCGTCCAGCACTTGCTGCGCATCGGGCAGACGGGCTTCGGCGACTTTCTGATTGGTGACACGCTCGATGACCTGCAGCATGCGACGCTCACGTGGGGTAACCAGCAGCAATGCGCGACCTTCACGACCGGCACGGCCAGTACGGCCGATACGGTGTACGTAGGACTCTGGATCGTAGGGCATGTCCACATTGAACACATGAGTAATACGCGATACATCCAGGCCGCGAGCAGCAACGTCTGTGGCAACCACGATGTCCAGACGACCATCCTTGAGGGACTCGATCACGCGCTCGCGCTGGTTCTGGGCGATGTCACCGTTTAGTGCTGCAGCCTTGTAACCCTTGGCTTCCAGCGCGGCAGCCAGGTCGAGGGTGGCTTGCTTGGTCCGCACGAAGGCGATCAGCGCGTCGAAGTCTTCGACTTCCAGGAGGCGCAGGACAGCCGCGGTCTTCTGGTCGGCGTGGACCATCAGGTGTGCCTGCTCGATCCGAGCGACGGTCTGGGTCTTGGTCGCAACCTTGATGTGTTGCGGCTCACGCAGGTGCTTTTCGGCGATGGCGCGAATGGAATGTGGCAGGGTCGCCGAGAACAGCACGGTCTGGCGGCTTTCCGGCATGGCTTCGAAGATGACTTCGAGGTCGTCCATGAAGCCAAGCTTGAGCATTTCGTCAGCTTCGTCGAGCACGAGGTACTGAATGGTGCCGAGCAATGCGCTGTTGCGGCTCAGATGGTCGACCAGACGGCCAGGCGTGGCGACGATCACCTGCGCGCCCTGGCGAATGGCCTTGAGCTGTGGCCCCATCGGGGCGCCACCGTAGACGGCGACCACGGTCAGGCCGGGCATCTGCTTGGAATAGGTTTCGAAAGCGGTAGCGACCTGCAGGGCCAGTTCGCGAGTTGGCGCGAGGATCAGCGCCTGCACTTCCTTGCGCGCGGGGTCGATCCTGGACAGGATGGGCAGCGCGAAGGCTGCGGTCTTGCCGGTACCGGTCTGGGCCTGACCGATCATGTCGTGGCCGCCGAGGATTACCGGGATAGCCTGGCTCTGGATGGCCGAAGGCTCTTCGTAGCCGACTGCGATGACTGCAGCGAGTACGGAGGGATGAATACCGAGTGCGGCAAAGCCGCCGATTTCTTGGGTCATGGGTCTTTTCCTGATGCTCCGCAAAGACCCATGTTCCGAAGCTGCGCATGCCATGCAAAACCCGAAGGTCACCCTGGCAGCCTGGTCGGCGGGGTTTGCGAAAACGTTATAAATGATGAACCGTCAAGGACAGCCGCGAGAAGCGGACAGCAGCCGAAGCAGCGCTTCGTGTGTTGCAGTACCTAACGCAGGCTGAGTTTCAGCCGGCGCATACTATACCGGAATAATGGGAGTCTGTGACGTATTTTGCTAAGCGAATCGGGTGGCGCTTTTTCAGGCGTTACGCTTCGGGGCAGGCCTTCGGCCTGCTATCGCCTATCGCCGCGGGGGCGCGCCTGCCACGGGTTGGGGTGGCTTGCTGCTTTCGTGGCAGGCCCGACCTCGGGGCGAGCTTTTGGGATTGGGCAGGTGTTCAGACGGCTTCGCCGATGATGGTGCTGACGCGGAAACGCCCCACCAGTTGCTGCAGTTTGCCGGCGGTATGCCGGACGCGCTCGGCGCTGTCCTGCAGCACACACAGCGTCTGCCCCATTTCGCTGGATGCCTGGTCGACGCCCCGGATGGTCTGGCCGTAATGCAGGCTGCGTTCGTTGAGGTGCTCGATGATGTCAAACATGCGCTCGACGGTCCGATGCAGGTGGACGTTCTCCGAGGAGGCCTCTTCGGTCAGGCGCAAGCTGCTGTCGACGTTCTGCACGCCGCCTTCCATGAAGGACACCGCCTGGCGAGTCTCGGCCTGCAGGCTTTCCACCTTGTGCCGGATGTCCTCGGCCGCCTTGGCGGTGCGCTGGGCCAGCGAGCGCACCTCGCCGGCGACCACGGCGAAACCGCGACCATGGTCGCCGGCGCGGGCGGCCTCGATTGCGGCGTTCAGCGCCAGCAGGTTGGTCTGGGTGGTGATGTCGCTGATCAGGCCGACGATCTCGTCGATCTCGCCCATGCGGCTGTCGAGCAGTTGCACGCTCTGGGCCGAGCGCTGAACCACGTCGCGGATGGATTCGGTACCTTCGCGCACGGTGTCGAAGCGCTCGCGGGCGCGGCCCATTACCTCGTCCATGGCCGCTTTCATTTCTTCGGCGGTCATGGAGGCCTGCTGGATTTCGCCCAGTTGCTCCTCCACCAGCAGCAACAGCTGGTGGATCGATTCGGCGACGTCGCTGGTGGTCTGCCCCGCCTCGCTGCTGCGCGCGAGCATCACTTCGTTGTCCTGGCGGACGTGCTTCGATACCTGGATGACCTGCCCGACCACGCCGTCCAGGCTGTCGATGAAGCTATTGATCCAGCGCCCCATGTCGCCGCTTTCATCGCGCTGCATGGTGCTGGCGTCGACGCGCTGGCGCAGGTTGCCCTCGCCTTCGGCCAGGGTGCGGATTACCTCGGTCATTTCCTGCATGCGCGCCGCCAGCCGTCGCGGGCCGAACGAGGCGAAAGCCCAGGCACCGGGCACCAGCAGCAGACCGTTAAGCACGTAGAGCATCGTCTGCGACAAGCCACTGAAGGCCTGCAGCAAGCCGCCGATGGCGAACAGCGTGGTCACTGTGCACAGATAGGTCTTCATCAGGCCGACACTCAGCGAGCGGCGACGATAGACCTCTTCCAGGTCGGCCTCGCACATCATGCCCCAGCGGTCCGGCGAACCCTGCAGCTGGAAGGTGACGCCCTTGCCGATCACCGGGATATGCCGGTAATCGGAATAGCCGGGGTAGGTGACGAACAGATTCGAGCCCTTGGCGATGGTTTCGCGCACGCCCGGGTGCAACTGCCCGGTGGCCGGATCGGTGAAGCGCAGCTCCAGCTCGGTGTGCTGCTGCACGCTGACCATGCCCCACTGGGTATGTATGCCGCTCTTGAGGTTCTCGCCGTGGCTGAAGGTGGAATCCTCGAAGCGCGAGCGCGACAGGGCCGTGCCCGGCTGGATGTGGCTGTCGAAGCGCGATTCGACCATGAACAGGTAGTTGTCGCCCGACTCGGGGTAGACATGCCCGGCCTCACGCTGGATCAGGTCGCCGAGCACATCGTTGGGCGCCCGCGCGCAGATGCAGCCGAGGCTTTTGCCGCCCACGTGCACGGGCTGGTAGAACATCAGCGTCACCGCATCATGGAAGCGCGAGGAGGTCGCGCCCAGGCGCTGGGTCAACGGATCGCGATAAGGGCCATGCAGGAATGGCTTGAGCAGCCCCTGCGCCACGGCCTTGCCGTCGAGATCCTGTTGCCCGACATGGGCGGCACAGGTGGAGGCCAGCACCCTGCCCTGCGGATCGATGACGAACAGTTCGGACAGGTCCGCCAGTTGTATACGCTTCTTCTCCAGGGTTTCGGCGTCGACATGGGCGAAGGCTTCGCCCAGATTGCCGGCCAGGTCGGCCAGATGTTCCCAGTGGGCAGCGGCCCAACCCTGCAGAATCCGCACGCGGGACTGGGCGACCCCCTCGAAGACCTGCTCGACCACTGGATAAACGCCGCGATTCAACCAGCACGACCAGCGCATCGCCAGCTTGCCGGTGCGGCCAAAGACCGGGAGCCAAGCGCGTTCGCGGACCGAAAGGTGCATCTGTTTGCTTTGAAGATGGGGCACGGGCCGGGTTCCTTGCTGCAGACGAACATACTGGCCTAGTGCAATTAACAGACCAGTGTGGACGGGTACCGACAAATCCCGCGGCTCGCCTACCGAGCCCCTGGCCCCTATTTGGCGCAAGCCACGGCAGGGCCAGCAGCGTCGGACATTATCGGTCATCGAACCATTGCGTCTGCAGGGCGCCCCCACGACGCTGCAGGAGCAGGCGCCTGCCTTCAGCTAATGAACCTCGTACCGTTCGCCTCCAGACAAGAGCGCACCACAAATGTGCACGAACAACTACGTGGGCACTCGGAACGCACCAGGGAAGAACCTGATCAACTGGCGGGGCGTAGCGCGCCAATCAGCGAACCGAGTGAATATCCCAAGGATGCCGCCAGCGCATCGGCACGCTGACGCAGCCCTGCCTCATCCAGCTCCTGGTCGAGATCTGCCGGCACCAGCACCACCACGTTGCCCTCCTTCACCGGGCACTCCCAGTAATGGCGGTGATAGAGCCCGCGCAGGAGCGCAGCGCCCAGCGGTTTGTCGTCGGAGGTGCCCCACTGGTTGATGACCAGCCAGCCGCCCGGGTTGAGCTTTTCCTGGCAGCGCTTGAGGAAACTCCAGCCCAGGTGGGCGGCATCCGGCCCGGCATCGTTGTATAGATCGACGAAGATCAGGTCGGAACGCTCGGCGGTCTCCAGCAGCTCGGTCGCGTCGCCGATGCGGATATACAGCCGCGAGTCGTTCTGCAGCCCGAGGTAGCGCATCGCCAGTTCAGGCACGGCGGGGCGCAACTCGATGACTTCGACATCCTCCAGCGGCAGGAACCGCAGACACGCCTGAGTCAGATTACCTCCCCCCAAGCCTAGAAACAGCGCCGTTTCCGGAGCCGGATGACAAAGGCCGCCCAGCAGCATTGCGCGAGTGTAGTCGTACTCGAGCCAGGCCGGATCGGCGGTGAACACGCAGCTTTGCTCAACCGCGGCGCCGAACTCGAGGAAGCGGTATTCGCCCACCTCGAGTACACGAATGAGTCCGAACGCGTCGCGCACCTCGGCGAGCAAACGCTCCTCTTTTTCCATCTGTCTGCTCCGTAAAAGTTCGCTCAGCCTGGCGGCAATGGCCGAATCTTACGCAGGCCGATAGTCCATCGCTATCTCCGGCCTCAAAGCGCTTCGGGTACCATCGGCACACTATTTATGGAAACTGGAACGATCATGAGTCACGCCTGGAGTCCCACAAGTTGGAGAACCAAACCCATCCAGCAGCAACCCGAGTACCCGGACGCCGCGCATCTGCAGCGCGTCGAGGGCACATTGGCGAGCCTTCCACCGCTGGTGTTCGCTGGCGAGGCACGGGAGCTGCGCCGGCAATTCGTCGAGGTCACTCAGGGCCGCGCGTTCCTGTTGCAAGGCGGTGATTGCGCAGAAAGCTTCGCCGAATTCTCCGCACCGAAGATCCGCGACACCTTCAAGGTGCTGCTGCAGATGGCAATCGTGATGACCTTCGCCGCCGGCTGCCCGGTAGTGAAGGTCGGCCGCATGGCCGGGCAGTTCGCCAAACCGCGCTCCTCCGGCGACGAAACTGTCGACGGCGTCAGCCTGCCCGCGTACCGCGGCGACATTGTCAACGGCATCGGCTTCGATGAAAAAAGCCGCGTGCCGGACCCGGAGCGGCTGCTGCAGGCTTATCACCAGTCCACATCCAGCCTGAACCTATTGCGCGCTTTCGCCCAGGGCGGGTTCGCCGATCTGCATCAGGTCCATCAATGGAATCTGGATTTCATCGCCAACTCGCAGATGGCTGAGAAATATCACCAGCTCGGCGCACGGATCGACCAGGCACTACGGTTCATGCGCGCATGCGGCATGGACAACGCGCCACAGTTGCGCGAGACCAGCTTCTTCACCGCCCACGAGGCGCTGCTGCTGAACTACGAACAGGCATTCGTGCGCCAGGACAGCCTCAGCGGTGGCTGGTACGACTGCTCTGCCCATATGCTCTGGATTGGCGACCGCACGCGGCAGCTGGACGGGGCACACGTTGAATTCCTGCGCGGCGTGGGCAACCCGATCGGCGTGAAAGTTGGACCGAGCATGGCCAGCGACGAGCTGATCCGCCTGATCGACATCCTCAATCCTGAGAACGATCCCGGTCGTTTGAATCTCATCGTGCGCATGGGCGCCGACAAGGTCGAGGAAGGCTTGCCGCGCCTGATCCAGGCCGTGCAACAGGAAGGTCGTCAGGTCCTGTGGAGCTCCGACCCGATGCACGGCAATACCATGAAAGCTTCCAGCGGTTACAAGACCCGCGATTTCGCCAAGGTGCTGGCCGAGGTGCGGCAGTTCTTCGACGTGCACCGCGCCGAAGGCAGCTACCCCGGCGGCATTCATATTGAAATGACTGGGCAGAACGTCACCGAGTGCATCGGCGGTTCACGCCCAATTACCGAGGACGGGCTCTCCGACCGCTACCACACCCACTGCGATCCCCGACTCAACGCCGATCAGTCGCTGGAAATGGCGTTCATGATCGCTGAAACGCTGAAGCAGGTCCGGCCGAGCTGATACCACCTGAGATGGGTTGCACCCTGGCTCGGTTGGCGAGCTGGGGCAGAGCTCACTTCAAACGACAGCGTGAATCGCTGGTGTCAGAAGTACGGAGCTGAAGCGGAGCGCTATCCGACCGTTACCAAGTTACAAGGTGGGCTGAAGCGGAGCGCCGCCCGGCCCACCCTACAAGCGTTCGCTTGGGACTTATTGGCTTGAGGCTTGCGGCCTCCGTTACAAACTCATCACCTCGAGGAAGCGCGGCGTGGCGTCGTTGTCGATGCGCAGGCTGGTGAAGTCGAACAGGCTGCGGTCGGCCAGCTGCGAGGGCACCACGTTCTGCAAGGCGCGAAACATGATCTCGGTACGACCGGGCGACTTGCGCTCCCATTCCTGCAGCATCTCCTTGACCACCTGGCGCTGCAGATTTTCCTGCGACCCGCAGAGGTTGCAGGGGATGATCGGAAACCCCTTCATCTGCGAATAGGCTTCGATGTCTGCCTCGCTGCAATACGCCAACGGCCGGATCACCACATTGCGGCCGTCGTCAGACAGCAGCTTGGGCGGCATGGATTTGAGCGTGCCGCCGTAAAACATGTTGAGGAAGAACGTCTCGAGGATGTCGTCGCGATGGTGACCGAGCGCCATCTTGGTAGCACCGATCTCATCGGCGAAGGTGTAGAGCGTGCCGCGACGCAGACGCGAACACAGCGAGCAGGTGGTCTTGCCTTCCGGAATTTTTTCTTTGACGACCGAATAGGTGTCCTTCTCGACGATATGGTAGGCGACGCCAATGGACTTCAGGTACTCGGGCAGCACCTGCTCGGGAAAGCCCGGCTGCTTTTGGTCCATGTTGACGGCGACGATCTCGAATTTGACCGGCGCCACTTTCTGCAGATACAGCAAGACGTCGAGCATGGTGTAGCTGTCTTTGCCGCCAGACAGGCAAACCATCACCTTGTCGCCTTCCTCGATCATGTTGAAATCAGTGACTGCCTCGCCGGCGAGGCGACGCAGACGCTTCTGCAGTTTGTTCTGGTTGACCGAGAGGTTGCCCATTTCAGAGTCCGGTGAGATGCGAAAGGCGCGCATTTTACGCGCAAAATGCACCGGCGCCCCACCCCATCCATCCAGCCGTTGGTAACGCTGGCCTTGTGCTAGGCTTTGCGGCATGAACGATGATCTCGAACCCGAAATGGACCTGGCCGAGCAAATATTCGTGCTGCTGCGCGAACAACCGGAAGGTTGCAGCGAATACCAGCTGATCCAACAGCTCAAGGCCCGACATAGCACGCATATCCCCAACCTGCCGCTACTCGACAAGCTGGTGCTGTTCCGTACCCATTTCCTGGTATTTAACGCGCTGTACCAGCTGCGCGACCAGCTCTGGGGCGAGAGCCGCTACAACCTCCAGATTTCGCCGTTAAACGTCCAGCTTCAAGCCTATGTGCCTGGTGCCAGCGGAGTCGCCGAAACCGATCCGTTGCGCGACTACTACCTGGACATGACCAATCTGCACGACACCGACGAACAGGCAGTGGAACGCCTGTTGGCGAGCTTCTGGTCGCGTATGCGCGGCGATCACCTGGGCGAACGCAGCGAAAATTGGGATCCGGAGCAGAAACGCGCAGCCTTGGAGCTGTTCGAGCTGGATCAGGAGGCCTCTTCGCTCAGCCTGCATACCATCAAACGGCGCTATCGCCAGTTGGTCAGCATTCACCACCCCGACCGTGGCGGCAGTACAACACGCCTTCAGTCAATCAATCTGGCGATGGAAATACTGCAACGCTATTACCGATAGGCTCATAGCTTCCAATTGCTCTAATCGAGCCCCGTGCGCCGTACCGTCCGCTCCCTATACTGCGACTTAAGGTCGCACGCCCGTCCTACTGACGGCACGCCAGGCGAAGCGACCCTCCAAAACTGAGGAGACGCTGGCATGATCAATCACGTTTGGGGACTGTTTGCACACCCGGGCCAGGAATGGCAGGAAATCACTGGAGAGGAGCGTGAGGTCGGGCATTTGCACCTGGGAGAGGTGGTGGTACTCGCAGCGATACCGGCGATATCGGCGTTCATCGGAACCACCCAGATCGGTTGGAGCATTGGCGGTGGCGAGGCGGTAAAGCTCACCGAAAGCAGTGCATTGCAACTCACCTTGCTGTCCTACCTCGCCATGCTGTGTGGTGTAGCCGTGATGGGCGCTTTCATCCACTGGATGTCACGCACCTATGACGCAAACCCGACGCTGGTGCAATGCATCGTGTTCGCCGCGTACACCGCCACGCCCCTGTTCGTCGGCGGCCTGGCCGCGCTCTATCCGCACATCTGGCTGGGCATGATCGTGGGCACGGCGGCAATCTGCTACACGACCTACCTGCTCTACATTGGCCTTCCAACATTCATGAACATCCCTTCCGACGAGGGCTTCCTGTTCTCGAGTTCCGTGCTGGCTGTCGGGCTGGTCGTGCTGGTGGCGATCCTCGCGCTTTCAGTGATCATGTGGGGCATGGGGGTTGGCCCGATCTACATACGCTAGCCTTGCCATGATACGGGCCGACGCGGTGGCCTCCGCGTCGGCCCGTCTTTGCCTGCGACAGGGTTGCGTTGAATCCCTGTCGCGCTTGCGCGTCTATACCAGCAAGACCTGCGCTCAAGCATCGGCATTAGGAGGCCCCATGACCCCAGAATTCATCAGCTTGTTCACCCGGCCCGACCGAGCCTGGGAAACGATCCGCCAGAAGGAAGACGCCCACAGCCTGCATTACCTGATGCATCTGCTGCTGCTGGCGCTGATTCCTGCCGTGTGCCTGTTCATTGGGGTCACCTTCGTAGGATGGAGCCTGGTGGACGCCGAACGTGTACGACTCGATTTTGCCAGCGCTTTTCAGCTGTGCCTGTTGCTGTACATCACCATCATTGTCGGCACAGTGATCATGGGGTTTTTCGTGAGGTGGATGACGCGAGCGTTTGAAGTACGCCCGAATCTGAACCAGTGCATTGGTTTCATCGCTTACGTCATCACCCCGTTCCTGCTCGCCGGCGTGACCGGGCTGTACCCGAATCGCTGGTTCGCTGCGATCGTTCTGCTCATAGCAGGCATCTATTCCACCTACCTGTTATTCACTGGCCTACCAGGCTTCATGCGCCAGCGCAGCTCGCAAAGCTTTCTCTACGCCAGTTCGATCTGGGGTGTGGCGCTGCTGGTGATGGTGACGGTGCTGATATCCATGATTCTGTTCTGGTCTCAGTTCCTCCAACCCAATTATGAGCGCACCGTGCAAACGGACCAAAGCTACGGCACCCAGGAAGAACGTCCTCAGGAGGAGCCTGGCGGTCTCTGAGGGATTGTCAGCCTGGCGGATTGCGGCATAATTCAGGGCTTCTTCGGAGGCCCTTATGCCCGACCAGCTACACGCCCGAGTCGAGGCCTGCCATGAACAGGCCGAGGCTTTTTTCAACAAGCGCTTCGAACGACCGACAGTCAGCTTCAAATTGCGCGGGCAGAAAGCCGGCGTTGCGCATCTGAACACCAACCTGCTGCGCTTCAACCCGCAGCTGTATCAGGAAAACCGCGAGCACTTCCTCAAGCAGACCGTGGCTCACGAGGTGGCCCATTTGGTCGCTCACCAGATGTTCGGCGGCCGGATTCGCCCCCATGGTGAAGAGTGGCAACTGATCATGCGCGGCGTTTACCAGCTGACCCCTGATCGCTGCCACAGCTACGAGATCACCCGCCGGCAGACGAGTGCTTACATCTACCGGTGTGCCTGTCCCGAGCGAGATTTCCCCTTTACCGCCCAGCGCCACGCATTGGTCCGCAAAGGCCGTCGCTACTTCTGCCGCACCTGCCGCGCCACCCTGGCCTTCAGCGGTGAGCAGCGAATCGACTGACCGGCTGGCCGCCGCGCTATAGCCGTCTGGCGCGCCAGGCTGCGATCACGAACAGCGCAGCGAGCACCGCCATCAAAGGCAGCCATCCCGCATGCTCCCATACGTAGCCGGCGGCATAGCCGACCACACTCGACCCGAGATAATAGGCGCACAGGTAAAGCGCCGACGCCTGCGCCTTGGCGCCCTTGGCATGCACGCCGACCTGCCCGCTGGCCACGGCATGTGCAGCAAAGAAGCCCAGGGTGAACAGCGCCAGCCCCATCACGATTGCAATCAGCCAGGGCGTTGAACACAGCCCTACGCCTAACAGCATCAGCGCGATACCGCCTTGCAGTACGCTTCTCGCGCCCAGGCGTGACACCAGCCGCCCGGCCCAGCCCGCACTGAATATGCCGGCCAGGTAAACGGTGAACAGCAGGCCGATGACCGTCGAGGAAAGGCCGAACGGCGCCTCGGCCAGACGAAAGCCGATGTAGTTGAACAATGCGACGAAGCCACCCATCAGCAGAAATGCCTGAAGGAAAAGATTGCGCAGGATCGGGTTGCCCAGATGCTCAGCAAAGTTGCTCAGCAGTCCGCGCAGAGACAGCGGTTGTGGCTTGAAATGGCGGGATGCGGGAAGCAGCCAGACGAAGGCCCCCAACGCCACCAGACCTAGACCGGCAATTCCGCCCAGTGCCAGTTGCCAACCGCCAAGATCGCTCAGCAGGCCCGACAACAGTCTGCCCAAGAGCCCGCCGAGGGCCGTCCCGCCGATATACAACCCCATCGCCGCAGGCAACGACTCGGGGTCGAACTCCTCCCCGACGTAAGCCATCGCCAGAGCCGGCAAGCCACTGAGCGCAAGGCCCAACAGCGCCCGCAATACAAGCAACAGGGTCCAGGATTCGACCATTGCACAGGCAAGACCAAGCAACCCAGCCAGCATGAGCGCTAGCACCATGACCCGCTTGCGCCCCCAGCTTTCCGCCAAGCCCCCGGATATCAACAGACAAAGCGCCAGTGACAGCGTGGTCAATGACAGGGCCAGGCTGCTGGTGGCCGCCGACACGGAGAAATACGAGCCCAACAGGGGCAGCAATGGCTGTACGCAATACAGCATGGCAAAGGTTGCGAACCCTGCGCAGAACAGGGCCAGCGTTGCTCGGCGGTAGGCAGGCGTACCGCGTTTCAGGTGGGAATCGAGCGAGTCAAAAGCCATGGCACTACCTATATGTACGCCCGCCATAGTGCGGGTTCAAAAAGCCGCGGAGCCTAGCACAGCCCCAGTACAGCAGGCCGCAGGCAAGGTCCATTCCGGGCGCCTACCCAGCAGGGACTTTTACTACCGGGCTCGCCCAACCGAACGCAGCTAGCGCGAGCCTATTCGTTGAGCCAGATCAATGAAAGCAGCATTAACCCTCATAGCCCGGGACAAACAGACAGCTGACTTTGATTACGCTTGGAACGCTTACTAGACTCTACGCCGTACGGATTTAAAGGTGAACGCAGTGCCGCACCATACCGATCCCGCATCCGCAGGCAAGCCGGAGGAAACACGGCTATTTGTCTTTCTGCTGGTCTTCCTGTTCCCCCTTCTAAGCGTCCTGACCGTATCCGGCTATGGCTTCATCGTCTGGATCAGCCAGCTGTTCTTTGGCCCACCCGGCCCGCCGAGCTGATTGCCTGAGACCGGAACACCCCCTCCATTCATTGCTTGCTCTTTGCAGGGCAGGCGGAGCTTCATAAGAAAAAATGACCAATGCCTTGCATATCGCGAGCCTGCTCGTGCACTGCCGCCCCGAGCTGCTCGATGCGGTGAAACAGAACCTGCTGCTGTTGCCCGGCACGGAGCTTCATCAGGAAAGCGCCGCCGGAAAAGTGGTGGTGGTCCTCGAGGCGGAGCATGAAAGCCGCATTCTCGACACCATCAGCCACATCCAACAACTGCCTGGCGTCCTCAACGCTGCCCTGATTTACCACGAACTCCTCAGCCCCGAAGGAGAGCCGGAATGAGCCTCACACGACGTCAATTCGCCAAAGCCAACGCCGCGGCCATCGCCGCCAGCGTGGCTGGCATGCCTATCGCTACCAGCGCCAGCAACCTCGTTACTGATCCGCAGGCGACGGCGCTCAAGTGGCACAAGGCGCCGTGCCGGTTCTGTGGCACCGGCTGCGGCGTGATGGTCGCCACCAGCGGCGACCGCGTAGTCGCCACGCATGGCGATGTCAAGGCCGAGGTCAATCGCGGTATCAACTGCGTCAAAGGCTATTTTCTGTCGAAGATCATGTACGGCTCCGACCGTCTGACTGAGCCGCTGTTGCGGATGAAGGATGGCAAGTACGACAAACAGGGCGAGTTTCAACCTGTGAGTTGGGAGCAGGCCTTCGACATCATGGAAGAGAAATACAAGACCGCGATGAAAGACCACGGCCCCACCGCCGTCGGCATGTTCGGTTCCGGCCAGTGGACCGTGTGGGAAGGCTACGCGGCCAGCAAGCTGATGAAGGCAGGTTTTCGCTCCAACAACCTCGACCCGAACGCGCGGCACTGCATGGCGTCTGCCGCTGTCGGCTTCATGCGCACCTTCGGCATGGACGAGCCCATGGGCTGCTACGACGATATCGAAGCCGCGGACGCATTCGTGCTCTGGGGCTCGAACATGGCCGAGATGCATCCGGTGCTCTGGACCCGCGTGACCGACCGCCGCCTTAGCGCGCCGCATGTGAAAGTCGCTGTGATGTCGACCTTCGAGCACCGCAGCTTCGATCTTGCGGACATACCGATGGTGTTTACACCGCAGACCGACCTGGTGATTCTCAACTACATCGCCAACCACATCATCCGGAGTGGCGCGGTCAACCAGGACTTCATCAAGAATCACACCAAGTTTGCCAAGGGCAACACCAACATCGGCTATGGCCTGCGCGCGACCGACCCGCGCGAGATGAAGGCCGAGAATGCCGCTGCGGCAGGCGGCTGGACCGACATCAGCTTTGAAGACTATGCCGAGTTCCTCAAGCCATACACCCTGGAGCGTGCGGCTCGGGAATCGGGTGTTCCGGAAGAGCGCCTGCAGATGCTGGCGCAACTCTATGCCGATCCGAACACAAAAGTGATGTCGTTCTGGACCATGGGTTTCAACCAGCACACCCGCGGGGTCTGGGCGAACAACATGATCTACAACATTCATCTGCTTACCGGGAAAATCAGCGAGCCCGGCAACAGCCCCTTCTCGCTTACCGGGCAACCATCGGCCTGCGGCACGGCACGCGAGGTCGGCACTTTTTCGCACCGCTTGCCTGCGGACATGGTCGTCACCAACCCCAAGCATCGGGCCGTCACCGAGAAGATCTGGAAACTGCCCGAAGGCACCATCCCGGAAAAGCCCGGCTTCCATGCCGTGCAACAAAGCCGCGAGCTCAAGGACGGTGGCCTGAGAGTCTACTGGACCCAGGCGACCAACAACATGCAGGCCGGCCCCAACATCATGCAGGAGGTGTTGCCCGGCTGGCGCAACCCGGAAACCTTCATCGTTGTTTCTGACGTGTATCCCACGGTCTCGGCCCAGGCTGCAGACCTCATCCTTCCCGCTGCGATGTGGGTGGAGAAGGAGGGTGCCTACGGCAATGCCGAGCGTCGCACCCATTTCTGGCACCAGTTGGTCAGCCCGCCAGGTGAAGCGCGCTCGGACCTCTGGCAACTGATGGAATTCTCCAAACGCTTTACCACCGATGAAGTCTGGCCTGCCGAGCTGCTGGCCAAATCACCGGAGCTGAAGGGCAAGACGCTGTTCGAGGTGCTTTTCAAGAACGGTCAGGTCGACACCTTCCCCGTTTCGGATATCGAAGAAGGCTACCGGAACCAAGAGTCGGAGGACTATGGCTTCTACGTCCAGAAGGGCCTGTTCGAGGAATACGCCCAGTTCGGTCGCGGTCATGGTCACGACCTCGCCGACTTCGACCGTTACCATCAGGAGCGCGGCCTGCGTTGGCCGGTCGTAGACGGCAAGGAAACCCTCTGGCGTTACCGTGAAGGCCATGACCCCTACGTCGAGAAAGGCTCAGAGGTACAGTTCTACGGTTATCCGGACAAGCGGGCGATCATCTTCGCACTGCCCTACGAGGCACCTGCAGAGATGCCGGATGACGAATATCCGTTCTGGCTCAGCACCGGCCGCGTGCTGGAGCATTGGCACACCGGCAGCATGACCCAGCGTGTCGACGAGCTCCACCAGGCGGTGCCGGATGCGCTGGTGTACATGCATCCGGACGATGCGCGGGAGCTCAAGGCCCGCCGCGGCAGCGTGGTCAAGGTCATCAGCCGTCGCGGTGAAATGCAGGCTCGCATCGAAACCCGTGGCCGCAACAAGCCACCGAAGGGGCTGATCTTCGTGCCCTTCTTCGACGCCAACAAACTGATCAACAAGGTCACCCTCGACGCTACCGACCCGATCTCCAAGCAAACCGATTTCAAGAAGTGCGCCGTGAAGATCGAAGTGGTCAGCATCGCCTGAGGAGAGTCACCATGAAATTCCATTTACTGCCTTTGGTGCTCCTCGCGGTGTTTGGCGTGGCCGTCGCAGCCGGGCCCGATTATCCACTGGATGCGCCCGCCCCGGATGGTCGCCGGCCGGGCGGCACCCTCACCCAGGAGTTCACGCCGCCTCCGCTCAGGGATGAGGAAAACAAGGATCTGAAGCGCGAGCGCAACTATCCGGAGCAGCCGCCGACCATTCCGCACACCATTCGCGGCTATCAGATCGACAAAAACGGCAACAAGTGCCTGTCCTGCCACAGCCGCGCCAACAGTGCTCGGACTCAAGCGCCCATGATCAGCATCACCCACTTCACCGACCGCGATAGCCAGACGCTCGGCGCTGTTGCCCCGCGTCGCTACTTTTGCACCCAGTGCCATGTGGTGCAGCACGATGTGAAACCCTTGGTGCAGAACAACTTCGAGAACATCGACGAGCTGCTCTACCACGAAACCAGACAGAACGAACGGTGAGGACGCCTGGATGAAGTCGATACTGTCGTTCCTCAAGCGTTACTGGACCGTCCTGCGCCGACCGAGCGTGCACTACAGCCTGGGCGTCCTGACACTCGGGGGGTTTCTTGCTGGCATCATCTTCTGGGGCGGTTTCAATACCGCACTGGAGGCGACCAATACCGAAGCCTTCTGCATCTCCTGTCACGAGATGGAAGACAACGTGTACATGGAGATCAAGGACACCATCCACTACACCAACCGCTCCGGCGTCCGCGCGACCTGCCCGGATTGCCACGTGCCACACGAATGGACCGACAAGATCGCGCGCAAGATGCAGGCTTCGAAAGAGGTCTGGGGCAAGATCTTCGGCACCATCAGCACGCGGGAAAAATTCCTCGGCATGCGCCGGGAAATGGCCGAGCGTGAATGGCGTCGTCTGAAGTCCAATGACTCGCTGGAGTGCCGCAACTGCCACAACTACGAGTTCATGGATTTCACCCGCCAAAGCAAACGCGCCGCCGAGTTCCACTCCAAAGCGCTAGGCCAAGGCGAAGCGACCTGCATCGACTGTCACAAGGGCATCGCCCACCGGTTGCCAGACATGCACGGCGTGCCGGGCTGGTAACTGTCCGGGCGGCGCTGATCCTGATGGGCAGCGCCGAATCATCATCGATGAACCTGGGCCCAGGGGCGGGCTCAGGTACTCAGACCGCCTTGATTCACATCCCCACCGAAACGCTTCCGTCTCCTGCTCGCGCTTTGCCCGCTGAACAACCCTGTTGCACCTGTGTCGAACTCCGGCTAATTATCGGAACGTCTCGATATCAACGACAACAAGGAGTCCACCATGCGTTATCAACTGTTCGGTGCAGCCCTGATGGCGGTCAGCGCCGTCGCTCGTGCTGAGATCCAGACTCAGGAAATCCCCTACACCGCCGCCGACGGCACCAAGATGGTTGGCTACTACGCCTACGACGACGCTATCGAAGGCCAGCGCCCTGGTGTCGTGGTGGTCCATGAATGGTGGGGCCTCAATGACTACGCCAAAAGCCGCGCCCGTGACCTGGCCGGACTGGGCTACAGCGCCCTGGCAATCGATATGTATGGCGGGGGCAAGAACACCGAGCATCCGAAGGACGCGATGAGCTTCATGAAAGCCGCCCTGGCCGACGCCGACGCGGCCAAAGCCCGCTTCAACGCCGGTGTGGATCTGCTCAAACAGCAACAGCAGACCGACGGCGCCAAACTCGCGGCCGTTGGCTACTGCTTCGGTGGCAAGGTCGTGTTGGACATGGCCCGCCAGGGTGTACCACTCGAAGGCGTTGTCAGCTTCCACGGCGCCTTGGTCACCGAAACCCGCGCAGCGCCGGGGAGTGTCAAAGCGCGCATACTGGTCGAACACGGCAGCGCCGACAGCATGGTCAGTGCCGAAGACGTCGCCGCACTGAGCGCCGAAATGGTCAAGGCCGGCGCCGACTATCAATTCGTCAACCTGCCAGGCGCCAAACACGGCTTCACCAATCCAGGGGCTGACAAGTTTCAGGAAAAAGGCGTCGATGTGGCCTACAACAAAGCCGCCGACGAGCGCTCATGGAATGACATGCAACGCTTCCTCGACGAAACGTTCGACAACCGACGGCCATAAGTCACAGCTTCGTTCGCCGGGATACGCCGTGTTCGAAACCCGGATTACGCCTTCGGCTAATCCAGGCTACGTGGTGCGATGCTTTGCAGGATCGAATCGCCGCAGGCGCTTCCATCGTGATGCGTACGCGAGGGCTTGGCGTGGCCGTGCTAGCATTGCGGCCACCGCAACCTTTCCAGTCGATCGCGAGTCATGGCCGAACACGATTTTCGCTACACCCTGCTCAACCCCGGGCACACCCTGACCGAATGCCGCGCCTTGGCACCGGGCCGTTACCAGGTCACCGGCAACGGTGGCAATGTTCGCTCAGGCGATGTCCTTATCGTCACGCTTAAAGGCAGCCGCGACCTCGCCCAGCGCCTGACCGTCGACAAGGTTCGCCACCTGATCAACCCGCCAGGCCAGTGGATGGCCGTGGCGAACGGGCCAGTGTTCAAGGAACTGGCGATCATCAACTGGCAGGTCGACTGCGACGGTTGCGGCAAGCAACTGGATTTCGAATTCGCCGTAGACGCCGCCAAGGGCGAAGCCGCACGTGCGCCAGCGGCCGAAGCGCGGATTGCCGAGATGGGCTGGACGAACGACACCGGCCGGCACCTATGCCCGGCCTGCCAGGGCGCCAAATGATGAAAAGGCTCGTATTGACCGGCCTCGCCGTGTTGTCCGTATCGGGATGTTCGGTTGAACCCTTAACCCTGCAGAACGAAGTCACCTATATCGCCGAGTGGATCGGTGACGAGCCCGTGGTGGGCCGTAACCCTGTCTCGCTGACCTTCAGCGAAGACCGCGCCTATGGCAACGCCGGTTGTAACCACTGGTTCGCCAGCTACCAGCTCGACGGCCAGAAGCTGCGCTTCAGCGAAATCGGCAGCACGCGCAAGATGTGCGCCGAACACATCATGAAGCAGGAACAGCACTTCCTCGAACTGCTCTCGCAAATCGAACGTTGGGACGTCTCCAGGATCGATCAGCTGCGATTCTGGCCCGCAGAAGGCGCCCCGCTACGGGTATGGCCTGAGCAGAACTAGGCTGCGCCAAAGCGGGGCACGCCGCCCTTGAAATGCACGTCGAGTAAGCGAAAAAGCACGGCAGCAACGGGCACCTAGAGCGCCCGATCACCAGGAACATCAGGCGCACCGCCTCAAGCACTTCCTTTTCGGGGCGACGCCCCGCTGGAACTCCCCGTAGCGTCTGTGATGCACGCGACCCGTGGAAAGGTTTAGCCACATTCGCTTTTCGAACGAATGGCTATGCAGCCCAATCTCGAAACTGGCACGATCAATGCAGAATCCAGGTAACCAGTTTTGGGGACCCTGGTACAGGCAGGCCAGGGATTCCCCTCTTTTATACCTAGTGTCAGACCGAAAACCCCCGAACCAACG
>NZ_JAMOIE010000090.1 GCF_024448935.1 Stutzerimonas stutzeri
AGCTGGAAGCTGGAAGCTGGAAGCTGGAAGCTGGAAGCTGGAAGCTGGAAGCTGGAAGCTGGAAGCTGGAAGCTGGAAGCTGGAAGCCAATCAGTGTGGCGGCGGGCGCCGAAAGGCTGTCAAGCTCTTGCGCCGCTAATTTGAAGCTTGTGGCCTGTCGCTTACAGCTGCTTTTCTCCGATCAGCCAGTCCAGCCGCCAGCCGCTTTCGCTCTGCCCGAGCAGCTTGGCCAGCCAGGGCAACAATTCGCGCAGCTCTTCCTCCAGCCCCCACGGCGGGTTGCTGATCGCCAGGCCCGAGCCGTTGAGTCGCAGGGCGTCATCAGTCGGATGGACGAACAGCTCGGCCCGCAGCAGCTTTGGCGCACCGCTGCGCGACAGGTCCTGATAGAAGCGCTTGAGCTGCCGCTCATCCTTGATCGGATACCAGACCACCCCGATGGTCTGGCGCATGCGTCCCAGCGCCTCGCACAGCGCCTGGACGCAACGGCTCAGCTCGTCGGCCTTTTCGAATGGCGGATCGATCAACAGCACCACGCGCTTTTCCTGGGTCGGCATCAAGGCCCGCGGTACATGCCAGCCCTCGCCCAGATGCACCGCAACACGGTGGTCACCGGACATGTTGTCCTTCAGCAGGCGGCCGTCCTCAGGGTGCTTTTCGTTGAGTTGCAGGCGATCCTGCGGGCGCGTCAGCTGGCGCGCCAGCTCCGGCGAGCCGGGGTAGTAACGCAGCTGGCCGTCCGGATTGAGCTCACGGATCACGTTCAGATAGTTCTCTGCCACTGCCGGCACATCCTCTGCCTGCCACAGCCGGGCGATGCCCTGCAGCCATTCGCCGGTGCGGCTGGCCTGGTCGCCGGCCAGGTCATACAGGCCGACGCCGGCATGGCTGTCGAGGTAGGCGAACGGCGTTTCCTTGCGCGCCAGCATGGCAAACAGACGGGACAAGACGAGGTGTTTGAAGACGTCGGCGTGATTGCCGGCATGAAAAGCGTGGCGGTAATTCATCGGGCACTCCTGAAGAGCGCACAGTCTAACTGCGCCGAACCGCGATTCGCAGAGCCTGGACGAAACACCCATTGACCATGGGTACGAAATCTCGACAGACGGCTGCTACAGTGACCCATCGCTATCCAACCAGGACGCTCCGATGGACATTCGCGACCTCTTGCAGATCACCCTGCCGATCATCCAGGCGCCGATGGCCGGCTCACAGAACCATCGTCTCGCCGCCGCAGCTTCCGAAGCCGGCGGACTGGGCTCGATCCCCGCCGGAATGCTCAGCCCCGAGAGCCTGGACGCCGAGCTGACCGCCATGGCCGCGCTGACGCGCAAGCCTTACAACGTCAATTTCTTCTGCCATCAGACACCTGCCGAGGACGCCGCGCGTACTGAAGCCTGGCTGGCCTTGCTGGCGCCCTTTCTGAAAGAACTCGCGATCGACCCGGCGAGCATTCCCGGCGGCGCAACCCGTCAGCCTTTCGACGCCGCGATGGCCGAAGTGCTGGAGCGGCACCGTCCACCGGTTGTCAGCTTTCATTTCGGCCTGCCTGCGCGGGACCTGCTGAAGCGAGTCAAAGGGAGCGGCGCGAAAATCCTCTCCAGCGCCACGACGCTGGAAGAAGGCCGCTGGCTGCAGGCGCAAGGTGTCGACGCGGTGATTGCCCAGGGCGTCGAAGCCGGGGGCCATCGCGGCATGTTCCTCAGCACCGACATCGACGATCAGGTCGGCACCTTTGCCTTGCTGCCGCAGTTGGTTGCCGCACTGGAGGTGCCCGTGATCGCCGCCGGCGGGATTGCCGATGCCCGCTGTGTATCCGCCGCGCAGGCGCTGGGCGCAGCGGGGGTGCAGGTCGGCACCGCTTATCTGCTTTGCGATGAAAGCCGCACCAGCCAGCTGCACCGCCAAGCCTTGCAGAGCCCCTCCGCCGAGCACACTGTATTGACCACCTTGTTCTCTGGCCGCCCCGCCCGCGGCATGATCAACCGTCTGATCCGCGAGATCGGACCTCGTCCCGCTGCGGTTCCGACATTTCCGTTGGCCGGTAATGCGATCGGGGCGCTACGAACCAAGGCCGAATCTTTGGGGCTCGATGATTTCTCGCCGCTCTGGGCCGGGCAGAATGTCAGCGGTTGTCGTGCCGTTCCGGCAGCGCAATTGACCGAGACGCTGGCGGCCGGTTGGCATCTTTAAGCCGAGCGCCGGCGGCACCGATTGCCCCTCAGGATGCGAAGGGATCGAGCGGCAGCAGCAGCGGCGCTCGCGCAAGGGCGGCCAGATCGGCCGAACCCGTGCAGAAACAGGCGATGCGCAGCTGCTGGATCAGCACCTGGAAATGTTCGATCACCGGCTGCGGTCCGGCCAGTGCGGCGCTGAGCACCGCAGCCGCCTGACCGACGATATTGGCTCCCAGCCGTATCGCCTTCGCCGCGTCGATGCCGTCGCGAATACCGCCGGAGGCGATCAGCTGGGCATCCGGACAGGCCCGACGCACCTGCGCGATGGCCTGCGCGGTGGGAATGCCCCAACCCACGAACGCCTTCGCGATGGCGTGCTGCTGCGGGTCGCTGGCACGCTCAGCTTCGACGGCCGCCCAACTGGTGCCGCCAGCACCCGCCACATCGATCACTGAAACGCCCGCATCGAGCAGCCGCCGCGCCACGCCCGCGGAAATCCCCGCCCCCACTTCCTTGGCCACCAGCGGCACCGGCAAGCGCGACGCCAGCGTCTCGATCGCGCTCAACACGCCGCGCCAGTCGCGATCGCCGCCCGTCTGCACGGCTTCTTGCAAGGGGTTGAGATGAATGATCAGCGCGTCGGCCTCGATCATTTCGACCGCTCGCCGCGCCTCGTCCAGGCCATAGCCGCTCGCCAGTTGCGCGGCGCCGAAGTTGGCCAACAGCGGAATGTTCGGGGCCAACTGCCGCAACTGCCGGCTGAGCCCCTGATCGGCGCCAGTTTCCAGCGCGATACGCTGCGAGCCCACCGCCAGGGCGATCCCCAGTATCTCGGCGGCTTCGGCCAGGTGGCGGTTGATCTGCGCGGCCCGTGCTGCACCGCCGGTCATCGAGCTGATCAGCAACGGCGCCGTGAGCGTTCGGCCAAACAAACGGCTCTGGAGATTGACCTCGTCGAGCCGCAACTCCGGCAGCGCGCAATGCTCGAAGGTCAGCGCCGCGAAACCGGGATCAATGCGCGCGCCGGCGCGACGCGAGTCCAATACGATGTCCAGATGATCGTTCTTGCGATCTGCGAGTGGATCGTTGCTCATGCAGCGCCTCGTTCGGATGCTCTTCTTGTTGACGGATCTGCTCAGCGAAAGTGCGTCTGAGCCGTTCGTCACGGAGTGCCCAAGCTTGCGCACGAACCGCGGACCTCCACCGATCCGCGCGATTCCAGTCAGGATAATACGAGCCCGGCCTGGGACGTCCTTTTCGCTCAAAAAATGGCACGCCGGCTATTCACGCCGGCTATTGATGCGCAGCCGGTCGGGCCATCTGGTGTCCGCCCGCTATCGGTAACAGAACCCACGCCGGGGCGGGATACTTCTCGAACAGACCGGCACCCGCCACACGGAACGGCACCTGGCAAGGTCTGGACGCAGCGCTGTGTCGATCCATCACTCGAATGTATGGTGCTAGGCAGCCGTCTCGCCGGCCCCTTAGACTCGAGTGCATGCAAACGGAGGATTTTTCCATGCCCGAGACTCTGCTCTGCCCGCGTAACCTGGCCTTCGAACTCTACGAAGTACTCGACGCCGAAGGCTTGACCCAGCGCGAACGCTTTGCCGACCACAGCCGCGAAACCTTCAACGCGGCCATCGACACCGCCCGCAGCATTGCCGAGAACCTCTTCGCCCCGCACAACCGCAAGGCAGACGAGAACGAACCGATCTACCAGGACGGCGAAGCGGTGCTGATTCCGGAAGTGAAGCCTGCGATCGATGCCTTCATCGAGGCCGGCTTTCACAACGCCTCGCGCAGCTTCGACGATGGCGGCATGCAACTGCCGAATCTGCTTTCGCGGGCCTGTTTCGCGCACTTCCAGTCGGCCAACATCGGCACCTCGTCATACCCGATGCTGACCATGGGCGCGTCGCACCTGATCGAGGTGTTCGGCAGTGATGAACAGAAGCGGCGCTTTCTCCAGCCCATGCTTGAAGGCCGCTGCTTCGGCACCATGGCGCTGACCGAGCCGCACGCCGGCTCTTCCCTGTCCGACCTGCGCACCCGTGCCGAGCCGGCCAGTGACGGTACCTACCGCCTGAAGGGCAACAAGATCTTCATCTCCGGTGGTGATCATCCGCTGTCGGAAAACATCGTGCACATGGTCCTGGCCAAGCTGCCGGACGCCCCGCCCGGCGTAAAAGGCATCAGCCTGTTCATCGTACCCAAGTTTCTGGTCAACGCTGACGGCAGCCTCGGCAAGCGCAACGACGTGATCCTGGCCGGGCTGTTCCACAAGATGGGCTGGCGCGGCACCACCTCCACGGCGCTGAACTTCGGCGACAACGGCGAGTGTGTCGGCTATCTGGTGGGCGAGCCGCACAAGGGCCTGTCGTACATGTTCCAGATGATGAACGATGCACGCATCGGCGTTGGCATGGGCGCGATCATGCTTGGTTACGCCGGCTACCTGTACTCGCTCAACTACGCGCGGGAACGGCCACAAGGCCGTCTGCCGGACGGCAAGAACCCGGCATCACCGCAGGTCCCGATCATCCAGCACACCGACGTCAAACGCATGCTGCTGATGCAGAAAGCCTACGTCGAAGGCGCCTTCGATCTCGGCCTCTATGCCGCACGCATCGTTGACGAAGAGCAGACCGCAGGGACCGAGGAAGAGCGCAAGAGCGCCCACGAGCTGCTGGACCTGCTCACCCCGATCGTCAAATCCTGGCCTTCGGAGTTCTGCCTTAAGGCCAACGAGATGGCGATTCAGATCCTCGGTGGCCATGGCTATACCCGCGAGTACCCGGTCGAGCAGTACTACCGCGACAACCGCTTGAACCCGATTCATGAAGGCACCCATGGCATCCAGTCACTCGACCTGCTGGCACGCAAGCTGACACAGAACGGTGGCGCCGGGCTGCGCCAGTTGCTCGGTCTGATCCAGGGTAGCTGCAAGCGCGCGGGCGAGTTCAGCTCGCTGGATGCGCTGCGTCAGCCGCTGGAGCAGCTCCTGGCACGCCTGACCGAGGTCACCCAGGCGCTGCTCGGCGACCTGATGGCTGGCAAGATCAACCAGGCTCTGGCCAACTCGGCCCTGTACCTCAAGGTATTCGGTCACGCCGTGATCGGCTGGCGCTGGCTGGAGCAGGCGATTCGCGCCGAACAGGGGCTGGCGAAGGGCAACGAGGCGGACGTCGACTTCTATCGCGGCAAGTTGCAAGCCGCACGCTACTTCCTGACCTGGGAAGTGCCAAGCTGCCATCACGAACTGAATCTGCTGGCCGGTCGTGACGACACCTGCCTGGGGATGCAGGAGGGCTGGTTTTAGCGTACAGGCCGGAAGCTATAAGCTATAAGCTATAAGCCTCAAGCCTCAAGCCTCAAGCCTCAAGCTTCAAGCTTCAAGCTTCAAGCCTCAAGGGCGGGTCCTGCCGAATCGAAGCATCCCGACGCCTTTTTGTCAGATTGTCAAAACCGCGGGTTAGAATCGCTGGCATGCAGCCTGCATGCTTGCCAGCAGCACTCACCTTCGGAGAACAGCGCGTTTGGATATCGGCAACATCAACCAACTGTTCTTTGTCGGTGCCCTGTTGGTTGCGGCGAGCATCCTGATGAGCTCGCTGTCGACACGTCTCGGCGTGCCGATCCTCGTCATCTTTCTCGCGGTCGGCATGCTCGCGGGCGTCGACGGTATCGGCGGCATCGTCTTCGATGACTACTCGCTGGCCTTCCTGATCAGCAACCTGGCCCTGGCGATCATCCTGCTCGATGGCGGCATGCGCACCCGCGCCGCCACCTTCCGCGTCGCACTCTGGCCGGCATTTTCGCTGGCAACCGCCGGGGTGGTCGTCACGTCCGGCCTGACCGGCCTGGCTGCAGCCTGGCTATTTGAGTTGCCCATGATGCAGGGGCTGCTGATCGGCGCCATCGTCGGCTCGACGGATGCCGCCGTGGTGTTCAACCTGCTGAACGGCAAGGGGCTCAACGAACGGGTCGGCTCTACATTGGAAATCGAGTCGGGTAGCAACGACCCGATGGCGATGTTTCTCACCGTCGCGCTGATCGACATGCTCGCCTCCGGCCAGACCGGGTTCGGCTGGGGCTTCTTCATCAGCCTGTTGCAGCAGTTCGGTATCGGTACCCTGCTCGGCCTTTCTGGCGGCTGGCTGCTGCTGCAGCTGATCAACCGCCTTTCGGTCGCGGACGGGCTCTACCCGTTGCTGGCCGTCGCTGGCGGCATCATGATTTACGCGCTGTCCGGCGCCATCGGCGGCAGTGGCATTCTGGCGGTCTACGTCTGTGGCCTGCTGCTGGGCAACCGGCCCATCCGCAATCGTCATGGCATCCTGCACATGTTCGACGGCCTCGCCTGGCTCAGCCAGATCGGCATGTTCCTGGTGCTCGGCCTGCTGCTCACGCCCAGCCAGCTGTTGCCGATCGCCCTGCCGGCGCTGGCCCTTTCGCTGTGGATGATCCTCTTCGCCCGCCCGCTGGCAGTGTTCATCGGGCTGGCACCGTTTCGCAGCTTTCACCTGCGCGAGCGCCTGTTCATTTCCTGGATCGGGCTGCGCGGCGCGGTGCCGGTGATTCTCGCGGTGTTTCCGCTGATGGCCGGGTTGGAAAACGCCCAGCTGTTTTTCAACGTGGCGTTCTTCATCGTGCTGGTTTCGCTGCTCCTGCAAGGCGCCACGCTGACCTGGGCGGCGAAGAAGGCCAAGGTCGAGGTGCCGCCCTCGCCGCTGCCGATCTCCCGCGCCGGGTTGCAGATTCACACCACCAGCCAGTGGGAACTGTTCATCTATCGCCTGACCGCCAAGAAATGGTGCATTGGCGCTGCGCTGCGCGAGTTGAAAATGCCGACCGGCACCCGCATCGCCGCGCTGTTCCGCGGCAAGGCACTGCTGCACCCCTCCGGTAGCACGCGTTTGCAGGTCGACGACATTCTCTGCGTGATCGGTCACGAGGAGGATCTGCCAGCGCTTGGCAAGCTGTTCAGCGAAGCCCCGCAACGCGGCCGCGACATGCGCTTCTTCGGCGACTTCATCCTTGAAGCCGAGGCCGAGATGAGTGCCCTTGCGGCCCTGTATGGCCTGAAACTGGGCGAAGTCGAGGGCAGTCAGCAGATCGGCGGCTTCGTGGCCGAACGCGTCGGCGGCAAGCCGGTCGTTGGCGATCAGGTCGAGTGGAACGGCCTGATCTGGACCATCGCGGCGATGGAACACGGAGAAGTGCGCAAGGTCGGTCTGAAATTCCCGGAAGGCGATACGCCTGGCCCCGGTTTGCACTTCTGATAAGATACAGCGCCGTCTGTGCGCGGCGCGAGCGTTCCGATCGATGGACGCGCCTCGGCCATCCGTAGCCCTTAGCAGGCTGTTGAAAAACTATCTGCGTTGGCAATCCTGCGTAGAAAAGTCCTGGCTCGCCAGCCCGGTCCCAATGCTCATTTACAACAGTAAACTCGATCGCGAGCCCGGTCGATCGCGAGCCCGGTCGATCGCGATCCCGGTCCGCTTCCGCGGCCCTTCTTGCCTTGTCTTGCCTGCCTCGCCAACGTTTTCAACGGCCTGTTAGACTCCGCACTCATCTTGTATTCCGATCGGACCCATGGCCTTCTTCCGCACCCTGCTGCTGACCACACTGTTCGTCATCGCCCCGTCTTCCGTCCTCGTTCAAGCCGCACCCGCCGTGCCCGGTCTGCCCGGCAGCCAGGCGGCCGAAGCAGAGGCGCCGAAAGACGCCCAGCCGAGCATCGATGAAGGTGCCCAGCGCTTCGCGGACCAAACCGCAACGGCCCAGCGGCGGCTGACCGAACTCAAGGCCGAACTCGCCGGGGCAACCAGGGAGATCGCCGAGTCGCAGCGGGAACTGAGCAAGCTCAAGGGCAGCGACACCAGCGAGCTACCCGCGAAACTGGCCAAGTTGAAGGTCCCCGAACTGGAACAGCGACTGGCCGAACGCATCGAGGAGCTCTCGACCTGGCAAACGGCGCTGAGCGCCGCCAACAGCATGATCATCAGCGCGCAGACCCGTCCGGAACGCGCGCAGGCCGACATCAGCAAGCAGCAGACGCGTATCGACGCCATCGACAACCTGCTCAAGACCGGTCGCGAAGGCGGCAAGCCGCTGAGCGACGAGCGCCGCGCACTGCTCGGCACCGAGAGGGCAGCGCTCAAGGCGCAGATCGAGTTACGCCGCAACGAGCTGGCCGGTAACAGCCTGCTGCAGGATCTCGGCATGGCACGGCGCGATCTGCTGTCCGAGCGCATCGCCCGCGCCGAGCAGGAAACCATGGCGCTGCAGACGGCGATCAACAACAAGCGCCGGGAAGAGTCGGAACAGACCGTTGCCGAATTCTCACTGAAGGCCGAGAGAGCTGGCTCCGACAAGCTGCTCCCCACCGAAAGCGCCGAGAACCGAAAACTTTCTGGTTATTTGCTGCGCGCCACCGAGCGCCTCAACGCCCTGACCCAGGAAAATCTGCAGACGCGCCAGCAGCTCGACACGCTGAATCAGGCCGACCAGGCGCTCGAAGAGCAGATTGCGGTGCTCGAGGGCAGCCTGCTGCTGTCACGGGTGCTCTATCAACAAAAGCAGGCACTCCCGAGGCTGACGCTGGACAAGAACCTGGCCGATGAAATCGCCGACATCCGTCTCTACCAGTTCGAGCTGAATCAGCGGCGCGAAGTCAGTGGCAACGTCGAAGACTATGTCGACCAGCAGCTCGCCAAGCTACCGCCGAATGAAGTCACGCCGGAGCTGCGCCGTGCATTGCTGGAGCTGTTACGCACCCGCAGCGAGTTGCTCGACCGACTCAACCACGAACTCAACGCGCTGCTCAGCGAGTCGATCACCCTGCAGCTGAACCAGCGCCAGCTGCAAACCAAGGCTGCCGTCCTGCGCGAAACGCTGGACGAGCAGATGTTCTGGATTCCGAGCAACAAACCGCTCGACCTGGACTGGTTCAGGAGCGTGCCGACATTGCTGGATCGGCAACTGCGCGCGATGCCCTGGAGTTCCGTGTTCGAAGCCCTCGGCGCCGGCTTGGCGGAGCGCCCGCTGTTCTTCGTGCCGCTGCTGTTGCTGATCGGATTGCTGCTTTGGCGCCGCAATGCGATCAACACCAAGCTCGATGCGCTCAGCAACGACATCGGTCACTTCCGCAACGACAGCCAGCTGCATACGCCGCTGGCGCTATTGCTGAGCCTGTTGCTGGCATTGCCGGGCACGCTGTTTCTGGCGCTTTGCGGTTATCTGCTGCAAATGGACGGCCGCGGGCAGAACATCAGTCTGGGTGCCGCGCTCTACCAGATGGCGCAGGCCTGGCTGGTGTTCTATAGCGCCTATCGCATGCTCTCGCCGAACCGCGTGGCCGAGACTCATTTTGGCTGGTTCCGCCCACAGGTGGTCTTCCTGCGCAATGAAATCCGCCGGCTGGGCCTGGTGGTGATGGCGCTGGTCGCGGTGGTGGCCATCGCGGAGCAGCAGCCGGGTGGCCTGGTCGATGACGTCATCGGCATCGTCGTGGTCCTTACCTGCTACGCGCTGATGAGCTGGCGCCTGACCCGCCTGTTGCTCAAGGGGCCGTCGAGCCAGCACGCGCCACCGGTCAGGCGCTTCATCGGCTTGCTGTTCAGCATTCTGCCGCTGGCGCTGATCGTCGCCGTGGGCTTCGGCTATTACTACACGGCGCTGAAGCTGACCGGCCGACTGATCGATACCCTGTACCTGCTGCTCGCCTGGATCGTCCTCGAGGCCACGCTCATCCGTGGCCTGACCGTCGCCGCCAGACGCCTGGCCTACCAACGCGCACTGGCCAAGCGCGAAGCCCAGGTGGAGGACGGGACGGACACCAGCGAGTCCAGCGGCGAGGCCGGATTGAACATTGAACAGGTCAACCAGCAGTCGCTGCGATTGACGCGTCTGGCCATGTTCGGCCTGTTCTTCGCGGTGCTCTATTGGGTCTGGTCCGACCTGATCAGCGTGGTGTCCTATCTGGATAACGTGGTGCTGTACGAATACACCAGCGGCACCGGCGATAGCGCCGCGACCAGTGCGATCACCCTGAACAACCTGCTTGGCGCGCTGCTGATCGTCGCCATCACCGTGGCCGTGGCGCGCAACCTGCCGGGTCTGCTGGAGGTGCTGGTACTGTCGAAATTGCACCTGGCGCAGGGCAGCGCCTATGCCACCACGACGCTGCTGTCGTATCTGCTGGCCGGCATCGGCTTCGTCTCCACCCTGTCGACGCTCGGGGTCAGCTGGGACAAGCTGCAGTGGCTGGTCGCCGCGCTGTCGGTGGGACTCGGCTTCGGCATGCAGGAAATCTTCGCCAACTTCATTTCCGGCTTGATCATCCTCTTCGAGCGTCCGGTGCGGATTGGCGATGTGGTGACCATCGGCAATCTCTCGGGCACGGTCAGCCGGATTCGCATCCGTGCCACCACCATTACCGACTTCGACCGCAAAGACATCATCGTCCCGAACAAGACCTTCATCACCAGCCAACTGGTCAACTGGTCCCTGAGCGACACCATCACCCGCGTGACGATCAAGGTTGGCGTCGCCTATGGATCCGATCTGGATCTGGTGAAGAAACTGCTCTACAAGACCGCGAATGAAAACCCGCGGGTATTGAAGGAGCCGGAGCCGCTGGTATTCTTCCTGAACTTTGGCGAGAGTACGCTCGACCACGAGTTGCGCATCCACGTACGCGACCTCGGCGACCGCAACCCCGCCACCGATGAGATCAACCGGGCCATCGACCGCCAGTTCGCCAAGGCCGGCATTTCGATCGCCTTCCGCCAGGTCGATGTGTTCCTGAAAAACTTCGACGGCAAACAGCTGCACCTGGGAGCCGCGCCACGGCTCGCTCAACCCGATAACCAGGGCACTGCGCCGCCCGCCGACCGTCAGGCCTGAGGGAACGTCACCTGCTGTCCCGGCCTCCAAACACAAAGCGCGCCCGCACAGGGCGCCGAACCGTAAGGTGCCGGAGCCCCCGTGAAGACGCTTACCGAGCTGAATTTCGACAACCGCTTCGCCCAGCTGGGCGAGGTTTTTTCCACCGAAGTCATGCCCCAGCCGCTCGAAAATCCGCACCTGGTAGTGGCCAGCGAAGCCGCCATGGCCTTGCTCGATCTCGACCCGGCGACCAAGGACGATCCGCTGTTCACTGATCTGTGCGCCGGCCACAAGCTCTGGAGCACGGCGGAACCACGGGCGATGGTCTATTCCGGCCACCAGTTCGGCAGCTACAACCCGCAGTTGGGCGATGGCCGTGGTCTGCTGCTCGGTGAGGTGGTCAACGACGCGGGCGAGCATTGGGATCTGCACCTCAAAGGCGCCGGCATGACGCCCTATTCGCGCATGGGTGACGGCCGTGCCGTGCTGCGTTCATCGATCCGCGAGTTTCTTGCCAGCGAGCACCTGCACGCGCTGGGTATTCCCAGCTCCCGCGCGCTCTGCGTGACCGGTTCGGAGACGCCGGTCTACCGTGAACGCCAGGAGCGCGGCGCAATGTTGATGCGCCTCGCGCCCAGCCACGTCCGCTTCGGCCATTTCGAGTTCTTCTACTACACCAAGCAGCACGACGAACTGAAGAAGCTGCTCGATCATGTGGTCAAAAGCCACTTTTCCGAGTGCCTGGAGCATCCGGAGCCCTACCACTGCTTCTTCCGTGAAGTGCTGGAGCGCACCGCCGAGATGGTCGCCAAATGGCAGGCGTACGGCTTCTGCCACGGCGTGATGAACACCGACAACATGTCCATTCTGGGCATCACCTTCGACTTCGGACCTTACGCCTTTCTCGACGACTTCGATGCGCGCTTCGTCTGCAACCACTCCGACCATGCCGGCCGCTATTCCTACGAGAACCAGGTGCCGATTGCGCACTGGAACCTCGCCGCGCTGGCGCAGGCACTGACGCCCTTCATCGCCATTGAACAACTGCGCGCGACCATGGACCTGTTCCTGCCGATCTACGAAGCGGCGTGGCTCGATCTGATGCGCAAACGGCTCGGCTGGCGGACCGCCGAAGACAGCGACAAACAGTTGATCCAGCGCTTGCTACAGCTGATGCAGAGCAGCGCCATCGACTACACGCGCTTCTTCCGCGAACTCGGCGACAGCCCGGCAGAGAGGGCGCTGGCTCGGCTGCGTGAAGATTTCCTCGACATCAACGCCTTCGATGAATGGGCCGCGACCTACCGCCAGCGCTCCGAGCGTGAAAACCTCGATCACCAGGCGCGCCGGACCCGCATGCAGGCAGCCAACCCGAAGTACATTTTGCGCAACTACCTGGCACAAAAGGCAATCGAGGCCGCCGAGGCGGGCGACTACGGCCCGCTGCGCGAACTGCATGCGGTGCTCAGCCGCCCCTTCGACGAGCAGCCAGGCATGGAGCACTACGCCGAGCGCCCGCCGGAATGGGGCAAACACCTGGAAATCAGCTGCTCGTCCTGAGCCATGGTGCTGCGCAGGCTTTGCCTCGGGGCGACAAGCCTTGGCTCTGGCAACCTGCATGCGCGTAGCAGATCGATGGAGCGAGCGGCAGCAGCCGGCAGATCGGCGCGACGCCATAAACCGCACGGTGACCTGGGCGAAACCTTGATCGATGCTGATTGCGCCAGTCCTTGGTCGCACGAAATGGCCAGGATCGGCTGGGTGGACGGCGAATCCTTTCTGCACAAGGACGCCGAGCTGATGGCCGAGTACGCCTTCGCCAGGCTGGCGATGGAAGGCTACCTGGCCTTCAGCCTGACGCCGCTGGTGGCCCGCACGGCAGAAAAGCTCGACCCTGTGGTCGAGCCCATCAGGCTCCGGCGTGCAGCGGCAGCAGAACACGGAACAGCGCGCCCTTTCCCTCTTCGCTCTCGACCTGAATGAGTCCGCTGTGCGCCTTGATGATCTGCTCGGCGATGAACAACCCGAGCCCGAGCCCGGCGCTACTCTCGCTACCTTCAGCTCGCTCGAACTGACAGAAGATTCGCTCCAGACTCTTCTGGCTGATACCGATGCCGTGATCGCGCACCTCGATGCAGGCGCCCGCTGCGGTAGCGTTGACGTTCACCTGCACCGGTTGGCCGGCGCCGTAACGCATGGCATTGGTCAACAGGTTCGCCAACACCTGCTCGATACGAAACTCGTCCCAAAGGCCGATCACCGGCTCCGGGCGCTGGAACAGCAGCGCGCAACCACTGGCTTCCATCTGCGGGGCGAAATTCTCCACCACGCTGGCTACGAGCTTTCCCAGATCCACCTGCGTCGGCCGGATCGACAGTTTGCCGGTACGGATCCGCGAGACATCGAGCATGTCATCGATCAGGCGGATCAGGCTTTGCACCTGCCGTTCATCCTTGTCGACCATCTGTTGCAGCTTGTCCTCGCTGAATGCAGCAAGGTTCTTGCGGCCAAGCTGCAGCTTGCGCAACTGCACTTCGAGAATGAGGGTGTTGAGTGGCGTTTTCAGTTCATGGGAGACGACCGACATGAAGTCGTCACGCATGCGTACCGCAGCTTCGAGCTCGGCTTTGATCGCGCGCATTTCGTCGAGCAGCGCCTCCTGCTCGCGGCGGCTGGCCTCCAGAGCCTCCAGCTGGCGCGCCATGCGCTTACGGTTGCGGTAGAGATCGACGAAGATACTGACCTTGCTGCGCACGGCGTGGGTGTCCAGCGGCTTGTGCATGAAGTCCACCGCGCCGCTCTCGTAGCCCTTGAAGGCATAGTCCAATTCGCGCCCGGCGGCGCTGACGAAGACGATGGGAATCTGCTTGGTACGCTCGGTGCCGCGCATCAGCTCGGCCAGTTGAAAACCGTCCATGCCGGGCATCTGCACGTCGAGGATGGCCAGGGCGAACTCATGCTGCAGCAATAGCTCGAGCGCCTGCTCCGCCGATTCGGCCTGATGCACGTGGATGCCCGGCGCCTTGAGAATGGCAGCCAGCGCCAGCAGGTTCTCCGGCAGATCATCGACGATCAGCAGATTCGCTTCATCGGGGTGGTCGGGCATGGGTCACTCCAGTTCACGCAACAATCGATGGATACCGCACAAAGGCAAAATGTAATCCGGCGCAAAACGCTGGAGTGCTGCAAGCGGCATGGTCCGAACCTCGGCTTCGCCGGGATCCTGGACGATAGTAATGCCTCCGGCCCGTTTGATCGCTTCGAGGCCGGCCGCTCCATCCTCGTTGGCGCCTGTCAGCAGGATACCGGCCACGCGCTCGCCCCAGGCATCGGCCGCCGACTCGAAGAGCACGTCGATCGAGGGCCTGGAGAAGTGCAGCGCATCATCCTGGCTAAGCGACAGGCTCATGTCCGCCTCGACCAACAGGTGATAACCCGGCGCTGCGAAGTAGAGCGTGCCGCCGCAAACGGACTCCTTGTCGCCCGCTTCCTTTACGGCCAGATCGGTTTTGCGCTGGAAGATCTCTACCAGCTGCGTCGGCCCGGTTGCCGGCACGTGCTGAACCATCAGCAGCGGCAAGCGATAGGTTCGAGGCAACCCGGTCAGCAACGCGCTGAGCGCAGCCAGTCCGCCGGCGGACGCGCCGATTACCACGGCATCCACGGGTCGGTCGAACGGTTGAGAAAAGGCGTCGGCGGCAGTGAGCGTCATAGTTTGCGGAACACCCTTTCCTGCTTGTCGAACGCCTCGTAACGGTCGGCATAGCCGGAAAATTCGACGGTTTCCTTGCTACCCAGGCCGAGAAAGCCGCGATGGCAGAGCGAGTCGTAGAACAGGCCGAAGGCACGGTTCTGCAGCGGCTTGTTGAAGTAGATCAGCACATTGCGGCAGGAAATCAACTGGGTCTCGGCAAAGACGCTATCGGTCGCCAGACTGTGGTCGGCAAATGTCATCTGCTCCTTCAAGGACTTATCCATGATCGCCGAGTCGTAGGCGGCCGTGTAGTAATCGCTGAGACTGTGCTTGCCACCGGCGCGCTGGTAGTTGGTCGTGTACTGCTGCATGTCGCCAATATCGAAGATGCCCCGGCGCGCACGTTCGAGTGAGCGTGGATTGATGTCGGTGGCGTAGAGAATGGCGCGTTCCAGCAAGCCCTCCTCCTTGAGCAGGATCGCCATCGAGTAGACCTCTTCGCCCGTGCTGCAGCCGGCAATCCAGACTTTCAGCGACGGATAGGTACGCAGCACCGGAACCACCTGCTCACGCAACGCCAGGTAGTAACCGGGGTCGCGGAACATCTCGCTCACCGGAATGGTGAGAAACTGCAGCAGCTCCATGAACGCCTGCGGATCGTAGAAAATCCGGCGCTGCAGCTCCGAGATGTTCCCGCACTGCATCTGCTTCAGTGCCAGCAGCACCCGGCGCTTGAGCGAAGCACCGGAGTAGTCGCGAAAATCGTAGCTGTAGCGCAGGTAGATCGCTTCGATCAGCAGCTTCAGCTCGATGGCCTGGTTGCAGTCCGGCATGTCACAGCAGCTCCACTTTCGGCAGCCAGACACGGATCAGCGAGAACAGACGGTCCAGCTCGATGGGCTTGGCCAGGTAATCGTTGGCACCCGAGCGCAGGCAGCGATCCTGATCGTCTTTCATCGCCTTGGCGGTCACTGCGATGATCGGCAGTTTGGCGAAGCGCGGATCCTTGCGGATCTCCTGCATGGCGGCGAATCCGTCCATTTCCGGCATCATGATGTCCATCAGCACCAGATCGATGTCGCCGACATGCTGCAACTGAGCGATGGCCTGGTGACCGTTGCGGGCGATCTCGATCAGCGCGCCCTTCTGCTCCAATGCGCTGGTCAAGGCGAAAACGTTACGCACGTCGTCGTCGACCACCAGGATCTTGCGGCCCTCGAAGGCCTTTTCTCGGCTGCGCACGCTTTTGAGCATCTTCTGCCGCTCCGGTGGCATGTCGGATTCGACCTTGTGCAGGAACAAGGTGACTTCGTCGAGCAGGCGCTCCGGCGACCGTGCGCCCTTGATGATGATCGAGCGCGAGTATTTCAGCAACGCCCCCTCTTCGTCGCGGGTCAGGTTGCGTCCGGTATAGACGATGACCGGCGGGAAGGAGCAGATGTCTTCACGCGCCATGCGTTCGAGCAGCTCGTGGCCGTCCATGTCCGGTAGCTTGAGGTCGATGATCATGCAGTCGAACACAGTGGAACGCAGCAGCTCCAGGGCCTGCTCGCCGAACGCCACGGCGGTGATCTCGATGTCGACGTCCTCGATCAGCCGCGACACGCTTTCACGCTGACGCGCGTCATCTTCGACCAGCAGGATACGTTTGACCTTCTGCTCCAGCTTGGCTTCGAAGAGGCCGAACACGGCCTTGAGGTCCTCGCGGGTCGTCGGCTTGGTGGCGTAGCCGATGGCGCCCATCTGCAACGCAGCTTCCTTGCGGTCTTCCACCGACACGATATGCACCGGAATGTGCCGTGTGACGGGGTTTTCCTTGAGCCGTTCGAGCACCGTAAGACCGGAATGGTCCGGCAGCCGCATGTCCAGCAGGATCGCATCGGGACGGTACTGCACAGCCGTGTCGAAACCGTGATCGGCGTGCTGCGCGATCAGGCAGCTGTACTTCAGTTCGTGGGCCAGATCGCGAAGGATGCCGGCGAATTGCGGCTCGTCTTCGATCACCAGCACCGAACGCTCGAACGGGAAGCGCTCGCGGTCGTCCGTAAGCGTCGCCATGCCCTGCTCCGGCACCGGTCGCGGCGCCGCGGCGATCGGCGTCGCAACCGCTGCCGGCGCGGCCGGGGTAGCGAACGACTTCGGCTCGGGCAAGGACTCGGGTTGCTGCTCGGCCACCGGGGCGCTGTAGTTCTCCGGAACGATCAATGTGAAGACACTGCCGGCCCCCGGTTCGCTGCTGACTTCAATGCTGCCACCGAGTAACTGGGCCAGCTCGCGGGAGATGGACAAGCCCAGCCCGGTGCCGCCATAACGCCGGTTGGTGGTGCCATCGGCCTGACGGAAGGCTTCGAAGATGACGTCCTGCTGGTCGGCGGGGATACCGATTCCGGAATCACGCACGGCAAAGGCGATCTGCTGGTCGTCACGGCGCGTGACCCGAAGGTCTACCGAGCCCTTTTCGGTGAACTTGAAGGCATTGGACAAAAGGTTCTTGAGAATCTGCTCCAGCCGCTGGCGGTCGGTATAGAGGCTCGGCGGCAAGTCCTCGGCCAACTCGACATTGAACTGCAGCGACTTTTCCAGCGCCTGGGCAAGAAACAGGCTCTTCAGGCCATCGACCAGTCGCGTGAGGATCAACAGCTCGGGATGGACATCCAGCTTGCCGGCTTCGACCTTCGAGATATCCAGAATGTCGTTGATCAGATTGAGCAGATCATTGCCCGCCGAATAGATCGAGTGCGCGAACTGCACCTGGTCTTCCTGCAGATTGCCGTGCGGATTGTCGGCCAGCAATTTAGCCAGAATCAGCGAGCTGTTCAGCGGCGTGCGCAGCTCGTGGGACATGTTGGCGAGGAATTCCGATTTGTAACGACTGGCGCGCTGCAACTCATCGGCGCGCTCTTCGAGCATCGACTGCACCTCATGCAGGCGCTGGTTCTTCAGGTCCATTTCGTCGCGCTGCTGCGCCAGCGCCTGGGTCTGTTCGGCGAGCTGCTCGTTGGTCTGCTCCAGCTCGGCCTGCTGCTCTTCCATGTGCGCCTGCGACTCGCGCAAGGCGTTGGATTGCGCCTCGAGCTCTTCATTGGCCGCGCGCAGCTCTTCTTGCTGGACCTGTAATTCCTCGTTGAGCTGCTGGGTTTCGGCAAGCATGCGCTGCAGCTGCTGGCGATAGCGCGCAGCCTCGATGGCCGAGCCGATATTGTCGCTGACCCGCCGCAGCAACTCGTTGTCCTCGTCACGCAGGGGTCGCAGGAAGCCGACTTCCAGCACGGCGTTGAGCATGCCGCTGTCTTCCACCGGGAAGATCAGCACGGACGAGGCGGCGGCGCTGCCCAGCGCCGAACTCACGTTCAGATAACCCTGCGGCACATGGTCGAGCTGCATTACGCGACGTTCCAACGCCACCTGGCCCACCAATCCCTCGCCCAGCTCAAGATTGCGGCCGGCATGCAACCGGTCCCGATCCCAGCCGAATTCCGCGACCCGCTGCAGTTTGCCTTCCTGGGTGACATACAGCGCCCCGACCGCAACGCCGAGGTAGCGCGCCAGGAAACCAAGCACGTTCTGGCCCAGCGTCGGCAAGGCCTGCTCACCGATCAGCGACTCGCTGAGCTGGGTCTGGCCGGTTCGATACCAGGCCTGTTTTTCCAGTGCGGCGGCGTGCGCCTGTTGCTGTTGGAGCGACTCCGAATAACTGTCCGACAAACTGATCAGGTCACGCCGCCCGAAATAGACCAGCAGGCCACTGAAGATCAGACTGAACAGCAGAAAGCCGCCGATCAACGCGGTGGTGATCGTTTCGGACGTATCGGTACGTTCGGCTCGGAGTTGTCGTTCGTAGGCAATGAAGTCGTTGAGCAGCCGACGCTGTTCTTCCTTCAGCTTCAATCCTTCCCGGCTGCGCACATACTCAACGACGGATTCGTTGCGAGCCCTGCGGGCGATCGCCTCCTCGGCAAACGCCACCCATTGCTCATGCAGCCGACCAAGGCGCTCGACCCGATTCAGCTGTACCGGATCATCGGCGGCGTACCCGGTAATCAGGTCGAACTGGCTTTCGAACACCGGCAGTTCGTTTCGATAGGGTTCGAGAAAA
>NZ_JAMOIE010000091.1 GCF_024448935.1 Stutzerimonas stutzeri
CGAAGGCCGTCAGGAAGGTCGCCTGGAAGGTCGTCAGGAAGGCCGCCTGGAAGCCAGGCAAGAGACTGCCCATAACCTGATCAAGCTGGGGGTGCTGAGTGACGAGCAGATCGCCGACGCCACGGGGTTGACGGTTGAAGGTGTGCAAGCCCTGCGTGCCGAAGACAGGCACTGATCTTCCACACCGGTATAAGCATCCAAACAAAAGGACACCCACTTTGTTTTGCTGACCTAGCCGTCTGCGCTACGCTTCATCCATTGCCCGCATTGAGCGGGCCCGGCAAGGATCGCCGCCATGACACAACCTCGCTCCACCCTCGTCAGCCTTGACGACATCTCCAGGTATCACTGCGTTTGCCGCTGCGTGCGGCGCGCCTTTCTTTGCGGGGCAACAAAGGGACACCCACTTTGTTCTTGACGCTCGCCCGGTAGCGGCTAGCCTGATTAAACAAAGGGATGACAAACAAAAGGACACCTATAACCAACAACGCAAACAGCAGGCCACCCACAAGGCGCTGCAAGCCTTGGCCCGCGCCAAGGTGATCGCCCCCTGGCCCGACACCATCCAACAGGCCGCCGGCATCCGGATCGAGGGCCTGCACATGATCGACGAGCGCGCGCTCGCCCAGCTCGACGACACGGCGTTCCTCGCGCTACGCAACGCCCAGGCCCTGCCCATCGCCTATGCGGTGAACTTCTCCATTCAACAGACCCACCTGCTCGCCCGCCTGGCGCGGCTCAACCCGGGAAGCGTAGCCGCCCCGGCGAACCTGGATGCGCTGTTCGGCGAAGGCGACGACGAGCTGAGCTTTGATTTTGATAGCTGACCCAGGAGGGGCCGCATGACACGGCGGTGGGGTGCTCTGGGCATGAGGCGGTTGCTTACCGGCTGCGGCCGGGTGCCGTTGGTGCCGGTTCTGTCGTCCGCTCAGTTGGCCCTGTCGGTGGCGCGGGGCCGCGCGGAAGCCAGTTAGCATTATGCTATCCTGATCGCAGTACAGGGCTTGCATGGGGTAAGCGCGATGCAGCTTGAAGAACTCATTACCAAGGTCAGCCGGCTATCGGCCGCCCGCCAGCAGGAGGTGCTTGATTTCGTTACCTTCCTGGAGCAGCGATATGGTCATCAGGAGCGTGCTGACCAAGCTGACTGGTCAGAGAAGCAGTTCCACACTCTGAGCGTAGAGCAAGCGATGCGTGGTCTGGAAGACGAGCCTGATCTCTACTCGGAGGAAGATCTCAAGGAACGCTGGCAATGAAGCGTGCTGGTCAGATTGCCTTGATGCCCTTTCCCTATACCGATCTGACGCACAGCAAGAAGCGCCCGGTACTCTTGCTGCGCCGGCTCGATCATACTCAGGATGACTGGCTCGTCTGTATGGTTTCCTCTCGTCTACATCAGGCCGAACCGGGTCTCGACTGGGTGCTGACATCGGAGGCTGAGGAATTCGCGGCCTCCGGCCTCAAGGTCTCCAGCGTGTTTCGGCTGTCACGTGTCGCGGTGCTGAATGGTGCCTTGCTGCTGGGGCAGATGGGAGCGGTGAGCGAGACCAGGCTGTGTGACCTAAGAACTCGGCTCAGTCGCTGGATTACCTGCGAGCAGGGGTGACTTGACTGCGGCGTGCCTTCGTGGTGTGGATTCGTCGCGTGATGCTTCCCCACCGGGCGCCGGGAGTGGAGCTGCCCGAGTTCAACGACTTACAGGATTTACACGAGGTACACGACATGTTGGCCGAACGCATCAAGAAGTGGCCTGGACAGTGGGAAGAGCGCGGCATCCAGAAAGGTATCCGGCAAGGCGAACGGATCGGAATTCAGAAAGCCCAACGCGAGACCGCCCGCAACCTGATCAGTATGAACATTCTGACAGACACCCAGATTGCACAGGCCGCAGGCTTGACCGAAGCCGAGGTCAAGGCGCTCCGTGCCGAGATCAAGCACTGAGCACCCTCCACCCTCTTCACTCTTAAATCGGGGACAGACCACGTTTTTCCTTTCTTCCGCTACGCGGTTCACGGGCATGGCCCGTTCCTACACGTTCCTACAAATTAAATCGGGGATACTTAACGCTTCCAACAGAGCGGAAAAGGCGATAGGCAGAAGGTAGGGGTGGGCGTCCGCCCGGAGCCGGGTATGTGCCGGAAGGAGAAACCGTCGATATGGTCTATCAGCAGCGCAGGGTGGGGCCGGCTGAGTAAGCCTTTGGTTGTTGGAGGCCCGCCCTGGCGGCGAAGCTTTTGCTTTTGAGCTGGCAGAGGCCGCATTCGCCGCGGGTCGCGCCACGAAAGCGGCGCGGGATTTAATCCGTTGCTTTGTAGAACGACTTTCCAATTCGGGCGATGTGATCGAGTAGTTGCGGATTGTCGATCTGATGATGCAGGGAGAGGTCGATCTTGTAAGGTAGAAGCAGGTCATCCAACGCCAGTTCGATGTTGAGCAGGTCATGATGTGTGAGCTCATCGCCTATCAGGGTCAGGTCGATGTCCGAACCGGGCCGGTAGCTACCTTTTGCGCGGGACCCGTAGAGAATTGCTTCGCTAACCTTGGGGCAAAGTCCAAGTGCTTTGCAGATCGCTTGAACGTCTTCTTCGGATAGTCCCGAGTCTTCCGGCTTCATGGGTTTGCCTCGGCCCGGCTGGACATCGTTTGCTCCAGCGCCTTTAGCAGCGGATGGTGCTGCAACTGGATATTGGTCAGGATCGCCTCGGCTGTTTCCTCGTTGTAGGTATGTGAGGTCCGGTTGCGGTCCGTGAGCATTTGCATCCAGCCATGGCCATCGCTGATCAGGCCTTTGCTGAACGCCTCGCGAATGGTGTCGCGCGAGCCAACGATGCCGTCGATGCCCTGCCAGACGAGGAAATCTCTTAACGTATTCCAGCCAAGCTCGTAACAATATTTGAAGCCCTGGATGACGCCTTGTTTTTCAAGTTTCGACAGCTCGCGTTGCGCCATGAGCTCAACCGCTTCATCAAGCTGAAGCAGAGCCTTGCGGAAGTTGTCCAGGCGCTGCTGACAGCGCACGTCGACGGTGTTCATTGATGGCTTGGCCTGCGGATTTTGTGCGGATGATTCGGAGGTTGGCGATTCGCGTTCCTTACGTTATGGCAAGGATGGCGTGAGGGCAAGCACACTGCTTTTGGTCTTGCGGGAGGCCCGCCCCGGGGCGAAGCTTTTGGCTTACGGTACGTGATGGTCGCCGTCCTTGCTCAGGCTAGGCGACGCATACCCGCAGTCTTGGCGGCTTTCTCATCAAACGTAACGAGGCACTCGCATCCGGCAGCGTTGGCGCACCGTTCGATGAGACAGTCCGCGAAGTCTGCATTCGACTCGGAGAAATGCCGCAGGGCTTGCCAGACGACTTCGGACCGATCCACTACCAGTTCCTTCGCGGTCAGGATCGCTTACAGCACCGCGACAATTTCCACTTTGTCGGATCGATAGCAGGACTGCAGCACCCAGACCAGCTCGACTACCGGCACCGTGGCAACGAAGCGGGTGATTCTGGAGGCAGCGATTCGATCAGTGCGTTGGCCTTGCTGGATTGGTCTGGATGATCCTGGACGATGTAGCGCAGCAGAACGTTGGTATCCAGGCCGATCACCGGGCGGAAGCTCGTGCGCCGTGATGGCGGCATTCGTGTCTTCAATGGTCACCGGTTGCTCAGGGCTGCGAATCAAAAACTCAGACCTTAATCTCCTTTAACCATTGGTTGACGCGATTGCAGTCAAAAACCGTTGGATCGAAGGTGCCGCCATGCCATTGCATCATCTCCTCATGCTCTGGGTGGTCGGGGTCTGCCATCACTTCAAGAAAGTCGACATAACCCGGTCCACCGCCAATATCCTCCGGCGGGCAAGCATTGGCACCGTCGATGCAATATGGCACTTGAGGGCAGGCATCAGCGGGCAATTTCTTTTCGACTTTGATCCGGTGATCCCAGCCGTCGCCGAAATCATAGAGATAGCGAAACGTTTTTTTCCCGGATAACGCTTTGATCAGAGTCTTGCGGGCCTCCGGATTCACGGGTGGACCCCATCCTTCAGGGTCAGGAATGCCGTAGTGTTCACCGGCAATTTCAAACTCATGCAGATGGCCGCCCTCCCAGCCCATCGCGCGCTGGATCACCGTGTGCAATTTGCCCAAGGTAATGTTCTCGGACACGGCCACACGGCGCCAGATGGCAGGTTCGATCCACTTCAATTCAATGTATAGGAGCAACACATCAGGTTCGGGTTTGGACAAACGAGCAGTTTTGACCATGGATCAGACGCCTCGCAGGGTTCCGTGGGAGTGAGAGAAACGTTCCAGGGCAGCATGTTCGTCGACCCGATTGATCGGGTGTTCGGCGATGCGCTCCAGCACGTGGGTCAACTAGGCTTGCGGGTTCGGGTCGTGAGTTTAGCTGAGGCCACCAGGCGTATAAATCGCAGCCGTTCGTTCTCCGCCGGCATCGTGAAATCGGGGACAGACCACGTTTTTCCTTTCTTCCGCTAAGCGGTTAACCGGCGTGGCCCGTTCTACAGAGCCCAGGTACCGCCGTGGGAGCGGCCATGCCGGCGAAGCGTTATTTCCCCACCGGTGCGGGGTCATTCGCGGCCATGGGCCGTTCCTACAGAGCCCAGGCACCGCCGTGGGAGCGGGCCATGCCCGCGAAGCCGGATCTCAACCGTTGGGGGCAGGCTGGCAAAGCGCTCACGGCGGATCCTTATTGGCGGTGCGAAAAGCCGCGGATGTATAGGGTATTATCGGCTCGCGGGCGGGTGTGCCAGGACGCGGAGGCTTGCGAACCTGACGAGATTCGCCGGCCGCTCCGCCTGAGCGAAGGCGGAAGTTACGTAATTTAGCAGAGCAGCCTTGGTGGCCCCGCCAGCAGTCGGATTGTTGATTGCGTGATGAAGGCGCACGGCAGTCAAAGCACTCGGTATCATGACGCATCGATCCGTCATGTTGCGCTGGTCTCCATCGTGAACCAAGAAGTCACAGAACTGAGTGTTTATCCGTACCGTGCCGTTGCTCACCTGTACGTTACCTTTCCTGACGGCAGTGCTGCCTTGGGCACGGGCGCGCTTGTGGGCCGAAACGATCTGCTGACGGCCACCCACGTGCTGTATGACCCTGATGCGGGAGGCTGGGCCACTGATATCCGCATTGCGCTGGGGGTGGACTACAACACCAGCAGCTATCGCTATGAAAGCGCTTCCCTGATCGATTTGGAAGGGGTTCGCTGGAGCGCTCTCGGCTTCCCTGCGGAAACCTTTCAAGACAGTAACAATGACACTCTGACCCTTGTCGAATCGCAGGCGGACGTTGCCTTGATCGGTCTGAGCCAGGCGGTGGGCGATCAGCTGGGTTATTTCGACCTCGCCCCTGGTTACGATACGACGCAGCTGGCGTATCAGATCGGCTACCCGGAAGGCAGTACAGGCATGATGTACGGTGCGCTTCTCGTGCAATCGCTGAGCCGTTATGAGGTTTATCAGGCGACGCAGGGCGGCGCAAACGAGCTGATGGGGCCGGGAAGCTCCGGCGGGCCACTCTTCGTCTTCGACAACGAGGTGCCGACCATTATCGGGGTGCGCTCGAGCTATTCCGCCACTGAGGCTTATTGGGCCGATGTGGGCTACACCTATGAGCAGCTGGTCGCGGCGATCAGTGCCAACGATGAACTGCTAGGGGAATGGGTTGCGACTAACACCCTTCACGGTACGGCGGCGAACGACGTGCTTTATGCCACAGCTCAGGCGGATGCGGTATTGGCAGGGACAGGATTGGACGTGTTGGTATTCGCTTCTGAAAGACGCGACTATAGCGTGGCCATCGGCTCAAGCGGTGCTGTGGTCAGCAGACACAATGCGGCCGGTGATATCGACCACCTGAGTGGTGTCGAGCGGCTGAAATTTTCTGATGGTGTATTGGCGGTTGATGTCGGCGCGGGGGAGGCCGCGGGGAGTGCGTATCGCCTGTACCAGGCCGCTTTTGACCGACAGCCGGATATCGGCGGCCTCAACTATTGGATCGATCGAATCGATGCGGGCTTAACCTTGCAGGAGGCCGCAAGCGGGTTCGTGCATAGCGCCGAGTTCGAGTCCCTTTACGGCGCTGAGCTCAGCAACGATGCGCTTATCACCCAGTACTATGTGAATGTGCTGCATCGAGAGCCCGATCCGGCCGGGTACGCCTATTGGGTCGGCGAAATGGCTGCCGGGCTGAGTGGGGCGGAGGTGTTGGCGTCCTTTTCCGAGAGCACGGAAAACCAGGTCAAGGTGAGTGGCGCGCTCGATGAGGGCATCTGGCTGGCGTAGCAGGGCATTTGGCTGCGTATAAAGACGACTCTGGCTCATGTAGCCCCTCTGCCGAAGGGCTACATCCGTTGGGTCCTGTCTGGCCTTGTTTAGGCGATGAAGTTCCAATCTTCCAGTTGAAACACACCAGGCAAGCTGATGCTGAGGTCGTTCGCGGTCAGGTACCTACCGTCTCCATCAACATCGACAACCAATAGCTGAGCGTCCCGTAGCAGTGCAGCCTGGCCAGCTACACCAGTGAAATATTCAGGTGTATGCAGCTCTTCCTGGTTATCCGGCTCGCCGACATAGGTAAATTGTCCAATCAGCGCTTTTAGCTCTGCCGACATCGCGAAACGATCCAGGCTCGCTTCGAAATCTTCGACTAGCAAGCTGCCGTCACCCGGGAACAGTGTATGAATATCCGCAACGTCCGGCGTCGATGGCAGAATATCGGCCTGTCCAGCGTCGCCCGGCAGTGTTGGCTGGCCTGCCTCATCACTCCCAAGAAAATTCCGGTTTTCCAGCTGGAAAACTCCCGCAAGGCTGACGCTAAGGTCGTCAGCGGCGTCGTGCCGACCATCACCGTTTAGATCGACGACTAGCAGTTGCGAGCCTCTGATTAACGCGGCCTGACCCGCTACGCCGGTGAAGTACTCGGGCGTGTGTGCAGCTCTTCCAATGTATCGGGCTCGCCAACATAGGTGAGCGATCCAACGAGAGCGGTCAGTTCGGATAACATGCCGAATTGGTCCAGATTCGTTTCGAAGTTGCCGATCTCTATGTGCTGAGCGGTTGCTGGCAGCAGATGAACGTTGACTTCACCAGTGTTCGACTCATGGTCGCCACTGGCGTCGTTGGGTGCCGAGCCGTACTTGGCGGCTATCTGACCGATTGCAGCCAATGCCGAGGCTTCGTCCTCGACTGCTGCAATGCTGCTGACAAGCAAGTCGGGATTCAATAGCCCCGGCGAACCTGGCCCGGATACGTCGTTTTGTGGGTACCAGTTTTTTGCATTGCGCTTCGCGGGCGGTAGTGGCCTGAGCCGCGATATCGCTGACTTAAACAGCCACCCTCCTATAAACGTCATAGGTGTTTCTTGCGCAGCGCTCCCAGGTCAGTTGCCCTGCTCGTTGCAGTCCCTTTTTAGCCAGTTCGCTTCTTGCGTCGTCATGCTCGAGCAAATGCTGGATGTGCTCGGCCAAGTGGCAGCTGTCTCCCCGGCGGAACAGGCTGCTGGCACCCTCGCTAAATTCGGCCATCGAGGTGTCTGCCGTACACAGGGTAGGTGTACCGCAGGCCATTGCCTCAAGCGTAGGCAGGCCGAAACCTTCATATAAAGATGGAGCGATGAACAGGGCCGCGCCTGAGTACAGCGCCGGAAGATCCGCTTCGGGTACGAAACTCAGATGTTTGAGTGTTTTTGTGCGAGCCACGTTTTCGATACGGGTCTGCAGTGCTTCATTTTTCCAGCCCGACGCACCGGCAAGGATGAGGGGGAATGAGTGCTGAAGTACGGTAGGTAGCGCCGCAAAGGCATCGAGCAGCGTGTCGACGCCTTTGCGGGGCTCCAGTGTGCCGATGAACAGGAGATATTGGCCGTAACGGAGCCCGTATCGGTTCAGCACCTGTCGGGCGTCCGGAGCGGCTTGCGGGCGGTAGTGTTGAGCAGCGCCAAGGTGAATGGCGGTGACGATACTCGGATCGACGCGGTAGGTTTGTATGAGTTCCTGCCGCACCCATTCGGAGTCAGTGATGATTGCATCGGCACGCTCAAGGGTGCGCGGGAGCTGTTTGACCAGCCATCTGACTCGCTGACGCGGGTGGAAGTCGGGATAACGAATGAACGAGAGGTCGTGGATGGTGGTAACGCTCGGGCCGCGATGAGCTTTGAGGATAAAGCTTGGTTCGTGATAGACGAATCTTTGCTTGCTGCACCCGGTAATGCGCACGGCAGCGTTTCGTAATGCTTCCCTTGCGCTATAAGCGAGCGCGGACTGCCTGAGCCTGTGCTTGATAGTCCCGCTGACCGCTAGGTGGGTTGGTGTTTCGGTCGGGCCTGGTTTGTCATGCACGGCTACGCATGCGCTTCTGCATTTCTCAAGTGCGTGTGAGGCCGATGAAAATCGGTACCCGGAAAAGCAATCGATCTGTTGTATTTCCGGGATGTTTAGCAACGCGCTCAAGAGGTTAAAGGTGTAATTGCCGATACCAGTAAGGGGAGGGGTAAGCGACTCTGTGTTTATCCAAAGCTTCATCAGCCGGCAGCCACCTCAGCCCGCCAATAGTTCAACAAATGCCGTAGCGTGTCGTTCAGGTTGGTCGTCGGTGCCCAGCCAGAAAGCCGTTGCAGGCGTTGACTGTCGCCGACAGCGAAGGGAATGTCGGATGGCCGCATGCGGGCCGGGTCTTGCTCGACGGTAATGCTCGAGCGGCTCATTTGGAGAAGAGTGTCCAACACCTCTGCAACCCGGAGAGACTGGCCTGAGCAGACGTTAAAGCATTTCGGCGAATCATGATTTTGGGGCGCGACCGTCAACAATCGCTCGTAAGCCCGGCAAACGTCAGCTACGTCGAGGAAGTCGCGACTGGCTTGAAGGTCGCCTACCCTCAGGATCGGCTCCTGCTTGTCCGCCTCGATCAAGGCAATCTGGCGAGCATAGGAGGCGGTTACAAAGTCGGGCGACTGATGGGCGCCGATGTGATTGAAGGGGCGAGCCACTACACCGCGAATGCCGCGCCGAAAATATTCATAAAAAGCCGTCTCGGCAGCAAATTTACTGGCCGCATAGGGATTTTGCGGAAGGCAGGCGACGCTCTCGTCGAGTGGTACATTTTGTTTGAATGCCGCCCCGTAGACATCCCCAGAGCTGACAAAAAGGATAAAGCATTTCGGTGCGAAACTTCTTACCGCCTCAAGCACGTTGATGCTGCCCATCACGTTGGTCTGCCAGGTGTTCTGGGGCACCTCAAAGCTTCTCGGGACATGAGTGATGGCGGCGAGGTGCACGATGTGCGATGGCGCGGTTTCGCGGACGATCTGGCCGATGTCTTGCGCTTCGCGGATATCGCAACTAAAGGTTTCCTGGGCAAATGGGACCGGTCGACCTGCACGTGACGTCACCGCAATGACATGATGCCCAGATTGCTGGAGCAATCTGCAGAGCTGTTGCCCAACGAATCCGTTCGCGCCTGTGATGAGCGTGCGTTGCATGGGTGATCTCTATTGGCCAGAGGCTGGCGCGCTAGTTTACAGAGCGTTCCGGGCACTGGCGAGGAGAGTACGCGTCAGCAAGTGCGCTACTGCTTGGCGAGCGCCAGCGTCCAGCCTAAACTGCACGACTTTTTGTCAGCCGATGTTTGGTTGGTCAGGTTTCGTTCCTTGCGAAGCTATGGCTGCGCAAGCTCGTCGGTTCCTGCTCGCCAGTTGAAATGGAGTTTTGAATGTTCACGCCTGTAGTCCTCGCCGGAGGCAACGGATCCCGTCTGTGGCCGTTGTCGCGCCAGAGCCTCCCCAAGCAGTTCTTGGCACTGGACGGCCAAGGGCGAGGGTCCATGATTCAGCGGACGCTGGCTCGGCTGGACGGGCTGGATCATGCTCTGCCGATCGTCGTCAGCAACGAGCAGCACCGTTTTGTGGTGGCTGAGCAGTTGCGAATCGCTGGGCGGCCGAGTGGCAAAATCATTCTCGAGCCGATGGGGCGCAATACGGCGCCTGCCATTGCGATGGCTGCGTTACAGGCTTCTCGCGACGGGAATGACCCGCTGCTGCTGATCCTTGCTGCCGATCACCATATTCCGGATGAGCAGGCATTCCAGGCGGCAATCGCATCGGCAACGACCCATGCCAACGCAGGACGCCTGGTGACCTTCGGCATCACGCCGACCCACGCTGAAACCGGTTTCGGCTATATCCAGTGCGGCGAGCCATTGGGCGAGACGGGTAGCACGATTGCCGCCTTCAAGGAAAAGCCCTCGGCCGAGCGCGCGCAGGCGTATCTCCAATCCGGTTGTTATCTCTGGAACAGCGGAATGTTCATGTTTCGCGCATCCCGGTTCCTCGATGAGCTAGAGCGCCTGCGTCCCGATATTCTGGCTGCCTGCCGCGTTGCCCTGCAACACGCAGAGGATGACAACTATTTCCTGCATGTTCCTGCCGAGCACTTCGCGCTGTGCGATGACGAGTCGGTCGATTATGCGGTGATGGAGCATACCGATGCTGGCGTGGTGGTGCCGTTGGATGCTGGCTGGAACGATCTCGGCAGCTGGGCTGCCATCCTCGACGTAAGCGAGCGTGATGTGGCTGGCAACAGTCTTCAGGGCGATGTGATGTCCGTCGATACCCGCAACAGCCTGGTGCAGTCGCACCATCGTCTGGTCACTACGGTGGGAGTCGAGGGGCTGGTGGTTATCGAGACCAAGGACGCGGTGCTGGTGGCGCACAAGGATCAATGTCAGCAGGTCAAGCAGATCGTCCAGCGGCTGCAGGCCGAGCAGCGCGAGGAGTTCGTCAGCCACCCGCTCGTCAGTCGCCCCTGGGGTCATTACGACACGGTCGACAAGGGCGAGCGCTATCAAGTCAAGCGCATCACGGTGCTGGCCGGCGAGTGCCTCTCGCTGCAATTGCACTACCACCGTGCCGAACACTGGATCGTGGTGTCCGGCACGGCAAGGGTAGTATGCGGCGACAATGAACTGATCCTATCGGAAAACCAGTCCACCTACATTCCGCTGGGCGTCAAGCACTCGCTGTCGAATCCGGGCAAGGTGCCGCTGGAGCTCATCGAGGTTCAGTCCGGTGCGTACCTGGGCGAAGACGATATCGTTCGGTTCGAGGACCGGTATGGACGTGTTGGTTCGTGATTGCGAGATGGCCGGCACCGTCGCTGCAATCCCGTCCGCTTGTGTAGCGATGTGGGTGCGAAGTGCGGTGGCTGGCGCCTGCCGCTTGAATCGTCGGTCATCGTTCCTTGCTTGGAAAAGCGCGCGGAAGTTCGAGCGACTTCACCTTCGCTGAACAGCGGAATGACGGCTATCCGATTGCGTCTCGGTGTCGCGCGACTTCCGGGGGTTGAGCGTGCCAGGGGCTGAACGTGGCGGTTTCGGCGCCCCGATATGCCGGATGCGGTTCTGCTGGCGGTTTGTATCGGCGCGGTCACCGGAATCCGGGCATTCCCAAGGAATGAACGCGTAGAATTGCCGCCAGGCAGCTACGGATGGCTGCATTTGTCGGAGAACCCTTGAGCTTGAAAAGCAAGATTCTGGTAACAGGCGGGACGGGTTTTGTGGGTGGAGCGCTGTTGAGGCGGCTCGTGACCCGGCCGGACGTGCAGGTCCTTGCCTGGATACGCCGTGTGGATTCGCTGTTGCCGGTTGGTGTGGTGCCTGTTCCGGTATCGCTCAACCGCACCTTTGCAGCGGGTACTCAGGTGGAGGGCGTCGATACCGTCGTTCACTGTGCCGCGCGGGTTCATGTCATGCAGGATCATGCCGCGGACCCCCTGGCGGAATTTCGCAAGGTCAACGTCGAGGGCACGCTCGAACTGGCGCGTAGCGCCGTCGCTTCGGGCGCCCGCCGGTTCATTTTTATCAGCTCGATAAAGGTAAACGGTGAAGCGACCCTTCCAGGTAGGCCTTTCGCCGCTGATGACGTCTCTCCACCGCCAGCCGACCCTTACGCGCAATCCAAGTTTGAGGCTGAAAGCGGGCTGCGAGCGCTTGCTGCCGAAACGGGGATGGAGGTGGTCATTATCCGAACACCCCTGGTGTACGGGCCCGGTGTGAAGGGTAATTTCCGCAGCATGATGCGCTGGCTGATGAGCGGCGTACCGTTGCCGCTCGGTGACGTCGGCAACAAGCGAAGCCTTATTGCGGTGGACAACCTTGTCGATCTGATCGTCACCTGCATCGAGCATCCGGCTGCCGCGAACGAGACTTTGCTGGCCGCTGATGGTGAAGATCTGTCGACAACGGACCTGCTCCGGCGCCTGGCTTCGGCGCTGGGCACGCCCGTACGATTGATGCCAATACCGGTGGCGCGATTGGAGGCGGTGGCCGGATTTTTCGGCAAGCGTGCCGCTTATGATCGGTTGTGCGGCTCGCTACAGGTCGATATCAGTAAGACGCGTTCGCTCCTGGGTTGGTCGCCGCCCGTTGGCATGGACGAGGCACTGCGCAAGACCGCGACTGACTATCTACAGCGGCGGCACACATGATCGGGTTGGTGTTTGTGCTTGCGGCGTTGAGTTCATATGGCTTTACCGGTGCGCTGCGTAGTTACGCATTGAAGCGCAGCCTGCTGGATACACCAAACGCGCGCAGTGCTCATACGGTCCCTACCCCGCGCGGCGGTGGTATGGCAATTGTGGTTGTGTATCTGGCATCAATCATGGTGCTGTGGTCCTGGGGAGTGGTGGATGGAACGTTGGCGTTTGCCCTGCTGGGGGCCGGGAGCGGCATCGCAGCACTCGGTTTTGCGGACGACCATGGCCACATCGCGGCCCGCTGGCGCTTGCTGGGCCACTTTGTGGGCGCCAGCTGGTCGCTGTACTGGTTGGGTGGTCTGCCTCCATTGGTCATCTTCGGTGCGCCTTTCGATTTCGGATGGGCAGGTCACCTTCTTGCTGTCGTTTTCCTGGTCTGGCTGCTTAATCTGTACAACTTCATGGATGGCATCGATGGGCTGGCGGCGGTTCAGGCGATCTGTGCCTGCGGTGGCGCCGTGCTTTGCTACGCTGCAGCCGATTCAGGTGGTTTGGCTTTGGTTGCCGGGGTCCCCGAGTTGCTGCTGGTCTGCGCTGTGGCGGGTTTTCTCTGCTGGAATTTCCCATGGGCGCGTATATTCATGGGGGATGCCGGGAGCGGCTTTCTTGGCATCGTCATTGGCGTTTTTGTGCTGCAGGCGGCAGGGCAGCAGCCGCGGTTTTTCTGGTGTTGGCTGATATTGCTGGGGGTGTTCATTGTCGATGCAACTTTTACCCTGTTGCGTCGTCTGCTGCGTGGCGAGGCGGTATATCAAGCGCATCGTAGTCATGCGTATCAGGCTGCTGCACGCCGGGTAGGGCGGCATGTTCCGATAACCTTGTCGGTCGCGCTGATCAACCTTGGCTGGCTTCTGCCCTGGGCGTTGGGAGTCGCCGCCGGTCGAGTCGATGGCGCCGTGGCGTTGGTGATTGCCTATCTGCCATTGATGGGCTTGTGCATCTGGCTCCGTGCAGGTGCGGCGGAGCGTGTGTGAGGCGTTTTTTCGCAGGGCATGACCCGCGCCTACGGTGGTAGGGTTTTTTGTGGGAGCGGGCCATGCCCGCGAACGCTGACGGTTTTATCTTGCGGGCGGGCCCGCTTCTTAGGCTGAACAAGTGCGATCAGGCAGGTTGATGGATGCTACGTGACTATCTGTTAGGGTTGCCGAGGCGGTACAAGCGGCTGTTGCAGGTCTCGGCCGATGTGGTGTTGGTGTGGCTGGCCTTGTGGCTGGCCTTTGTCGTGCGGCTTGGCTCCTTCGAACTGGTCGATCCTCTGGGTGCGCACGCATGGTTGTTTGCCGCAGCGCCGCTACTGGCCATCCCGTTGTTTATCCGCATCGGCATGTACCGCGCTGTCATGCGTTACCTGGGCAATGATGCGCTGGTTACGATCGCCAAGGCAGTAACCCTGTCTTCGTTGTTGCTGGCGCTGGCGGTGTATTGGTACCGCGGCGCTCCGGCGCTCGTTCCTCGTTCGATGGTATTCAATTACTGGTGGCTTAGCCTGATTCTGCTGGGAGGCCTGCGGCTGCTGCTTCGCCAGTATGTGTTGGGTGACTGGTACAGCGTCGGGTTGGCTAACCCGTTTGCGCGTGACGATGGCTTGCCGCGGGTTGCCATATACGGCGCGGGCGCTGCCGGGAACCAGCTGGCCGCGGCCCTCCGAATGGGACGGTCGATGCGCCCTGTGGCGTTTATCGATGATGATGGCGACATCGCCAACCGGGTCATCTCCGGGCTGAAAGTCTACAAGCCCAGGCATATCGCCAAGCTGATCGAGGAAACCGGCGCGACCGAGGTGTTGCTGGCGATCCCCTCGGCCAGCCGCGCCCGACGGCGGGAAATACTGGCCGCGCTTGAGCACTTCCCCCTGCACATACGGTCAGTACCGGGTTTTATGGATCTGGCGAGTGGTCGCGTCAAGGTCGAAGACATTCAGGAAGTCGACATAGCTGACCTGCTTGGTCGAGATAGCGTGGCGCCCCACGAGCAGCTGCTCGAACATTGCATTCGCGGCAATGTGGTGCTCGTTACTGGGGCTGCGGGCTCGATTGGCTCGGAGCTCAGCCGCCAGATCATGGCGCTTGGTCCGAAAACGTTGATCTTGTTCGATCATAGCGAGTACGGCCTCTACTGCATCCATGGCGAACTGGAGCAGCGTGTCCATGAGCGTTCCCTGTCGCTCGATCTGGTTCCGATCCTGGGTTCCGTTCGCAATCCGGATCGCCTGCTGGCGGTGATGAATACATGGAATGTCAGCACGGTTTATCACGCAGCCGCCTACAAGCACGTGCCGATGGTCGAGCACAATATGGCCGAAGGGGTCGAGAACAATGTGCTGGGCACACTCCACTGTGCCCAGGCGGCCATTCAGGCAGGTGTAAAGCACTTCGTGCTGATTTCCACCGACAAGGCCGTGCGTCCCACTAACGTTATGGGCAGTACCAAGCGGCTCGCCGAGATGGCCCTTCAGGCGCTCAGTCGGGAGGCTGCGCCGGTACTCTATGGCCATCCGGGTGGGGTTAATCAGCTCAACAAGACACGCTTCACCATGGTGCGCTTTGGTAATGTTTTGGGGTCGTCAGGCTCGGTTATCCCGCTGTTCCGCGAGCAGATTCGCCGGGGCGGGCCGGTGACGGTCACGCACCCGAAAATCACCCGGTATTTCATGACCATCCCCGAGGCGGCGCAGTTGGTGCTGCAGGCCGGCTCGATGGGACAGGGTGGCGACGTCTTTGTGCTGGACATGGGAGCACCCGTGCAAATCGTCGAGCTGGCCGAAAAGATGATTCATCTGTCCGGTCTGTCGGTTCGCTGCGAAAAGAATCCGAAAGGGGATGTCGCCGTGGAGTTCACCGGTTTGCGGCCCGGCGAAAAGCTCTACGAGGAATTGCTGATCGGCGATAACGTTACGCCGACCGAACACCCGATGATCATGTCGGCTGACGAACACTACCTGCCGTGGGATGATTTTCGCCTGGTTATGGCCAGTCTCATGCAGGCGTTGCAGGACGATGACTTTGGGCAGATCAGGAAAATCCTTCGGGCGACTGTTGATGGCTATGCTCCGCGCGAGGAAATCGTCGACTGGTTGTACCGCCAGCATGAAGGTAAGCCAATGCCTGGTGAGGGGCTGAGCCCTAACTGAGTCAGTCGTGTATCGACAGGATGCGGTCCAGCTCCTCGTACGGGATCTCCAGCTCCGGATGGCCGCTCGAGTAGGGCGCGATGCTGTAGACGTCATATTTGAGCAGCACCTTGTCTCGCAGAAACGCCACATTGGAGGTCTGCTGAAAAGGCCACCGATGGCTGAACGCGGCATCGTGCTGGTTGGCCAGCAGCCATCGCTGATGCGCCTGCGCAGCAACGCGCCAGAAGGCGCCTTCCTTGCCTGGAAGCAGCACGTCGGCGAGCTTCAGCTCACGGTTCTGCTCGTGGTCGTAATTGATAAAGCCGCGACGGGGCACGCCGTGCGCGCCGCCTGTGTAAAGGTAGCTCGACAGCTCGACCACCAGCAGCGGCCCGTGCTGTTGGCGCAGCTTGGCTTGCAGGTAGCTCGCCCATCCGGGTTCTGCGTCCTGCAGGAAGCTTTGCTGGTAGCCCTCGAGCGTTGCAGGAACCTGCACATCTGGGCTGTCGACCGTCATCTCGCGTAGGCGTCTGTCGATCAGCGCGTTCAGTGCGGGCTCGTTTTCAAACAGCTGCGTATCTATGTTCACCAATGGGCAGCTATCGTCTTGTGCAGGACAGCCGGCTGGACGTTGCTCGCTGAGAATCTGTCGAACCTCCACAGGCGGCTCGCCACCGAAGTGCTGGCAGCCGCCTATGAGCAGGCTGAAAGCTGTCAAGACGATGGCAGTGCGGATTGGTATCAATGGGTTGGCTCCTGCGGCGGTTTCGGTGCGGGTTCGAGTGCAGGAGCGCAGCGAAGTTCGAGAATTGCCAGCTGGGCAGCTTCCGTCGTGCGAATGGTCTGCAAAGGGCTGCGTCTGTGCAAGCGGCGCGCTACGATGGCAGCAGAGAGACCGCTCACGCCGTGACGGTTGCAGCCTTTTTCCGGTGCCGGCAGGTGCTTGACTAAACCGATATGTGAGTAGTGCATGAACGATATTTTCAAAGCTGAAGCAGGCGACGTCGAGATCATCGGGCGCGAGCGTTGCTTCAGTGGGTTCTACAATCTTGACCGGTTTCGTCTTCGCCATCGTCTGTTTCGAGGCGGTATGGGCGCTGAGATCGAGCGCGAGCTGTTCGTGCGCCACGATGCTGTGTGCGTACTGCCCTACGACCCGCAGCGTGACGAAGTGGTCCTCATCGAGCAGTTCCGCGTCGGTGCCATGGCGCGGGGAGACAATCCGTGGCTGGTGGAAACGGTGGCCGGGCTGATCGACAAGGACGAGCAGCCGGAGGAAGTGGCGCGTCGCGAGTCGATCGAGGAAGCAGGCCTGGAGCTCGGCGACCTCTGGCCGGTGTCTGTTTACTATCCGTCCCCGGGAGGCAGCACCGAGCGCATCCATCTCTATGTTGGGCGCTGCAGCAGTGTCGGCGCGGGCGGTGTATTCGGGCTGGAAGAAGAGGGGGAAGATATCCGTGCCGCTGTGTGGTCTCTTGATGATGCACTGGAGGCGCTGCGCGACGGCCGGATTGATAATGCGGCTACGATCATTGCCCTGCAGTGGCTGGCCTTGAACCGCAGCGAGATCAGGGAGGCGTGGATATGAGGCGAACCCGCGAGCGATACCGCGTCGACCTGTTGGAGTTGCAGGCGGCCTGCGAGGCGAACTACATGCGTCTGATGCGCTTGCTGCCTGCGATGCGCAGCCACCCGGATACACGTCGGATCGCCATGAGCCAGGGCGACCGGCTGCTCGGCGTGCTGGTGTTGACAGTGACCGAGAGCTGCCCCTACACCACCACCGTCCACATCAGTCAGCAAGACTGCCTGCCTTGGTTACCTGTGCCGCAGATGGACGTGCGGGTCTATCACGATGCGCGTATGGCTGAGGTGATCGGCGCCGAGAATGCTCGGCGTTTCCGCGGCATTTACAGCTATCCCAACGCGCAGATGCATCAGCCTGACGAGAAGAATCAGCTCAATCTGTTCCTCGGGGAATGGCTCGGCCACTGCCTGGCCTGTGGCCATGAGCTGGAGTCGGTGCTATGAAAGCAGCCGCAAGTTGAAGCCGGTAGCATGAAGTAAAAGCGTGGCAGTTCAGCTCCGGCCCCTCCACGCCGATTCGCTTCCAGCCTCCAGCCTCCAGCCTCCAGCCTCCAGCCTCCAGCTTCCAGCTTCCAGCTTCCAGCTTCCAGCTTCCAGCTTCCAGCTGTTCTGTGATACATGCCCGCATCGCGCGGTTTACCCCTGCAACGCCCAGCCAGCATAATTCTTCTGCGATTTCGCCAAAGGAGACGGGTCTTGGCTGCTGCGCCGCTGACTGTTGAAAACGACTCGGTATTGCTCGTACAACTGACCGATAGCCACCTGTTCGCCGAATCAGGCGGCCAGCTGTTGGGCATGGATACGGCTGAGAGTCTGCAGCGTGTCGTCGATCTGGTGCTCCAAGAGCAGCCTCGTATCGACCTGATGTTGGCGACAGGCGATCTTTCTCAGGACGGCTCACTGGCCTCCTATAAGCGGTTTCGCCAGTTGTCCGAGCGTATCGATGCGCCGGCGCGCTGGTGCCCGGGCAACCATGATGAATTGACCTCGATGCAGGAGGCCGTCCGTGGCAGCGAAATGATGATGCCTGTGCTTGATATCGGTGCATGGCGGGTCGTCATGCTCGATACGCTGGTGCCGGGCGCGGTCTTCGGCATGCTGCGTGACGATCAATTGGACTTGCTGGAACGAACCCTGCTGCAGTCGCCGGAACGGCCTCACCTGGTCTGCCTGCATCATCATCCCGTTTCGATTGGCAGTCGCTGGATGGACAGCATCGGGTTGCACAACCCTGAGGCGCTGTTCGAGGTGCTGGACCGTTTCAGCTGCGTCAAAGCATTGCTCTGGGGGCACATTCACCAGGCATTCGATAGCGAGCGTCGGGGTGTTCGCTTGCTGGCCACCCCGTCGACAGGGGTGCAGTTCGCGCCCGGCAGCGAGGACTTCCAGGTCGACACACGCGCACCAGGCTATCGCTGGCTGCGGCTGCATGCCGACGGCAAGCTCGAGACAGGTGTCTCGCGAGTGCTCGGCACCGACTTCGTAGTCGACTACAGCGTCAAAGGCTATTGAAGCAGCTTCAAGCTGCACGCCATAAGCGCCAAGCAAACGCAAAGAGCAGAAAAAGCTTGACGGCATTTCAGCGACAGCCCCGAAGCTGATTCG
>NZ_JAMOIE010000092.1 GCF_024448935.1 Stutzerimonas stutzeri
GATGCCCTGCTGACTATCGCTCAGCTGCGGGATCTTTGAAACCTCAGCTGAGATGCCAGCCAGTGCCGGTCACTCCCACTCGATGGTAAACAGGCGTAAAATGCCTGTAATTTCGTAGAGTTATATTTAGACAGTGCCGTGAATTTCGCTTCGCTATAGCGTCATTCACGGCGCCGAATCGACCGCGCTGGCTGAGTGCCTGGAACGGCACTCCGAGGCCATCAGAAGGGCATCTTGAAGCCGGGCGGGAGCTGCATGCCGTCGGTCATGCCGGACATCTTTTCTTTGCTGTTCTGCTCGATCTTGCGCACCGCATCGTTCACTGCCGCGGCGATCAGATCTTCAAGAATTTCCTTGTCTTCCTGCATGAGGCTGTCGTCCAGGCTGACGCGTTTGACGTCGTGTCGACCGTTCATCACAACGCTTACCAGGCCGGCGCCGGACTGGCCGGTCACCTCGGCGTTGGCCAACTCTTCCTGCATTTTCTGCATCTTTTCTTGCATCTGCTGCGCCTGCTTCATCAGGCCGGCCATGCCACCTTTCATCATGGGGTCTACCTCGGATCAGGGTTCGGAATGTTCTACGGGTTCGATGCTACCGTCGCGAATGACGGCGGCGAACTGTTGCATCAGCTGTTGCACCACGGGATCGGCCTGAATCGACTGCTCAGCCACCTGCTGACGCTCGCCCCTTCGGCGGGCCGCGGCCTGGGCCGGAGTTTCCTGCTGCGGGGTCTGCAACTCGATATCCAGCTGCAGGGTGCGCCCATGGTACTGATTCAGCGCATCGTTGAGACGTCGCTGTTGAGTCGTATTGAACAGTGCACTTTGCGCCGGGTCCAGGTGCATCAGCCAGCGATCGCCCTCAACGGAAATCAACGTGCAATTGGCCGCGATACTGCCGGTCAGGCCTGCCAGCCCGAGTTTCAGATAAATATCCTGCCACTCGGCGGCCAGCCCGGTCGCCGGTTCGACCGCAGGGGCAGGTTCGACAGACTGCTGCTCAGACGCCGGATCATCCAGCCCGTCCAGGTACGCTTCAGCCTGCGTTTCGACCTCGAAGTAATCCTCGTCAGTCAGCGGGGGGTCTTCATCGTCAGGCTCGCTCACCTCGACGACCGCAGCGAAATGTTCAGCGGTTTCAATCGAAGCGGTCCGTTGCTCTACCGCCTCACTTTCCACCGCAACCGGTGACGATGCCGGCGGCTCATTCCACGGCACGTCGACCACCGAAGGTGCCGACTCCGACGCCACAGGTTGAGGCGTCGGAGCCGGCGTGACCTCCACGGCAGCGGCCGGCGGCTCGGGAACCTGGACATGAGCCGGGTCTATCAACGAGGGTGCAGGTGCAGGTAAAGGGTCCGGCCGCGGCGGCACCGAAGAGCTGACCGCAGCGGCCGGCGCTGGCGCTACGGGCTTTGCAGCCAGATCATGCTCCGGTGCGGCGGATGCCGCAGTACCGGCCACCTCGGTTGATCTGGAATCAGTCGTGGCCGGACTGACTCCCAATGTCTTTAACGGTGTTCGCGGTGCGTTATCGCTGTCAGCAGGTCGGAACGCGAGCATGCGCAGCATGACCATCTCGAATCCGCTTCGCGGATCGGGTGCCAACGGCAAATCGCGCCGGCCGATCAGGCCCATCTGGTAATAGAACTGTACGTCCTCGGCCGGCAATGCCTGCGCCAGTGCAAGCACACGGTCCCGATCGCCCTGGCCATTGTCTACCGCGTCCGGCAACGCCTGGGCGACAGCTACACGGTGCAAGACGTTGAGCATTTCCGCAAGCACGCCGGCCCAATCAGGGCCTTGCTCGGCAAGCTGACGAACTGCTTCCAGCAGCGCCCTGGCATCGCCTTCAAGCAGCGCCTGCAGCACGCCGTAGACCTGCCCGTGATCAAGGGTACCCAGCATACTGCGGACGTCGGCCGCGAGTACCTTGCCCTCGCCAAACGCGATCGCCTGATCGGTCAGGCTCATCGCATCGCGCATCGATCCATCCGCGGCACGGCCGAGCAACCAGAGCGCATCTTCCTCGAACGGGACCTGCTCGACGCCAAGCACGTGGGTCAGGTGCTCCACTACGCGTTCGGGCGGCATGTTTTTCAGCGAGAACTGCAGGCAGCGCGACAGGATAGTCACCGGCAGCTTTTGCGGGTCCGTGGTGGCCAGCAGAAACTTGACGTGGGGCGGTGGCTCTTCAAGCGTTTTAAGCAATGCGTTGAACGAGTGCGACGAGAGCATGTGCACCTCGTCGATCAGATAAACCTTGTAGCGCCCACGACTAGGCGCGTACTGCACGTTATCCAGCAACTCTCGAGTGTCTTCGACCTTGGTGCGGCTCGCGGCGTCTACCTCAATCAGATCAACGAAACGCCCTTCGTCGATTTCGCGGCAGACCGAGCACTCTCCGCAGGGTGTGGAACTGATACCCGTCTCGCAATTGAGGCATTTCGCGATAATCCGCGCGATGGTGGTCTTGCCAACCCCACGCGTACCTGTGAACAGATAGGCATGGTGCAGGCGCTGGCTGTCCAGTGCGTTGATCAGAGCCTTGAGCACGTGCGTTTGGCCGACCATTTCGCGGAACGAGCGCGGACGCCATTTACGGGCCAGTACCTGATAACTCATAACACCATCGCGGGATAAAGCAGAGGACGGGTAATGCTAGCGGAGCAGGCGGCAAATTGCATCCAGCCTGACGCCCGCATGGCGGATTGCAGCTTGTTAGCGTAAACGCCCGGTCAGCGCTTAACCGTTGCGCCCAGGGCTCGCACGATCTGTTCCAGCTGCGGCTGGCCACCGGTGATTTCGATCTGCAAGCTGTCTATTTCCCGACGGGGTGGGTATTGCTTTCGCAACTGGTCGAAGCCGACGCGGCGCTGGGCCTCGTCATCGCTCAGGTTGCGACGAAATGCGGCGTCGTCACGTCGCGGGTCATACACGGCCCGACAGGTTATTTCCAACAGCTCGCCAGGCTTAGTTGAAGCATCGAAGACAAGCCCTCGCAGCGGCGCTGGCGGCATTAGCTCCGCCAGTTCAACCGTTGGTTGCAAACCTCTGTTCGCACAAAACGCCAGATAGATCTGCTCCGTTCCGCGCAACTTTCCATCCAGGCTATAACCGGCGATATGGGGGGTTGCGATCCAACACAGCTCGGCCAATTCGACATCGATCTGAGGCTCTCCCTCCCAGACATCGAGCACCGCCTGGATGTCTGTCCGCCTGGCCAGCTGTTCGCGCAAGGCGGCATTGTCGACCACCGCGCCACGGGCGGCATTGATCAGCCAGGCGCCTGGGCGCAGCTGCTCCAGGCGAGACTGATCCAACAAGTGAAACGTGGAATGTTCGCCGTCCAGGGTTAACGGCGTATGCACGCTGATGACATCGCACTCAGCGAATATTTCATCCAGGGTGACGAACTCGCCCACTTCATGTGCCTGGCGCGGCGGATCGCAGACACGCACGTCCCAACCCAGCCCGCGCAGAACCTCTACCAGCCTGCCGCCCACTTCCCCGGCGCCGATCACGCCATAACGGCGACCTTCCAGCTCGGCGCCCTCACCTTCGGCCAAGGCCAGAAGACTGCCGAGCACGTAATCAACGACGCCGCGAGCGTTGCAGCCCGGTGCACTAGCCCAACTGATTCCCGCCTCCTCGAAGTAATCGATGTCGAGGTGGTCGGTTCCGATCGTACAAGTGCCCACGAAACGCACAGCGCTCCCCTTGAGCAACTCGCGATCGACCCGGGTAACCGACCGAACCAAAAGCACGTCGGCCTGCTCGAGCGCAGCCCGGTTGATACTTCTCCCAGGCATACGGCGTATCTCGCCGAACTCAGCGAAGAAAGCGTCAACCAGAGGAATGTTTTCATCGGCAAGAATGCGCATTGTATGGCTCCGTCATGATTTTCCATTCTAGACCGCGCCGGGTCGCTCTGCTGCCTTCCCGTGCGTGCGACGCGCGGCGTAGACTAGGCGGCTTCTGTATACAATCCGGATAATCTGCAATGCCCACTGAGCTGAGACTCAGACGGGTTCGCGTTGAACTGCGCACCCTCTTCGCCCTCGCCCTGCCTATGATGATTGCTCAACTGGCCAACACCGCCATGGGTTTTGTCGACACCTTGATGGCCGGCCGTGTCAGCCCGGCAGACCTCGCAGCGGTGGCGTTGGGAAATTCCATCTGGGTGCCGGTTTTCCTTCTCGTAACGGGCGTCATCCTGGCGACCACGCCCAATGTTGCTCAATACTTTGGCCGTGACCAACACGAACGCATTGGACCGCTGGTACGCCAGGCCTTGTGGATGGGGCTCGGAGTAGCCTCGCTATCCGCCCTGCTGATGTGGAACGCCGAGCCGGTGCTGCATCTGATGGAAGTCGAACCGGCACTGATCGACCCGACGATGGCCTATTTACGAGCGGTTGCCTGCGGCTTTCCCGCAGTGGCGCTGTATCAAGTGCTGCGTTGTTACAGCGATGGGCTCGGCCATACCCGGCCCAGCATGGTGGTGGGCATTCTCGCGCTGATGCTGAACATTGCGCTGAATTACATTTTCATCTACGGCAAGTTGGGTCTGCCAGCCATGGGCGGGGTCGGCTGTGGTTGGGCTACCGCGCTGGTCATGGCTTTCATGCTACTGGCAATGCTGTTCTGGGTACGCCGCGCCGAGTACTACCAACCGAGCCAGCTGTTTGCCCATTTCGATTGGCCGCAATGGTCGATGCTGAGCCGCCTGCTTTCGGTGGGCGTGCCGATCGGGGTTGCGGTGTTTGCCGAAGCCAGCATCTTTTCGGTCATCGCCCTGTTGATCGGCGGCCTCGGGGCGACCGTGGTCGCCGGACACCAGATCGCGCTCAATTTTACGTCGCTGATTTTCATGATTCCGCTTTCGCTGGGCATGGCCATCACCATCCGCATCGGTCAGGCACTGGGACGAGGCGCACCACGGGATGCACGCTTCGTTGCCGGCCTGGGCGTCATATCGAGCCTGGTCTATGCCTGCTTTTCGGCGGGTAGCATGCTGCTGTTCGGCGAGCAGATCGCACGTATCTACACGCCGGATCCGGCTGTGATTGCAGTGGCCGCCAGCCTGTTCTTCTATGCTGCACTGTTTCAGTTTTCGGACGTGGTGCAAGTAACGGCGGCCGGCGCGCTGCGCGGCTACCAGGACACCCGCATGACGATGGTATTCACGCTTTTCGCCTACTGGGGGATCGGCCTGCCGGTGGGCTATGTACTCGGCCTGACCGACAGATTCGGTGAACCCAGCGGGCCGGCAGGGCTCTGGCAGGGCCTGATTGCAGGCCTGAGCTGCGCCGCGATCCTGCTGACTATTCGACTGCTGCGCAGTGCACGACGTGAAATACGCCGAGCGAGACCAGCCACGGCCTAGGGCAGGCTCGGTGCGGGCTGTTCAGGCTTCGAAGGCCAGCAGGACGGCACTCAACAGCAGAAACCCGCTGAACATAAGGCGCAACAGCCGCTCCGGTAGCGCGTGCGCCAACTTCACGCCGAGGCTGATGCTCAACAGCCCTCCTATGGCAAGCGGCAAACCAAGCATCCAGTTCACCTGGTCATGTGTGGCATAAGTGGCCAGCGTAACAGCGGTGCTTGGCGCCGCCAGTGACAGCGATAGGCCCTGCGCCACGACCTGCGATGTTCCGAATACTGCCGTGAGTACCGGCGTGGCAAGCACTGCCCCGCCTACGCCAAACAAACCGCCCAGCGCGCCCGCGCCAGCACCCAGCACGCCTAACCACGGCCAAGGATGGCGCAACTCGGTCCCACCGGACGCTGGCCGGAAGAATACCCGCGACAGGGTGTAGGCAGCCAAAGCGACGAGAAAACCGACAAAGGCGATACGCATGCGCCCAGCGTCGAGCGATACGGCAACCGCAGCACCGCCGATGGCGAAGCAGAAGCTGGCGATGCCCAATGCTGCCGCGTGGCGCAGGTCGATGCGATTGCGTTGGTGGTAGCGCCAGATCGCCAGCAGCACGTTGGGCACAACCATGACCAGTGCTGTGCCCTGAGCGACCTGCTGGTCCAGATCGAACATCACCCCCAGTACCGGAATCGCGATCAGCCCGCCGCCGATACCAAACAGGCCACCCAGCGTTCCCAGTGCCAAACCCAGCACCACATTCAACACGAATCCGACCAGGTCCATAACGTCTCCAGCGAAAGCTGCAATGCTACTCAGCGGTCTCTGGTAGGCATATGCACAAAGATGCACAATGGCTTTGCGTATTCTGCAAAGCAAAGCAGGGAACCATGGACACCAACGCGCTTACCGATCAGTTCAGGCTTTTTATCGATGTCATCGATACCGGCAGCTTTTCAGCGGCGGGTCGCCTGCGCGCACTCGCGCCCTCGTCCGTGGCACGACGCATAAACACTTTGGAGCGCTCGTTGGGTTGCCAGCTGGTCAGCCGCAGCAGCCATGCAGTCAAGCCCACGGCTGCCGGTCAGGCATTTGCCGAACGTGCCAGACGCATCGTTGAGGAATTACAACTGGCACGGGCCGAGATGACTTCACTACAAAGCGCACCGGAAGGCCGTATCCGTATCGATGCGCCCGCACCCTTCGGACGCCGACATTTAGCGCCAGCATTGGCTGAGTTTTTATTGGCTTACCCGGGGGTCGATATCCAGCTGCGCCTGATCGACAGCTTTATCGATATGCAAGGCGAGCATCTGGGGGATGTCGATCTGGTGCTACGTATCGGGCCGCTGGCCGATACACGCCTCGTTGCAACGCCGCTGGCCCCGATGATGCGCATCGCTTGCGCCAGTCCTGCCTACCTGAACCGCCGTGGTGTACCGCAAACAGTCGCAGAACTGCCGGAGCATGATGGGGTGGACTGGGACGCTCTGGCTCCATTCCATGCATGGCGATTCGAACATGAGGGCAAACGAAAGCTGTTGAAGCCGAAGCGTCTGCGGATGGTCGCGAACAATGCGGAAGCCTTGCTTACCGCCGCCCTGGCGGGACTGGGCATCGCCCACCTACCGACCTGGCTGATCAGCGACCAGCTACTGCGGGGCGATCTGCTGCCCTTGTTCTGCGAGCGCGGACTGCCGGAACCAGAACCTAGCGGGATCTACGCGTTGCGCCTGACACGGGAAGCGGATTCTCGGAGCCGTTTGCTGCTGGAGTTTTTAAAGAGCCGCTTTGGCCCGATCCCACCCTGGGACCAGGCACTGCAAAGCGGACTCGCCCTTGCATGAAAGCATTGGCAATCAGACAGCGCAGCCAGAAAGTTCCTGGGTCACGCCCCAACCATCAAGCACACCACCCAGCGGCTCGACCAGGTTCTCCAGATCCTGCTCGAAGTCACCGATACCATCGAAGGTGGCATACATCACTTTACTGACCTGCAGGTCCCAGGCCCCGTCGTCGCGGGGCGCTATCTGGGTGTTGACGCATTCGCCGCGGAAATTGCTGGCGGCCGCGCAGGCACGTTCACGATCGGGAAACACAGCGTAGAACTCGATCGGATGGACGCGGGCGAAGTCGAAACCGCCCTCCTTCATCCTGATAAGTACGTTGCTGCTTACATCCTCATGGAAGGTGGCACTCATAAAAACAACCTCCTCTCACTCATGGATGACGATTTCAGGAATGGAAAAGCCTTTCTCTACCTCGTTGCGAATGCGGCCGGACAGTGCTGGCCGTAAGTTGCCTGGTTATCGGATAAGAGAAACCGTGCGGTGTTTCCAGTAGGCCTCAGCGACGCCTGGGAGTTCGACGGATCAGCGATCGGACGCCTGTGACCGTAACCTCAGCCAGGCCACACGGCAGCAGCCGATGCTCCGAGCACTCCCGTGCATGCAACTGCCCTTGGAACATACGACGTATAAACCGCGTCCGCAACGGGGACGGTGAAACGAAGCGACCACGACGGGTCTGACGGGACCGACCGGGGCGCTGCAACGACTCGCGTCGCAGCGCGCCCACAGAACTAGCCGTTGCTGGGCTTGCTGATCGCCTGCAGCACGTACTGAGGCAACGCGAACGCGCCGATATGGATGTGCGGGTTGTAATAGCGAGTCACGATTCCGCTGCCAGCGAAACGTTGACACAAGGTTTCCAGTGTCAGCTTGCGGCTGTCGGAATCACAGGCACCCCAGGCGAAGGTCATGGCGCCACCGATATAGGTAGGGACCGCCGCCTGGTAGAAATGCCAGTCGGGAAACAGTCCGGTCATCCGCTTGGCAGTGGTCTGGACTTCGGCCAATTGCATGAAGAGTGTGCCATTCTGCGCGACCAGAATGCCGCCATCGTTGAGGCAGCGACGGCACGCCTGATAGAAGTTTTCCGAGAACAGAGCCTCGCCCGGTCCAATGGGATCGGTCGAGTCGGAGATGATTACGTCAAACGTTTCGTCAGTGGTTGCCACGAAATGCATGCCGTCATCGATTACCAGGCTCAGCCGCGGATCGGCGAACGCCCCCTTCGAATGCTCCGGTAGAAATTCCTTGCATGTCTCCACCACGGCGCGGTCGATTTCGACCATGGTGATGCTCTCGACATCGCGGTGCTTGCTCACTTCACGCAGCATGCCACCATCACCGCCGCCGATGATCAGGACACGCCGCGCCAGGCCGTGAGCCAGAATCGGAACATGCGTGAGCATTTCATGGTAGATGAATTCATCTGCCTCGGTGGTCTGAATGACCCCGTCAAGCGCCATCACGCGACCCATGCGGGCATTCTCGAATATGGCCAGGTGCTGATGCTCGGTGCGCACCTCATGCAGCATCTTGTCGATTCTGAATCGCTGACCGTAGCCCTCGTAGAGAGTTTCCTGATAGTCACTCATGGGTGTCTCCCTGATGGATGGCGTAACAGACAGGCCCGAAGGCTGTCCAGCTGGCAAAGAGCAGCATTCTACTTTGGTCTTATGACCGGAGGAACCATCCGCGCCCAACAGCCCGCTCCTGAACTGACCCTCAGCGATCACTAGCCGAACACACCGTGGCGTTGATGATGCGTGTCAGGAAGGTGTTCGACCTCGGCACCGATCCGACAGAATCGCTATGCGCAATTCACAACCGGACCTTGGCGAAATGTCCGGCGGCAACAAACCACATGATTAGCCCGACGACCGGCAACAGCACGACGACAAGGCTCCAGATGGTCTTGCGGCCGACCTCGATCCGACTTCGCCAGATTTGCACGATGGCCACACTATCGGCCACCAGCACGATCAAGGCCAGCAGTGCGCTCCAGCCTTCCACGCGTCAGGGCCTCAGGCTGCGCTCATCTGGCCGATTGCCACGCGGCCCCATGATGCCCCAGATGATCAGACCCAACACCGGCAGGATAACGATCAGCAATACCCAGAGAGCCTTTTTGCCAGTGCTGCTGTCGCTGCGCACCACACTGATGATTGCCCAGATATCCAGTGCCAGGATAAGCAGGCCAAAAATACCACCGAAGGCATCGGTCATGACAAGACTCCAAATTATGGTGAATTCGTAATTAGGATGCCTGGCCGGTTTGAGGGTTCAGTATGCGATCAGCTCAGTAACGGCGCGGATCAATCGCGTCGAAGCTGGCGACCGTCGGATGACCAGCCAGCTCGCCACCCTCGCGCACCAGGCCGCAGCTGTGCAGGCGAGCCTGCTGCGCGGCGTCCAGCTCTTCCACCACACCGGAAATACATAGGAAAGAAAGATCGGTCAGGATGGCTTTGACCGGCATCAACAATCCTCCAGGCGCGGGAAGCGGCCGGCAATGTCTTCACCGGTGAATTGCGCGCCCCAGCCTTCTGCATTGTTGAACAGGCGAATGGCAACGAAGTGAGGATGCTCACCCATATCGAACCAATGCCGGGTTCCGGCAGGCACCGAGATCAGGTCGTTCTTTTCGCACAGCACGGCATACACCCTGTCCTCGATATGCAGCGTGAACAACCCGCGGCCGACCACAAAGAAACGCACCTCGTCCTCGGCGTGCTGGTGTTCTTCAAGAAACTTGGCGCGAAGCTCTGCCTTCTGCGGATGGTCGCGGGTCAGGCTGATGACGTCGACCGTGACGTAGCCGCGTTCGCTCATCAGCCGATCGATCTGCGGACGGTAGGCGGCAATCACCTCCTCTGAACGTGCACCGGCGCGAATGGGCGCGCTGGCTTCCCAGCGTTCCAGGCGCACACCGACGTCGGCCAGCGTGGCGGCAATGTCTTCTATATGAGTGAGCACCTTGAGTGGCCGCTCGGGCGCAGTGTCCTGATAAACGCTGAGAATGCTCATACGGTATGTCTCCGACCGGGATAGCTGCCCCGGGGTTATAATAATGTCGGCCAGATGGCGCGTAAAAAAGTGTTCCCGCTACAGGCTTTGCAGCATCCGAGCTTCAGCTCGCACTCGAAAAGGAACTCGAACGCCTCGATCTGGCGCAATGCATCCTTCATCTGGGCGCCCCAGGTGTAGGGGCCGTTCCACGAATCAGGTAGCCGACGCAATCAGGGTGCTCGTTCAGCAGGGCTGAACCCGCGCGGCGAGTCGCCCGATGTCCTGGTCGTTTTCAAACACGGGTACCAGCACTTGCGATTCGTGCGATGAACCCCCCTGAACGCTTTCTGCAGCTCGCAATCGACCAACACCAGCGAATCTCACTCGAGCATATGCGCGAGAGCACCGTCGCATTGACCGAGTGGGTGTGCAGCACCGCACCGATCTCGGACTTCCAGCGGTACAACTGGGTGTGCAGCAGGGTCTCGGCGGAAGGATTCCTGCCCAGTTCCAGGCCAGGACCATTCATATCCACCGCCAGCAGATCATCCGCCGGCAGTTGCCCCTTGCGCTTGCCGGAGGCTGCCAGTAGCACTTCAACACTCGTCAGGCAGGCCGAATAATTGCTGCTGGTAGCCGGCGACCAACCTTTGCTGCTATAGAGAAACTGGCCAGCTTCGATAATGGCCTGCGCCAGGTCGTCACGGGCAGCAGTCATGCCGAGCTCCTGCTTGGGATAGCGATGATAACGGCTGCGACCAGCGAGGCCAGACTGGCAATGGCGAACGTCCATAAAGGGCCGAGACTGGCCCAGCTGTAGCCGGAGTAAAGCGCACCCAACGCTCCGCCAACCCCTGCCAGGGTCGCATAGAGCGCCTGCCCCTGCCCTTGCTGGCGGTGGCCGAAGCTGCGCTGGACGAAATGAATCGCCGCTGCGTGAAAGCTGCCGAACGTGGCCGCGTGCATCAGTTGCGCCATCAACAGCACGCCCAAATGATCGGCCAGCGTACCCAGCAGCAACCAGCGTAGCGCGGCCAGCAGGAAGCTAGCGGCAAGAACCTGGCGCAACGAAAAGCGCGCCAGCAGCGAAGCCATCACCAGGAAGATCAGGATTTCCGCCACGACCCCGAGCGCCCAAAGCAGGCCGATGGTGCCACGGCCATAGCCGAGCGTTTCGAGATGAATGGTGAAAAAGGTATAGTACGGGCCATGACTGACCTGCATCAGACCGACGCACACGAAGAATGCCAATACACCCGGACGGCAGAGCTGGCGAAAAAAACCACCCTGCCCCTCCGGTTCAGGGCGCGCCGTCGGCACCGCGTTGGGCACCCATACGCTGCTGATCACGATCCCGGCCATGACTGTCAGCAGCGCCACCGGATAAATGTCGAGACTCAGGCGCTCGAACAGCGCCCCAAGCCCCACTACCGCCGCGATGAAGCCGATGCTGCCCCATAGGCGAATCTGGCTGTAGCGAGACGCTTGTTCGTGCAGGTGCGCCAGGGTGATGACCTCGAACTGCGGTAACACCGCATGCCAGAAGAATGCATGCAGCGCCATCACCAATGCCAGCCAGGCGTAACTCTTACTGTAGAAGATCAAACTGAACGAAATCAGCGTACAGACCGCACCAATACGAACAATCGCCAGACGTCGGCCTGTGACATCGCCCAGCCAACCCCACAGGTTCGGTGCCAGGCAGCGCATCAGCATGGGAATGGCCACCAGCTCGCCAATGCGCTCGGCAGTAAAGCCAAGATGGTCGAAATAGAGGCCGAGAAACGGCGCCGCCGAACCGAGCAGCGCAAAGTAGAAAAAGTAGAAACCGGACAGGCGCCAGTAGGGCAACGCAGTCATAAGCTGCACGCGCCAAGCTGCAAGCGAAAAAACATCGGACGCACTCCGTACGGCTTGAAGCTCGTGGCTTGCAGCTTAAAGCTGTCCTAGCACCGGCGTACCCACCAGCACATCGGCATTCTGCCCCCGATGGCGCAGCAGATGATCCAGCAAAACGATGGCCATCATCGCTTCGGCGATCGGCGTCGCGCGGATACCCACGCAGGGGTCGTGACGACCTTTGGTGACGACATCCACGGGATTGCCAACAACGTCGATCGAGCGGCCCGGCGTGGTGATACTGGACGTCGGCTTGAGCGCCAGATGCGCGATGATCGGTTGGCCGGACGAAACGCCGCCCAGAATGCCACCTGCATTGTTGGAAAGGAAACCGCCCGGCGTCATCTCGTCACGGTGCTCGGTGCCACGCTGGGCGACGCTGGCGAAGCCGGCACCGATTTCAACGCCCTTCACCGCATTGATGCTCATCAGGGCATGGGCCAGTTCGGCGTCGAGTCGGTCGAAGATCGGCTCGCCAAGCCCTGGAGGGACGCCTTCGGCGACGACACAGATTTTGGCACCAACCGAATCCTGATCACGACGCAACTGGTCCATGTATGCCTCCAGCTCCGCCACCTTGTCCGGGTCCGGACTGAAAAATGCGTTCTGCTCAACACTTTCCCAGGTCTTGAATGGAATTTCGATCGGCCCCAGCTGGCTCATGTAGCCGCGCACCTGGATGCCCAGCGTCGCCAGGTATTTCTTGGCGATGGCGCCGGCAGCGACGCGCATGGCGGTTTCGCGGGCTGAGCTGCGACCACCGCCGCGATAATCACGCAAACCGTACTTGTGGTGATAGCTGTAGTCGGCATGAGCGGGACGGAACAGGTCCTTGATGGCCGAATAGTCCTTGGATTTCTGGTCCGTGTTACGGATCAGCAAACCAATGGGGCAGCCGGTCGTACGGCCTTCGAATACGCCGGAAAGGATTTCAACCTCATCGGCTTCCTGGCGCTGGGTGGTATGCCGGCTGGCGCCAGGCTTGCGTCGATCGAGGTCGCGTTGCAGGTCAGCGGCGCTCAGCTCCAGGCCCGGCGGACAGCCGTCGACGATCGCGACCAATGCCGGACCGTGGCTTTCGCCAGCCGTGGTGACGGTGAACAGCTTGCCGTAAGTATTGCCGGACATGCAGGGTGCTCCGCGATCGACCTAAAGAAGGGGCGAAAGTATACCCGAGCCGCTGCCGGTTTCGCTGCCTGCAGCGGTGGCGCATACTGCCAACCCGCCCAACCGTCAGCTCGCTCCGTATCCGCCCCGCTTCGCCAATGGTTTATTGCTGCCCATGCGTTTCCTTTTTGTGTTCACGTTGCTCACCATGCTCGCGCCCTTAGTCCAAGCCCAGACGCTGCTGAATCAAAGGATGACCGTGCAGGTGCCGGACGGGCGTCTTCATGGCAGCCTGCTGCTTCCGAAGTCCGATGCCCCTCTGCCGGTCGCGTTGTTGATAGCCGGCTCGGGCCCGACCGACCGCGACGGCAACAATCCAATGGGCCACAACGATAGCCTCAAGCGGCTGGCACAGGCATTGGCCAAACGCGGCATCGCCAGCGTGCGCTATGACAAGCGCGGCGTCGGCCAGAGCCGCGCGCTGGCACCTGACGAAAGCCAACTGAAGGTGAAGGATTACGTGGCCGACGCAGTGGCCTGGACGCGCCTGTTGCAAGCCGATCCGCGGTTTTCGGCGGTCGTGCTGGTCGGCCACAGCGAAGGTGCATTGATTGCCAGCCTGGCTGAGCCTACCGTTCAACCCGCTGCACTGATCAGCCTCGCAGGCAGCGGTCGCCCCATCGACAGGCTGCTGCGCGAGCAACTCCAGGGCCGCTTGTCGCCGCCGCTGCTGGCAACCGCGTACTACCTGATCGATGAGCTCAAGGCAGGAAGAATCCACGATCAGGTGCCCGACCCATTGCGGATTCTGTTCCGCCCGAGCGTCCAGCCTTATCTCATCTCGCTGTTCCGCCAGGACCCGGCCAATGCATTTGCGGGCACCAGCGCACCGGCCTTGATTATCCAGGGCACTCATGACATTCAGGTCGGGCGCGAAGATGCCCAGGCCCTGAAGCGAGCCAGAGCCGACGCGGAGTTGGCCCTGATATCTGGGATGGGGCACGTATTGCGCATTACGCCGCCGGAGCGCGGGAGACAAATGGCCTCCTATAACAGCCCCGAAATGCCTATCGCTCATGAACTGACGGAACAGATCAGCCGATTCCTGTCCGAGCACGGCATATTGCCAGCCTCCAGTTAGCCCGCTATCGGCCGATACGCTCCTTGCCAGCCGCAACGACCCGCACAGGCCCATGGATGCCGAGATGACCGACAGCCCAACAGCACCTGACGACAACGAGGCCCCGACGCCCGCTGCGCCACCGCCGCATCCCTGGGCCGAACTCGCCCCGGATCGCTTCCGACTGCTTCGCCTGTCGCCATTGCCCACCGACCGTGACACCGGAGCGCGCCCGCTACGGTTCGTGGAGTTGACCCAGGTCGAGCGACATACGCCTCAGCAGAGCCTTTTGAAGCTCGTCATACGGATACCGGGACAAGTGCTGGCCAAACAGCACAACCTGTTGGAAATCTGGGCCGACCACCGAGCCAAGGAAGTGCGCTTCGGCCCAGACTCTGGCCTGCATATAGAGCCGGCAAACCGTGGCCTTGGACGCTTCCTGCTTGCGCAGGGGGCAGCCTGGGCTCAGAAGCGCTGGGCACACTATCGGGTCGAAGGCGGCGCGTTGCCGGTCAAAGATATAACCGGCGAGGACATACGCTTGCGGCGCGATCATTGCCTGCTCAGCCAGGGTTTCGATGTGCTGTATGCCGAGCCCCAGCAGCTCAAGGCGATCTACGGTGCAAGTCGTGTCAGTGCCTTGCGGCCTGACTGGAATATCGAAAAGGTGCAAATCATCGAACTGCAAGAGGCCGCGGCGATGCTCGAGCAGGCTGATCGCAATCTGCTCGAGCAGGAAAATCAAATTCGCGATATCCACGAACGCTTGAGCAAGCTTCGCCGGGAGGATGGCACCCTCCGATTCACCATTGCCTGCCTGATCGTCTTCGCCCTGTTTCAGGCCGGGCTGCTGATCTGGATCGCAACCCGCTGACGCTGCCCGGCCGTTCGGCCTTGCCTACCGCAAGAGCCGTTCACGAAACAGCGCCTGATGATCCCGGCACTGACTGGCGGCGAGCAGAAAAACACCATGCCCGCCGTCAGCGAACTCGAGCCAGGTAAAGTCGACTTCCGGATAAAGCGCTTCGACATGCACCCGACTGTTGCCGACCTCGACGATGAGGGTGCCGGTCTCGGTCAGGTGATCGGCCGCCTCCGCCAGTATTCTTCTCACCAGATTCAACCCGTCGTCACCACAGGCTAAACCCAGTGCGGGCTCATGCTGGAACTCGGCAGGCATATCGGCGAAATCTTCAGCGTCCACATAGGGCGGATTGGAGACAATGAGGTCGAAGCGCTGCTGGGGCAACCCATCGAACCCATCGCCCTGTACGGTGTAAACCCGATCGTCCAGGCCATGCTGTTCAATGTTGCGATTGGCCACTTCCAGCGCTTCGAAAGACAGGTCGGCCAGCAGCACCTCGGCATCGAGGAATTCATAGGCGCAGGCAATGCCGATGCAACCGGAACCGGCACACAGGTCGAGAATCCGTGCGGGCTCCTTCGCCAGCCAGGGTTCGAAGCGCCGCCCGATCAATTGGCCAATCGGCGAGCGCGGAATCAGCACGTGATCGTTCACGATGAACGGAAGCCCGCAGAACCAGGCCTGCCCGAGCAGATAGGCGGTCGGCACGCGTTGCTCGATTCGACGGCGCAGCAAAGCCTGTAGATGCTCACGCTCATCGTCTTCCAGCCGGCAATCGAGGTAGCTGTCGGCCATCTCCCACGGCAAGTGCAAGGCACCAAGCACCAACTGGCGAGCCTCATCCCAAGCGTTGTCGGTACCGTGGCCGAAGAACAGCTGTTCAGCGTGGAAGCGGCTGACAGCCCAGCGAATATGATCACGCAAGGTGCGCAAACGGGAAGACCAAGCAGTCACGGGGCATCTCCTCTGAAAAGGGCGAAAGTCTAGCTGATGGCCCTGCTCGTTTCGCGAGTTTTGCGGCGCTGCGTGATGGCACAGCGCCCATGACGCCGATATATATGAGCAAATCACCACCTGTTGGCTGTTCACATCTCGCGCTACTGGCGCCACAATCATGCCCCTCTCAGAACAAGGAGTCAGTCATGTCCAAGCCACAGACCATGCTTCAGCTCAGTGGCCGCAGTTACGCACCGGCGACTTTGGCCAACGCGACCCTTGTCGTCATTGACGTGCAGGAAGAATACCGGACGGGAACACTGGCATTACCGAATCTGGACTCGTCGCTGGAGCAGATCAGCAAGCTGCTGGCCGCCGCCCGCACGGCTGGCGCCCCCGTCGTGCATGTTCACCACCTGGGCATCCCGGGCGGGCTGTTCGACCCCCAGGGATTACGCGGCCAGATCATGCCGGAAGCGGCACCGCTTCCAGGCGAAACCGTGATCGGCAAGACGCTGCCTAATGCGTTCGCTGGCACCCGACTACATGAAGTGCTGCAGCAGCTTGGCCGCCTCGACCTCGTTGTCTGCGGATTCATGACCCACTCCAGCGTGAGCACCACGGTCCGCGCGGCAAAGGACTACGGCTACCGCTGTACGCTGGTTGACAAGGCCTGCGCCACACGTGACCTACCGATGGGAGACGGCGCGATCGCCGCGGCAGAGGTGCATCGCATGGAGATGACCATTCTCGCGGACAACTTCGCTGTATGCGTGGCTGATGCCGGAGCACTGGCATAAGCGCGACCGAACCGAAAGCGACCAGCCCGCCTCGCCTGCGCTTGCCGACGGCCCGACAGTCGCCGCTCCTGAGGAGCCAACCGGAATGAAACGAACCGAAGGTTTCGATGCGCGCCGTCTGCGCCCTCGCCAACCTCGCAGCTGGGGCGCACGCCTTGGCACAGCACTTGGTCTGCTGCTGATCGTCGCGGGCGCGCTGTTCATCGGCGCTGGTGTTGCGTCACTGTTTAGCGGTATCGAAGCCTTGGCCAGCATGCCTCTGGACAAAGAAGCCGCGGTGACGCTATTGACCTTGGGTCTGATCCTGTTGCTGCTTGGCACATTCGTGCGACGTCGTGTGCGCCGCCGCATGCATACACCGAGCGGGTTGAGTCTTTCGCCACGCCTGAAAAAACGTCGTTAGTCTGTCCGCGCTTGCCCAGCGCCGCCTTCGAGAGGGAAGGCAGCCCTGGACAAAAGCTTTGAGATAAAATGGCCGACTAAAGCGGAGGCCTCATGCAAGAAGATGATTTTTCCCTGTTCAGATCAGCTGTGCGTGGCGTCAAGCCTATCGAACACGACCGGGCTGAAATTGGCAAACCACGCAGCAACAAAGCACAGATAGCCACTCTGCGCGCCAATGCCTCGATCAGCGACAGCGATACCAGGATCGATGGGCTTTCCGATCAGTTCGTAATCGATGTTGCGGCTGAAGATGAACTGTACTGGGTGCGCGACGGTGTCCAGGACAGCCAGATGCGCAAACTGAAAGCCGGCCAAATTCCATTCGAAGGCAGCCTGGACCTGCATGGGCTGAGCGTCGAGAAAGCCCGCGTGCTGCTCTGGGACTTTCTCGCCGAAGCGTGCAAATTCGAGATTCGCTGCGTGCGTGTCACCCATGGCAAGGCCGCGCGAATCGACGGCAAGCGGCCCCTGATCAAGAGCCACGTGAACACCTGGCTACGCCAGCATCCTCAAGTGCTCGGTTTTACTTCATGCCTGCCAAGGCATGGCGGTACCGGCGCCGTTTATGTGATTCTCAAACGAACCATGCTCGAAGGACGCGACGAGTAAGCTTTGCGTCAGGCGTCTCGATCCACGCATTGGTGCCGCATGTCGCTTGCAGCCCAGCGGCCGACCCCCTAACCTTCGCACTCGCGCTTTCTTGCATGCCTGACGGGTAGTCATATGTCCCTGGAAACACATTACACCGCGATCCTTGGCCAGCTGGGTGAGGATGTCAACCGCGAGGGCCTGCTCGATACGCCCCAGCGCGCCGCCAAAGCCATGCAGTACCTGTGCAAGGGTTACCAGCAGACGCTCGAGGAGGTCACCAACGGCGCGCTGTTCAGCTCCGATAACAGCGAAATGGTACTGGTCAAGAACATCGAGATCTATTCGTTGTGCGAACACCATATGCTGCCCTTCATCGGCAAGGCGCATGTCGCTTATTTGCCCAACGGCAAGGTGCTCGGCCTGTCGAAAGTCGCGCGTATCGTCGACATGTACGCTCGCCGACTGCAGATTCAGGAAAATCTCACGCGTGAAATCGCCGAGGCGATTCAAACGGTCACGGGGGCCTGGGGCGTGGCAGTCGTCATTGAGGCCCAACACATGTGCATGATGATGCGAGGCGTCGAGAAGCAGAATTCTTCGATGGTCACCTCGGTCATGCTCGGCCAGTTCCGCGAGAACGCTGCCACCCGCAGCGAGTTCCTCGGCCTGGTCAGATAGGGCAAGCTGCAA
>NZ_JAMOIE010000093.1 GCF_024448935.1 Stutzerimonas stutzeri
GGTGCAGACCAGCACTGAAGGCTGGTCCCAGTATCTTCAGCTACGCCGAGTGCGGGCTTTCACGCTCAACGAGATCGGCCGTTACGCTCAACGGTCGGTGGCGCCGGGAAGTACCGTTTACCGCCACGGCCTTGCCTGTTTCAAAGCTTTCGCTGCGAGCAATTGCCTGCATTCGCCAATCGTGACAGGCAGTGGTGGTGCCAGTACCCAGCGTTCAGCCTTCAGCCTTCAAATGGGTCAATACCCTGCTGGGCAACGCGAAGAACGCACTGACCGGAACGTTGCATGCGTTCAATCCCAAGCATGCACCACGCTATCTGGCCGAGTTCGAGTATCGGTTTAACCGCCGTTTCATATCGGCTCCCTGTGAACGAGAAGAATATCGATTGCACCCAGCAAGCGTCTCGGGCTTGGTTGGTGCGCCCTCCGTCGCCAGCACGCCCCATGCAAAGACCTTGGAGGATGTACAAGGCATTCTTCTCGCGAAGTTCCCCTGGTAATCCCGGCGCCGATCGATAGACAGCGCATTTGATTGCCTAGGCAATAATTGCATTCTAAACTTTCCCCTTTTTCCAAGGGCCATTTGTGCCTGACAAACACCTAAACAGGAGCCTACGGTGCCCTCTTCAGCTGCCGCCCTATATGCATTGACCAATGCCCTGCAGCCCGTCCGGCGCGCCTGGCAACAAGCCGCGGCTGTAGCCTTGGCGGACTCCGGGCTTTCGGTATCTCTGGCGACTGCGGTGCTGCTGGTGCATCGCCTCGGCGACGGGGTACAGCAAAAGGTGCTGGCAGCAGAAATAGGCGTCAATCCGGCGGCCATGATGCGCACGCTCGACCAGGCGCAAGCGGCCGCCTTGCTCAAGCGCTGCGAGGTACCGGGAAACCGCCGCGCCAGAGCGATTCATATCCTCCCCGAAGGACGCCGCCTGGCAGTGAAAATGGAACAGGCGCTCGCTGCCATGCGCGCCGCGGTGCTCGGTGATATCCCCCCGAAGGATATCGAAACCAACACACGGGTCCTGCGGCAATTCGAAGACCGGGCCAATGAACACCTAAAGCAGCAACGGACCAGACTTCCATGAGACCGGGTCTGGAATCGCTGCTGTTCTCGATCAAGCTGTTTATCGCAGCCATGCTTTCTTTCGTCATTGCGGTAAAGATCGGGCTGCCCCAGCCTTACTGGGCGCTGGTCACCTGTTGCGTGGTCATGAATCCCTGGACGGGTGCGATTCGTTCCAAGGCGGTGTATCGCTTTAGCGGAACACTGTGCGCCGGCGTGATCACCCTGGTGATGTCCGGACTGTTCGCCAGCACGCCGCTGCTTCTCATCATCGCCGCCGGGCTGGTAGCGACGGCCGCCTTTGGCTGCGCCTTTCTCGACCGGACGCCACGCAGCTACGGGTTCCAGCTGTTCGCCATCACCTTGATGCTGGTTGCGGTGGCGGGGGTCAATCACCCCGAGACGATGTTCGATACCGTGGTCGCCCGGGTCTGTGAAATTTGCCTCGGCATCACGTTGAGCACCCTGGTCGACAGCCTTATCGCCCCACGCTCGCTGGCGACCACCTTGCGCAGCAACCTGCACCGCTGGCTGACCGACGTCGAAAGCTGGATCGTCGATACCCTGGAAGGAAAGACTGGCGACAGCACCGCCGCCCATCATCGGCTACAGACCATCCGCGACATCACCGGCCTGTCGCAGATGGCTGCCCAATTGCGCTACGACCCGACGGTCTCGCGTGAGAACATCCAATACGCGCTGGCCATCCAGCAGCGCCTGCTGCGCCTCGTTCCTCTGCTGTCGGCAATCGAAACCCGCATCGCGGCCCTTGACGCTGACGAAGCCTCGGCGCTCGCGCCCTTGCTCGGCGAAGCGTTGGATGCCATTCGAGCCGGCGACACGGCAGCAGAAAACCTCTCCGCAAGCATCCTGGCGCTCCCCTTGGCGGTGGATGGGCAACAGCAGCGGCCCTGGCAGCAGCTTGTCCATGAAAATCTGGCGGGTCTGTTCACCGAGCTGCTGGGCATTTGGAGCGAAGTGCGAGCTATCGACGCCGCCCTGGATGGCTCACGAACACTCGACCCGGCACTGCAAAGGCAGGTCGGCAAGACCGCCGCCTTTGCGCTTGCCCCGGACACCGACCTGGCGCTGCGCATCGCCGCCACCATTCTCACCACCTACGCCTTGCTGTGTGGCCTCTGGGCGGCGACTGGCTGGTACCAGGGCCCGAATGTCGTGCTGATGGCCACAATCGCCCTGGCTTTCTTCGGCAGCGGCGACGAGCCTGGACGCGCCATCGACAAGTTCGGGCGTTTCGGCCTGCTCTCGCTCACGCTCGTCGGCATCCTTTGCTACGGGCTGTTGCCGTTGGCCCATGACTTTCCCACCTTCATGCTGATGATGGGGATTTTCATGCTGCCCCTTGGCGTATGGGCGGTCACCAATCCCATGGCGATTCTGGTACTCGCCCTGGGATTGAGCTCGATCAACCTGCAGGGCCAATACGTACCCTTCGATTTCGCCAGTTTTTTGGAAACGGTATTTGCCAATTTGCTCGGTATCTATACGGCGTTTTTCTGTGCCGGCCTGTTCCGCACCCTGGGCGTGAAACATGCGCTGTCGCGCTTTGTGCGGATGGAAACCCGGGACATCAGTCGCCTGATCCAACAAGCCAGCCAGAAGCAGCGCGACGCCTACCTGGCCCGCGCGCTCGACCGCATCTCATCCATCACCGCGCGCCTGGCGGCGGCGGGCCAGATCGATCGTAGCGTGAGGCTGCTGACACGCCTGAGTGTCGGTGTGCATGTGGCCGAGCTGAGCATGGCCTCAGCCGAACTCAATAGCGCCCTGCGAAACACCATCGAGCAGTTGCTTGGCCGAGTGCGTATGGAAATCGACCGCCCGCAGCCGTCGACCGACCTGCTGGACCTCATTGATGGCGCGCTGTCACACCTCTGGCGGCAGCGCCCAGTTTTCCGGAATTCGGGCGCGACCCGGGCCCTGGTCGGCCTGCGAGTCGCCCTGTTCGCCCAATCGCCTGCCTGGATACCCGCCCCATGATTGGAGAAATCAACATCGCCGGAGTGTTCCTTTCACCGCTGCTTGTCTGCATGGTCGCGGCTTTTTTCGGGCGGCTGATCGTTTCGAAATTACTGGAAGCGCTCGGACTCTATCACCACATCTTCCAGCGATCGCTATTCGATACCTCTCTATTCCTCCTGCTCATCGGTGTGGCATTCGCCATACTGCGCGCGTTCACTTCACCTTGAAAATCAGCCGACGACCATGAATCGAGAAAGATTTTTATCGCTCCTGAAAAGCACCTTGACGGTGGTCATCGCGTTCCTGGCGGCACTGGTTCTGTGGTACCTCTACAACTATTACACCTACGCGCCGCAAACCCGCGACGGCAAGATACGCGCCGACGTCGTATCGCTGGCCGCCGATGTATCGGGCCGGGTCGAGGCCGTGTATGTGCGGGACAACGAAAGGGTGCGGCGCGGCGACCTGCTGTTCACCGTCGACCAGGTCCGCCTGAGCAATGCCCTGGAACAAGCGCGCGCCGCCGTCGCCACCGCGCAAGCCATCCGCAACGCCGCTGAGCGTGAAAACCGCCGGTATGCGGCTCTGGGGGATGCCGGCTCCAGACAGCAGCGTGACGAGCGGCGATCCAAAGCGGAAGAAGCCCGGGCCCGATATGCCCAGGCCATCGCCGACCAGGACCTGGCCCGCATTAACCTGGAGCGCGCGCAGGTGCGCTCCCCGGTCAATGGCATCGTCACCAATTTTTCCCTCAGGCCCGGCGCCTACGCGACGGCGGGACAGCCGCTGATCGCATTGGTCGACAGCGATAGCTTCTATGTGGCCGGCTATTTTGAAGAAACCAAGCTGGCACGCATCCAGCCAGGCACCCACGCCACTCTTCATATCATGGGCGAGGATCGGACGTTGTCCGGACACGTTGAGAGCCTTTCCGCAGGCATTGAGGACCGCGAGCGGACCTCCTCCTCGAACACCCTGCTGGCCAATATCAATCCAACTTTCAGCTGGGTACGTCTAGCCCAGCGCGTGCCCGTGCGCATCGCCATCGACGAAGTCCCCCGGGGCATCGAGCTGATCGCAGGAAGAACAGTGACCGTGACCCTGGACGGAGCCGATGAAGTCATAGGCGTGGGCCGGGAGTTTTGAGGGTTCAACTGCAACGCAGAGGATAAGTTCACGAACCCGCATGCGGCGCAACCGGAGCCAAGACGAGGCGAAGCCAGATCAGAGGACATACCTCATCTGCGCCGCGATCTCGTGATGCGCCAGGCCGTCCAGTTTCGCCTTGCTTCTTTCTCGCCAACTCGCACTTTCCTGACATGACGGGAACGCTTCGTACGCTATGGCGCTCCAGTATCGACTGGCCATCAGCGAGGAGCAGAGAGAACGGCATGCGGGGGGAGAAAGAGAAGTTCATTGGTTTGGAGTGGTTACGATTCGTTCTCGGTGTGTACCTGATGATGCACCATACGCTACCGTTCTACGAAAGCTGCACGCAGCTAGACGGGACGTTTCGACCTGCCCGTCCTCAACGATCGTGGAGGGCGACATCATGTCCAGATCAACCTTGCGGGCTGTGCTCGACCTGTTCGCAGTAGCGACGAAGGTTCTCGGTCAGGTTGGGAGGACACACGCCGCACTGGCGATTCCCCGGTACCGCATGATCGATGAATTTGGGATACGGCAGATTCAATCCCGCCATGATTTTCCGGAAGCACTCCAGCGTTATCGCTTCGCCTAGCCGCGGGTTGCGTTGCTTTTCCTGCGCGATGGTCGAGACGCGACGACCGCTGTAGTCATGGCCGGGATAGACCAGGGTGTCGCCGGGCAGCGTGAAGAGCTTGTTTCTAACACTGTGAAACAGGTCATCGGCGCTGCCGTTCTGAAAGTCGGTCCTGCCGCAACCGTCGATGAGCAAGACATCACCGCTGAACAGACGATCCCCCAACAGATAGGCGAAGTGCCCATCGGTGTGACCGGGTGTATGCAGGGGCGTGAAGTGCAGGCTGCCGACGATGAAAGGAACGCCTTCCTCGACGCCGACATCCGTGCAGGGCAGCTTGTCGATTGCCGGCCCCGCGATGCGGCAGCCCGTCTGCTTCTTCAGCTCCAGCGCGGCGGTGATGTGGTCGGCATGTATATGGGTGTCCAAGGTGAACGCCAATTTCAGGCCCAGCCTGGCCAGCTCGGTCAGGTCGCGGTCCGTTGCGGAAATGACCGGGTCGATGAGCACGGCCTGGCCGCTGTCCTTGCACCCGAGCAAATAGGTGTAGGTGGACGACACGGGCTCGAACAGCTGGCGAAATATCATGATGGTCTCGGCTAGTGGGGAGTGTTCAGCGGTGCCTGTTCCAGCGCGCCGAGCAGTGCATATTTTTCCTGATCGATCTCGCCCCGCGTGCGCACCCCCAGGCGGCGCAGAATAGCCAGCGGTGGGCACCAGCCCTGCAAACCGTGTTGCAGAAGAAACGGCAGCACGACGCCAGGCAACAGGAACCACTTTCTGTTCACGGTCAGGCCCAGCAGCAGGCCGGACAGCGCAAGGGAGGAGGCATTGACCTCGAGCACGCGTTCCACGTCCCACTCGCGGTCAAGGGTGTCGATGCGCTGAAGGATCGCGCTTCGCCCCATCCCGCTGAAGCGACGAATATTCTCGTCCGTTTGCCGATCGATTTCCTGGTTGACGGGTGGCGGCGTTGAACGGCGAACCCGGTCCGCCTGGTCATGGGTCGTACTGCTTTGCTGTATCGATGACATGTTGATCTCCTGGTTCGCGCCGACGGGTTGGCGCGGCGAGGTGAAAAGCCACAGCGATGCCGCACGGTTTTAGGGCGTGTGCGGGACCTCGAGTTCCGACCGGGCGTCCGCTGCTGGGTCGATACGATATATTGAAATATATATCGATAAGATATATTGTCAAACCTTGCGACCCCCTGCAGGAAAATGGCCTCCAATGGCAGATCTCGATATCGAAACGCTGCGTCGCAGCGCCACGGAGGCCTGCGGTTTGCTGAAGGTCCTGGGCAATCCTGACCGCCTGTTGTTGCTGTGTCAGATGACCCAGGGCGAGTATTGCGTGGGTGATCTCGCCCGTACGACGGGCATTGAGCAACCGACCCTGTCTCAACAGCGCGGTGCTGCGTCACAACGGCTTGGTCAGCACGCAACGCGTGGGCAAGCAAGTTCACTACAGCATCGCCAGCCGCCAGGCGATGGAAGTCATGCAGGTGCTTTACCGGCTTTACTGCCAGCACCCTGAAATCCAGGAGCCAACGAAATGACAATCGACTGGGCAAATTTTACACCCTGGTCCTCGCTCGCCGGGGGCATGCTGATCGGGCTCGCGGCGACTCTGTTCATCCTGTTGAATGGGCGCATCGCGGGCATCAGCGGCGTGCTCGGCGGTTTGCTGCGGCCAGCCAAAGGCGATGTGCTCTGGCGTGTTTCCTTTATCGCCGGACTGGTCATCGCACCGGTACTGTTTCAGGCCGCTTTCGGGCTACCGGACATCGAGATCGAGGCGAGCACCTTGACCCTGATCGCGGCCGGATTGCTGGTCGGGGTCGGCACGCGGTATGGCTCCGGTTGTACGAGCGGGCACGGCGTCTGTGGATTGTCGCGGCGGTCGCCACGCTCGCTGGTCGCCACCGCCGCGTTCATGGCCAGCGGCTTTCTGACTGTATTTATGGTCCGCCATTTGATGGGCTGAGGAGCTGCGATGAAATTGCTGAGCGCGTTTGTAGCGGGGCTGGTTTTCGGCCTCGGCCTGATCCTGTCAGGCATGGCCGACCCCTCCAAGGTGATCGCCTTTCTCGATCTGGCCGGAGCGTGGGACCCCTCGCTCGCATTCGTCATGGGCGGTGCGATCGCAATCGCCAGTGTCGGGTTCTACTTCGCCTCCAAACGGTCCCGGGCGGTGCTGGGAGATGTCATGCGGATGCCCACCGCCACCCGGATAGATCGCCCGCTCGTGCTGGGTAGCCTGGCATTCGGAGTGGGCTGGGGGCTGGCCGGTTATTGTCCGGGGCCGGTGGTCGCATCACTCTTGAGCGGCCGCAGCGAGCCGCTGATCTTTATCCTCGCGATGCTGGCGGGCATGGCGCTGTATGAATTGCAGACGCGCCTTTCAGGCAAGCCGCAGTGACCGAGGGGCGCGCTCATCCGGGACGCCAGGCCGAGGCGCCCGAGCAAGAGGGCTGCCGAGCATGATGGAAATCGGGCTCGGACTATTGGTCGGCCTCGTCCTGGCGCTGACCGGCGCGGGTGGCGGCATCCTCACCGTGCCGTTGCTGATGTTCGGGGTGGGCCTCGAGCTGCAGCAGGCCGCGCCGATCGGCCTGATGGCGGTCGGCCTTGCCGCATGGGTGGGCGCGGTGATAGGACTTCGGGAGGGCATTGTCCGTTACAAGGCGGCGGCGCTAATGGCCGGCTGCGGGGTACTGCTCGCGCCCGTCGGCGTCTGGGTGGCAGGTCGGGTCGCACACGATGTGCTCGCCGTGGTGTTTGCGCTGGTGATGTTCTGGGTCGCCTTCAGGGCCTTCCGGCGCCCGCCGAGCGATGGCTCGACCCCGAGGGCCGTGCCCTGTCGGCTGAACCCGCAGACCGGGCGCTTTCACTGGACCTCAGGCTGTGCGGCAATCGTCGCCGCATCCGGCACCGTGGCGGGTTTCCTCTCGGGATTGCTGGGCGTAGGCGGTGGGTTCGTGCTGGTTCCGGCGCTCCACCGCTTCAGTGATTTGCCGATGCGCTCGATCGCCGCAACCTCATTGGCCGTCATCGGCCTCGTATCGGTCAGCGGCGTGTCGTCTTCGGCCTTAGCGGGGAACATCGACTGGGCAGTGGCCATACCTTTTTCGGTGGGTGCGGTTGCTGGAATGTTAATGGGCCTTCTGATCTCCGCCCGATTGCCCGGACCACTGCTGCAGAAAGGTTTCGGTCTGATTGCAATCATTGCTGCCACTGCCCTGGTAATTCAAAGTCTGGGCCAGTGAGGCACGGAGCGACAGTTGCTGGTTTTCCCCCTAGCGGGTGGAAACTCGTCGTCCTGCTCTGCCGGTAACAGCGGAGATGCAGAATGATAGAGCCGACCGCCACATAGCAGAATCAGAGCCGGCATTGAGGAAGTGGTGCCCCATGCCCGGGAGAGGAGACTCATCTCGAATCTCTGATTTGAACCCCAATGATTTCTTACCGCTATATCGGATCTGCTTGCTGCTACTGCTCTTTAGTACAAGCCCTGCCTTCGATCGGCGAACGCCACTCGAAGAATGTTCCGACGGTGAAACCACATCGCAAAGAACGCGATTATCAGCAACAGCTCAGCAAGATCACCGCCGTAATACATGACGCCAACACCGAGCAATATCGTTGCCAGCATTGAGCGACGCGGGACTAAGGTGGGCCTCGATTCGAAAGCCATAGTCATCACCTGTTAGTAGGTTTGAGCAATCGCTCCTAATGATCCCGTGTTGTCACTTGTAAGCTGCGAACTCAAACTGCGCGCCCCCTCTATCTGGAAACCGGTTCCGATTGCGCCGGTGACTGACTTGCGGCTTGTTTGTCAACAACACCGGGAATGGGCCGGGTTGGCCCTTCAAATTGGCCCTTGAGCGCATCAACGCCCTGCTGTGGCTTGGCCAGTGGCATAAGGTCCTGTCTGGCCTTACGGCGTTCCTCAGTATTGATATCCATACGCTTGTCTCGGCTTTCCACCAATCCCTCTTTGGCCTCACCAATCCGATTAAACGACCACGCCAACTTCGGCTCTCCTAATGGCAGCGACTCACCTGGCTGGCCTTGGGTAGCGTCCCAGGTATGCCATGTTTTGCCGTAGCTATTCATCTTGCTCTTCATCAGCGCGTGATCAGCCTGCTCCGGCAAACCGGGCGCAACCAACTGTCCGGACAAAATTTCGCCATTGTGCGGATGCCAGTACTGCTTTTCGGCGGCCGGCAATTGCTCAAACAGGCGCTCGGAGATGATGTACTCGATACCGTTGAGGTTAGCGTCTCGAGTATTGCCATCAAACAACGCGCATTGGGCAAGATCTTCGTTGACTTGATTACAAAAATGGTGCGCTTCCATTTGGTGAGATGGGTCATCTTTCATGGGATGAAAGCCGACCAAATAAACGTTCATGGGATCCAGAGGCGAATCCGTTTGGAGCATCGCTGCTCCTGCCTCCAAGACATTGGTTTTGGTAGATTCCGCTCTTCCAGCGGGTTCAGTTGACGAACTGACCGTGCCGAAACCGGTACAGCCCGAGACTACCGCCATGGTTGCGATGCATAGGGCCTTCCTTTTCTGCTGGGCTACATATTTCCCGCCAATGGACAAGCGCTGATTGGCTGCTTTCAGTGGGGAGGTTTCTGGCTGCATGCTTATTTTCCTCTGATTTTTTGCTTGGTTTTTATGCCACGGGCACGTCTGCTGCTCTCCAGGCAGCCCATGACCCAGGCACATTGACTACTTTTTTAAAACCGTTCTTTTTCAAGATGCTCGCTGCGATCGATGCTCGGTATCCCGAACCGCAATACGTTGCGACAGTTTTATCCCGGTCCAGGTTGCCAAGGGCTGTGTCTATATGAGCCACGAACGCATGATGGGCAGCGGGGATATTGCCTGCCTCGTATTCAGCAGGACTGCGCACATCAAGCAACATCACATCGGAATCGTTTCGTTTGCGATCGAGCGGAGGTCTACGACCTGCACGTCTTGCGCGGCGAGTGCCTCGAAGTCTGACAGCGCGAGAGATGGCGGAATCGAAGGTCCTTCCATCTGTACGGCGGGACGCACGTTCAGTTTTTTCAGGCGCGCATAGTGACGGGGTGGCTCCGGCATGTCGGCCAGCAGCCAATCGATGAATTCCTCTTCGCTTCGTGCTCGCGCAAGGCTGGGTTGAAGAGACGCTCGTTGCCGCGGAGTGGCGTCGGTCGCCGATGGACTTGCCACAGGCCGAGCCGGCGCCCTGGCAGGGGTAGATTTCCTTCCGGTCGCCAAGCGGCAGGTAATGATCGAACAAGGTGCGGTATAGCTCGCCTGCCAGCTTCCGTTCGCTGCCTTCGCCGAGCAGGTCGGGCCGCCCTACGTCCAGATTGAACAGGGTGTCGCCGGTAAATAGCGCGAATGACTGGTTGCCCTGCCGGGCGTCAAACAGCTGCAGGGAAATGTGCTCAGGCATATGTCCCGGCGAATGCATGACCTGCAGCCTCACCTGCCCGAGCTCTATCGTCTCGCCATCGCTGGCCTGACGAAGGTCGAACTGATAGCTATCCGAGCGGCCACCGATGACCGCAGCCACGGCAGCTTTGCTGTCGCCGACCAGATAGGAAATCTGCGCCAGGCCATCTGTATAAACAGGCTCGAAAACAAGCATCGTCACCTCCGATGATCGTTAACAGGATTGCTCAGTCAACTATTCGGACGGTGTGCATGGCTGGACGTTCAGGCTATCGCGGTGCCGTCTTTAAATGGAGCGGGCGCCTGCAGGCTGACCACCAGCTCGACGACGAGACCGTCCGCCTGCGGCTCGAAACGCAGATCGCAGGCACAGCGCTCGGCGATCGCCTTGACGATGGACAGACCCAGACCACTGCCTTCACCTTCGCCGCTGCGCCAGAAGCGCTCCGTCAGCCGCTCGAGCATTTCCGGCGGGATGCCCGGGCCGTGATCCTGCACGCTGAAGCGAACCCGGTTTTCATCCAGCTGGGAGAGCGTCAAGCGGATGGCCGTGCCGTCATGGGTATGGCGGCGGGCATTGTCGAGCAGGTTGCGCAATGCCGCGACCGCCAGGGTGGGCGGCATCGCCAGTGGACGGGGGGACATGTCCTGCGCCCCGCACAGCTCGATACGCGGCCCAGGCTGCTGACTGGCATCCGCGATCGCCAACTGCGCAACGTCGACGGCCGTGCAACGGAGGCCGTCATCAAAGGACACGCGACCTTCCACCCGCGCCAGCATGAGCAGCTGTTCAAGGATGCGGTGCAGACGATCCGTGCCGACCTCGGCCTGGGCCAATGCCCTTCTGGCGGTGTCGCCCTCGGTCATGGCCGCGACCTGTAAATGGGTCTTGATGGCCGTCAACGGGCTGCGCAGTTCATGGGCGGCGTCATCGGTCAGCCGACGTTCGCGTTCGAGCATGTGCGCGATCCGCGCGAACAGCTGGTTCTGGGTTTCGACCAGCGGCGTCAGCTCTCGCGGCAGCCGTTCGATGTGCAACGGCTCCACCGAATCGGCGCTGCGTTGCGCCAGGGCCGTGCGGATTCGTCTGAGTGGCGCAAGGCCGTTGCCGATTCCGATCCACAACACGATCAGGCTGCCCAGCAACGCGACAAAAACCGGCAGCGCCGCGGCCATGAGCACCGAACGCTGGAGTGCGCTGCGCTCGTCAAGGCGATCGGCCGTGGTGATGCGCATGCCGTTCTGAATGAAGGTAAAACTGCGCCAGGCGGTATCGCCGATCATCTGGTGGTGAAAGCCGGTGCGCTGAGCGTCGAGCGCACTGTCTGGCGCCGCATGGCTGCGCGCCAGAATTTCACCCCGCAAGGAGCTGATCTGGCAGGCCAGGCCGTTTTCGATGCCCAGCTGTTCCGCACTCAGGCGGGTGATACCACCTTCACCCAGCTGCGGTTGCGGTTGCGGTAACTGGACGAGCAGACCCGCGACCATCCGCGCCGACGCGGCAAGGCGCTGATCGAGGGACTGCATCAACTGATTGCGAACATCGAAGAGCATCCAGGTCGCGGCCAGCGCCCAGAGCAGCACGAAGGCCGAGCCAAGGGTGAGGGTCAGGCGCAGGCGCAAGCTCATGCGTCAAGATCCCCGCGCTGCTCAGGTGCATGGCCGGCGGGCCCAAGGCGATAACCGATTCCTCTGACCGTTTCGACGATACCGTTACCCAGCTTGCGCCTGAGATGGTGGATATGGACATTCAGGGCATTGCTTTCGACCTCATCGCCCAGTCCGTACACCGCGTCCTTGAGCTGCTCGGCCGAGAGCACGCGGCCCGGGTTCTGCAGGAGCGCCTGGAGCAGCGCCTGTTCGCGGCGCGACAGGTCCACCGGTTCGCCTGCCATGAACGCCGCGCAGGCGGCAGGATCGTAGCTCAGCGTTCCGTGTTCGATCATCTGCGTGGCCCGGCCGGCAGCGCGGCGCAGCAGGGCATGCAGGCGGGCGGCGAGCTCACGCAGGTCGAAGGGTTTGACGAGGTAGTCGTCGGCGCCTGCCTGAAGTCCGGAGACACGCTCGGTCACCGCATCTCGGGCGGTCAGGATGAGTACCGGCAGCTCCAGGCCGCGCCGGCGCAGGCGCTGGAGAAAGCGCAGGCCGTCCTCGTCAGGCAGGCCCAGATCGAGAATCATCAGGTCAAACCTGGCCGTGCGCAGCAGCGAGTCGGCCTGTCCGGCCGTAGCGGCGTGGGCCACGCTGAAGCCCTGGGCTTCGAGCCCGTCGACGATGCCACTGGCGATCAGTGCGTTGTCTTCTGTCAGCAGTAGGTGCATGTGGGAATCGCTTGATATGCAGCAGTCAGTATCGTCCGCCTGGATTACCGGCGCGTTAGCTGATGGTACGCCGAGTTGCGCGTACCTCAACGTCTCTCAGGCTTACAGGTTGTGTCCCGACAAGCCTCGTTAATCGCCTCTTAATCCCGAGCCGCCAAGCTCGCCTCCGAATCTGTTAATCGGGTGTTGTGCATGCGAGCGCTTTTTATCTTTCTGGCCTGTTGCCTCTGGGTCGTGCAACTGGCGAACGCTTCGCCGTTCACGCTTGGTCAAAAGCAGCAGGACTTCCTGCCCGTGGACGAAGCGTTCACGCTGCATATCGAGCCGATCGAGAGCGGCGGCGCCGTGCTGCGCTGGGACATTGCGCCCGGCTATTACCTCTACCAGGAGCGCCTGCGATTCGCAGGGCTGCCGCCGGGGCGCGAGCCCGTGTTGCCGCCTGGCGAGCCGTACCATGACGAATATTTCGGCGATTCGCGAATCTATCGCGACAGCCTGGAAGTGCAGCTCCCCGATGCGGATATCGCGTCGCTCGAGCTCGGCTGGCAAGGCTGCGCCGATGCCGGGCTGTGTTATCCGCCGCAAAGCCGCACGGTAGAACTGGGCGGCAGCAGTACCCCACCGTTCGCGCCTGTTCAGGCCGATGATCAGGCCTTGGCCAGCGGGCTGGAGCAACAGTCGCTCGGCTGGAGTCTGCTGATCTTCTTCGGACTCGGCCTGCTGCTTGCCTTCGCGCCCTGTTCGCTGCCGATGTTGCCGATCCTGGCGGGCATCGTGGTGGGCAGCCAGGCCGGGCCTCGCCGCGGCATGGCGCTGGCTGGGGCCTATGTCATCAGCATGGCACTGGTCTACGCCGCCCTTGGCGTGGTGGCGGCGCTGCTGGGGGCGAATCTGCAGGGATGGCTGATGCAGCCGTGGCTGATCGCGAGCTTCGCTGGGCTTTTCGTGTTGCTGTCCTTGCCCATGTTCGGTTTTTTCGAGCTGCAACTGCCGGCGGGCCTGCGTGATCGGCTGGAGCAGGCCGGACGCACGCGTCGGGGCGGCAGCCTCGCCGGGGCCAGCGCGTTGGGCGTGCTGTCCGGTCTGCTGGTGGGACCTTGCATGACCGCACCACTGGCCGCGGCGCTGTTGTTCATCGCCCAAAGCGGTAACGCCGTGAACGGCGGCCTGGTGTTGTTCGCGCTGGGCCTGGGGATTGGTACGCCATTGCTGCTGCTGGTGACGGTGGGCAATCGATACCTGCCCAAGCCCGGGCCGTGGATGGATCGTGTCAAGGTTTCGTTCGGTTTTCTGTTTCTCATCGCCGCCCTCTATGTCCTTCGTCCACTGTTGTCCGACCCCCTCTGGGTAGGACTGTGGGGCGCGATGCTGGTGGTGGGCGCCAGCGGCTTGCTGCAGCTGTCGCGGCAACTGGTGCGGCATCAGGCGCTCGGGCGTTCGGTCGCGGGGCTGGCCGGTGTATGGGGCGTAGCGCTGCTGCTGGGGGCGGCAGGCGGCGCGCAGGATGTCATGCGGCCGCTCGGCGTGTTCACCGGCGGGGTTGCGTCCTCGCAAGGTGCTGAGCCTGCTCACGGATTTGTCGGATTCAGCGAGCCGGCCGTTCTCGATCGTGAGCTGGCTGCCGCCAAGGCCGCGGGCCAGTGGGTACTGGTGGACTACTACGCGGACTGGTGCGTGTCCTGCAAGGTCATGGAAAAGGAGGTATTCGGCGAGGCGCAGGTGCAGGCGGCGCTCATTGGCGTGCGGATTCTGCGGCCGGACGTGACGAAAACCAATTCTGCCAGCCGCGCGTTGCTGAACCGCTATCAGGTCATGGGGCCGCCGACGCTGCTGTTCATCGGCCCGGACGGGGTGGAGCGACGCACGCAGCGCATCACCGGCGAGGTCGATGCGAGCCAATTTCTGAGTAGATGGAACGAAACAAGGGAGCGTGGCTGATGCTGACGATCAATCTGGGGCCCCTGGCCCTTGCCGTCCCGCATGCGCTGATGCTGGTTAGCCTGTTTCTGGCGATGCTCACCGGCTGGTGGGTCGGCCGGCGCAGCGAGCGGAATCCGGAGCAGCAGCTGTTCAGGCTGCTGCTGGTGGCGCTACTGGTCGCGCGGCTGGCCTTCGTGCTGGTGTATGTCGAGCATTTCCGAGAAGAGCCCTGGCGCGTGATCGACATACGTGACGGCGGCTTTATTGCCTGGCCGGGCTTGCTGGTGGCCGTTCTGCTGGGCATCTGGCTCGCTTGGCGCGACAGCGGATTACGCACACCGCTTGGCGCCGCGATGCTGGTAGGTGTGCTCAGTTGGGGATTCGGGGCTTTCGCATTGCATGCCTTCGAGCAGGGCACGAAACTCCCTGAGATGGGATTCCGGGACAGCCAGGGCCAGTCGGTTGCGTTGCACGACTTCGTCGGCAAGCCACTGGTGGTCAATCTCTGGGCCACCTGGTGTCCCCCTTGCCGGCGTGAAATGCCGGTCCTGGCGGAGGCGCAGCGTAACGCGCCCGACGTGACCTTTCTGTTCGTCAACCAGGGCGAGGGCGAGCGGCTGATCGCCGACTTCCTTGAAGCCGAAGGGCTCAGCCTGGAAAACATCCTGCTCGATACCGGTGGGCGCCTGGGCCAGCACCTGGGGTCTGCGGCACTGCCCACCACGCTTTTCTACGATGCCGAGGGACGCCAGGTTGGCAGCCACCTCGGTGAGCTGTCGCGTGCCAGTCTGGCGCGCGCTCTTGAGCAACTAGAGGTAAACAACCAGCCATGAAATCCGTACGATCGCTTTCCTTTTTCATTTCTACACTGGCCTTGCTACCGGCACCCCTGGTGCTGGCCGAGGCCCTGCCTCCTGCGGTTCAGGCCATTGAAGCGCGTGGGGCCAAAGTGGTCGGCAGCTTCGACGCACCGGGCGGACTGAAGGGCTATGCGGCACGTTATAACGGACAGGGCATCGCGCTGTACCTGACACCGGACGGCGATCACGTCTTGGTCGGCACCCTGCTGGATGCCAGCGGCGCAGACCTGACCAAGGCCTCGCTTGAAAAACTGGTGTACGAGCCGATGAGCAGCGAGATGTGGCAGCGGCTCGAAAGCAGCACCTGGATCGCTGACGGCGCGGCGGACGCGCCACGGATCGTCTATATGTTTTCCGACCCGAACTGTCCGTTCTGCAACATGTTCTGGAAACAGGCGCGGCCCTGGGTTGAAGCCGGCGACGTTCAGCTTCGTCACGTCATGGTCGGCATGCTGCGTCCGGACAGTGCCGGTAAAGCCGCCGCATTGCTGAACGCCAAGGACCCCGAGGCGGCCCTTAATGAACACGAAGCAGCGGGCAAGGCGAGCACGCTCAAGCCTGTCGAGCGTATCGCGCCCGAGGTGAATGAACAGCTTGAGGCGAACCTCACCCTGATGGGCGACATGGGCGCCTCGGCCACCCCGGCGATCTATTACCTGGACGATGAAGGGCGTCTGCAGCAACATCAGGGCGCGCCTCGTCCCGAGGCGTTGAATGGCATCATGGGGCCGTTGTCAAAACGCTAGCAACACGACACGTGCAAGTCAGCCCCGGCACCTAAACAACAATGATCTGGAGGCTACATGAACGTCCCCCTCTGGCCCTTGGCCGGGCTCTTCCTTGCGTTCTCCGTGTCCGCGCACGCGGCGGATGCCGCTGCGGTGTACAGCAAAGGCGGGGCCAACCCTGCCGCGATGGCATGTGCTACCTGCCACGGCGCCGAGGGTGAGGGCATGGCCGCTGCGGGATTCCCCCGCCTAGCCGGCTTGTCGGCGAATTACATGCGCAAGCAGCTGGCTGATTTTGCATCCGGTTCGCGGGCGAATCCAATCATGCAGCCCATCGCCGCGGCCTTGAGCCGAGAGGAAGCCGAAGCCGTCTCCACAATGCTGGCTGACAAGCCGCAACCGCAGGTCGAGCGAATCGACCGCACCGCGTTGGTCGACGGGCCTGGCGAAACGCTTGCCCTGCGAGGTGCCTGGGATCGCAACATCCCCGAGTGCGTCGCCTGCCACGGCCCAAGCGGAACGGGAGTGGGCGATGCCTTTCCACCTCTGGCTGGGCAGTCGGCTCAGTATCTGTCGTCCCAACTGGCCGCCTGGCGTCAGGGCACCCGCAAGAACGACCCCAACGACTTGATGGGGCACATAGCACGCAGCATGACCGAGGACGAGGTAAAGGCGGTCTCGACGTACTTCGCAGGCCTGACTGAAAGAGGAGCAGCAAAATGAAGCCCCAGACAAATGCACTGCTGTTGATGTCATTGGCCTTCCCGGTGCTCGCGGACGAAATCGCGATGGAAGATCAGTCGCAGATCCTCACCGCGGCCGGTGATCCCGCCAGTAGCCGGTATTTTCAGCCGCCCAAGGAAAGCGAACTGCCTGACAACGCCTTCGGGCAGTTGGTACAGCAAGGGCGGGCCATATTCACTGATACCAAGACGCATGCGCCCGACTATGTGGGCAACGGCCTGGCCTGTGCGAACTGCCACCTCGAACAGGGCCGGAAAGCCAACTCCGCGCCGCTCTGGGCCGCCTACACCATGTACCCGGCGTACCGAAAGAAGAACGACAAGGTGAACAGCTATGCCGAGCGCCTCCAGGGCTGTTTCCAGTTCAGCATGAATGGCAAGGCCCCCGAGGCCGACGGCCCGGTAATCGCCGCGCTTTCAGCCTATTCCTACTGGCTTGCGACCGGAGCACCCACCGGGCAAGAGCTGCCAGGCCGGGCCTATCCTGAAGTTCCGCAACCCGAGGGCGGATATGACCTGGCGAAGGGTGAGCAGGTTTACGCAGCACAGTGCGCCGTCTGTCATGGGCCGAACGGGGAAGGCCAGAAATCTGGTGACCTTTATGTATTCCCGCCACTCTGGGGGGCGGACTCGTTCAACTGGGGTGCAGGCATGCATCGGATCAACACGGCCGCGGCGTTCATCAAGGAGAACATGCCATTGGGCAAAGGCCGCACCTTGTCGGACGAAGACGCGTGGAACGTGGCGGCCTTCATGAACAGCCACGAGCGACCGCAGGACCCGCGCCTGATCGACGGCTCGGTCGAGAAAACCCGTGATAAATACCATGCCAATGACGGTGTGAACCTTTACGGCGAAACCGTTAACGGCAAGATGGTCGGTAAGGGCATTTAGCTGGATTGGTCTTTTGTCGGGAGTGTATCGATACCTAGCATCGCGCAGATACTGCTGCTCCACCTCGTGTTTTCCATCGACAGTATGCAGCGATGGCTTTCTCGGCCGGTATAGACATGAACATACTGTCCCGACGCAGCGCCTGAGTCGGCTCGTTAGAGCCATTCTGTCGATGATGCCCGGCCTAGCCGGGCGTACCAGGGCTGCGTAACCACAGGAAAGGTGAGTTCGAACTGCCCAGCGCCAGCTGCCTGCACGCAGCAACCGACCATGCGATTGAGCCGCACGTCTCTCCCGCCGGTAAGCCAGAATCGAGTAGGAGGCGGGATTGCTTGGGCCGTCCTCTCACACCACCGTACGTACGGTTCCGTATACGGCGGTTCCTGCCTACTGACAAACAGCCTCAGCGAGCCTGGTTCCGTTGATGTGTCGCCTGTGGTAGCTAAGCGCCCAGACCGGCTCTCAGAGTTTCCGACTCCTACCTTCTGATGGCCTCGACCGCCGCTGTTCACGACGTTTCTGCTTTACGCTCCAACAGCGATCAGATCCGACTATCCGCTCATGGCAGGTTCAGCCCTTCGTCCCTCTGGTTTCGAGCAACTACTACGGCCTCGGCTGACTTCTGCTCGCCCATCCCGTCACCTCTCGACGTTCGGTAGCACATGGCAGGCAAA
>NZ_JAMOIE010000094.1 GCF_024448935.1 Stutzerimonas stutzeri
CTAGATCAGCCACTTCGTCTCTCCCTTATTATGAATTATGAAGTGTGCAGGGTCGTGAAAGCCCGGAAGTGAATACGCGATGCGAAACCGGGATTCATTTATATGCGGTACGTCTGGATGTTACTGTAGCAGCCCGAGGGAGGGCTTCCGAACCGGCCTCTGTTCTTATCTGCAATATAAGCGAAGAAAGACTCATACGTATTGCAGACAAGTTCACGACCAAAATGCCATTGTCATAGCTGAAGGCGGCCCAACTGATCCTTGATATCAGCGGTAATAGGAGTTGGCCGGCCGGTTTCCAGGTCAACCACCACCATGACACTGTTGGCGACCGCATGGACACCATGAACGGTCGTCGCACCCCCGGTCAGCTGAAAGGATGTATTGCCCGCCCGGCTGGCACCGATGACCAGCTCCACGGGGTTGGAGCTGGGCCGGTAATGGCTGAAGCTGATGTCCAGGGCCGCGATCAGTAGACCCCGCTTACCGAAATCGATGGTGCGCAGGAAACCAAAGCGCGCCTGCTCCATGTACCGGACGATGGCCGCCTCACTGCGCTGGCTGTCGGCGTCCATATCCGCATAGCGGGGGGTCAGCTCACGGCTGATGGGGAATCGGGAGAAGTCCTTGGCCAGTTCCAGATAAGCGGCCTCGGGCAGGGGTTCCGCCATGGCCGGCGCATCGGTCCGGAAGCTGTTGTAAACCTGTGCCGGCAGAGGAACCTGCTCGTGGTTCAGAAAAGCGCCCAGAACGCAGTCCTGGATGCCCACCAGTTGGCCATTTTGATAAAGCTGGCTACGCAGCCGGACACTCTGTGCATCACAACCCAGCACCTCCACACTGAACGCGATCCCGCTGCCATAGAAACTCATCTCACGGTACTGGGTAATGGTGCGCAAGGGCCTCAGGCGCTCCGAATCGGAAAACCAGGCGTTAGCACCGAAGCGAGCCACCAGAGCCTGGATACGGGCTTCCAGGTGCAGCTGGTATACCCGGGAATTATTGACGTGGCGCCAGGTGTCCAGGTCCGTATAGCGAGGTGTAATCGTACCGCGGAAAACGGCGGAGTTGGCGTTTTGGTCTGTCATGATTCGAGCATCCTGTGTTCCTGGCGATTCTTGAACGGGAAAGCATCCATTTTCCGCGCATTTGCGCAAGCTACCTCGTCGTAAGCGACGATTGCCAGCCCTTCCTTCAGCCGCCACTATGAAACCCCGAATCAAACTCCTGAATCCAACAATAACCCTGGAGCCACCCATGAGGCACAAGGCGCCCACCGTTTCCGAGGCCGTCGACACCCGCCTGTCGGTGCGCGGCTTCACCGACAGGCCCGTCGACGGCGCCATCATCCGACGGGTACTGGAGAAAGCCGGGCGTTCGCCTTCGGGCGGCAACCTGCAGCCTTGGCAACTGTATGTCCTCGGCGGTGAAGACCTCGAGGCGTTCAAGGCCATCATGGCCACTCGGGTGAAGGAGGCACCCAGCGGGGAGGATCCCGAATACCACGTCTACCCGCCGGGCCTGAAATCGCCCTATCGTGACTATCGCTTCCAGGTAGGCGAAGACCTGTATGGCCTGCTCGGCATCCCCCGCGAAGACAAGGCCGGCCGCATGGGCTGGTTCGCCCGCAACTATCAGTTCTTCGGCGCCCCGCTGGCGCTGTTCTGCTACGTGGACCGGCAGATGGGGCCGCCCCAGTGGTCCGATCTGGGCATGTTCCTGCAGACGGTGATGCTGCTGCTTCGCGAGGAGGGCCTGGATTCCTGCGCCCAGGAGTGCTGGAGCCTTTACCACAGGACCCTGAAGGATTTCCTCGATCCACCGGATGAGTTCATGCTGTTTACCGGCATGTCCATCGGCTACCTGGATGAAGCGGACCCGGTGAACCAACTGCGTACCCGCCGTGCCGCCCTGCAAGACTTCGCCCGTTTCCGGGGGATCTGACCCGGCGGTTTCTATCAAGTAAAAAAGCCGCCCTGTTTCGTCGTTTCGGACGATGACAGCAGGGCCTCGCCGCGCTATTGGTGCCAATGGCATTCAGCAACAGGAGACAAATGCATGTCCGGACTTTCCGCCGAACTCAAGCAGGTTTTCAAGGAACACGCCGACAAGGCCCGCCCGGTGAAGCAGGCCGCCGTGCTTGGCGCCGGCATCATGGGGGGTGGCATCACCATCACCTGCGCCACCCAAGGCGTACCGGTGGTGATGAAGGATATCACCCAGGCGCAGCTGGACCTGGGCATGAAAACGGCGACCAGCCAGGTCAATCGGCTGGTGAAGAAGGAGCAGATGACGCAGGAGCAAGCGGACCAGGTGCTGGCCAGCATCGAGCCCACCCTGGCATACCAGGGCTTCGACAAGGTCGACGGCGTCATCGAGGCGGTGGTGGAAAACCTCGGCCTCAAGCACAAGGTGCTGGATGAACTGGAAGCCGTGGTGCGTGACGACACCCTGATTGCCACCAACACCTCCAGCCTGCGCATCGATGATATCGGCCAGCACATGAAGCATCCGGAGCGCTTCGTGGGCATGCACTTCTTCAACCCGGTTCCGGTCATGCCCCTGGTGGAGATTATCCAGGGCACCCGGACCTCCGGCGAGTCGGTCTCCACCGCCGTCACCTGGGCCCTGAAAATGGGCAAGACACCGATCGTGGTACAGGACTGCCCCGGCTTTCTGGTGAACCGCATCCTCACCGCCTATACCCGGGCCTTCCTGCAACTGATCGAGGAAGGGGCTGACTTCGAGCATGTGGACAAGGCCATGGAGGCCTTCGGCTGGCCCATGGGCCCCGCCTATCTGGAAGACGTGATCGGTATCGACACCGGCAGCCATGTTTCCGATGTCATCTCCGCCGGCTACCCGAAACGCATGCCCGCTATCGAGCACGACGCCTTTCGGCTGATGAAGTCGAAGGATCGCCTTGGCCAGAAGAACGGCAAGGGCTTCTATGAATACACGCCGGATGACAGCGGCCGCCCGCAGAAGCATTCCAGCGCCGCGGCCCACGAACTCTTGAAATCAATCCAGCCCAACGGTCAGAAGGAGGTCAGTGTCGAGGAAATCCAGCAACGCATGATGCTGGCGATGATCACCGAAGCCGTGCACTGCCTGGAAGACAGGGTGGTCAATTCCGCCGAGGAGCTGGACACCGCGCTGCTGATGGGCGTGGGTTTTCCCCGGGACAAGGGTGGCGCCCTCCACTACGCCGACAGTCTGGGCGCGAAGGCCATCCTGGAACGGTGTGAGCGCTATCGCCACCTGGGCGTCCAGTACGAGCCCACCGCCACCATCCGCAAGCTGGCCGAAACCGGGGGTAGCTTCTATGACGAATTCCCGGCGGGCAACTGACAGGAGATCCGACCATGAACTATGAACGCATCCAGCTGGCCGTTGACGATGGCATTGCCACCCTCACCCTGGACCAGCCCAAGACCATGAACGCCATGTCGGAGCCATTGCAGCAGGAAGTGATGTCAGCCCTGGACGAAATGGGCACCAACGCCGCCATCAAGGCCCTGATCATCACCGGCGCCGGCAGGGCCTTCTGCTCCGGCGCCGACCTGGGCGCCATGAGCCCGGACTCGGATGGCTCCGCTCTGGGCACCCGGGTCAAGCAGCAGATGGAGGAACTGTCCAATCCACTGGCATTGAAGCTGCGGGCACTGCCTTTTCCGGTCGTTTCCGCCGTCAATGGCGCAGCGGCCGGCGCCGGTGCCAGCATCGCCCTGGCCGGGGACGTGGTGGTGGCAGGCCAGTCTGCCTACTTCCTGTTCCCCTTCATTCCCAAGCTGGGCATCCTGCCGGATCTCGGCGCCACCTGGCTCCTGCCGCGTCTGATCGGCCGGGCCAAAGCCATGGCCGTCAGCCTGCTGGGTGAGCGCATGTACGGCGAGGAGGCGGTCCGCGAAGGCCTGATCTGGAAGTGCGTGGCGGATGAGGCACTTCACAGCGAGGCGATGGCGACAGCCCGCCGGCTGGCGGCCGGCCCGAGCCACGCGGCGCCGGAACTGCGCAAGGCCTTCGACCAGGCTGACACTGCCACCCTCGCCGAACAGCTGGCCTACGAGGCCCAGCGTCAGCAGGAGCTGATCGACAGGCCGACCTTCCAGGAAGGGGTTCGCGCCTTCCTGGAGAAGCGCGATCCGAAGTTCTGACGCCCCGCTTCGCAACGGCTCCTCGAGCCGTTGCCAGCACCGCCTTACAGGGTCCGCAATGTCTTCTTCAGGATCTTGCCCACCGGATTACGAGGGATGGCGTCGACCAGCTTCATCTTCTCGGGAAGCTTGTAGACACTCATGCCCTGCGTCTTCAAGTAGGCGTTGATTTCCTCGAGGGTCGGCGGATCGTCCTCATCCGCAGGCACCACGCAGACACAGACCCGCTCGCCCATGATCTCGTCCGGCGCGGGTATCACCGCCACATCCCGCACCTTGTGAAAGCCCAGCACGGCGTTCTCGACCTCTACGCTGGAGATGTTGAAACCGCCGCGAATCACCATGTCTTTCTTGCGATCGTAGAAACCTACGTGCCGGTCATCCTGCACGACGAACAGGTCGCCGGTGCGGAAGAAGCCGTCAGCGGTGAACGAACGCGCGGTGATGTCCGGACGCTGGAAGTAGCCGGCGAACAGCCCCGGGCTGCGATAGCAGAGCTCGCCGATGCCACCCGGTGCGGTGACCTCCTCATCCCCGTCGCCGAGGATCTTCAGCTCGACCCCGGTGACGCCGGAGGGCCACTCGACGCCTGCCTTGCCCCACCAGGGCAGGTGATCCACCCGCCTTTGCAGGTCCGGCACGTCCGCCGGGCCCGCGACCAGGCAGGTGCCCTCGTTCTGGCCCCAGATATTGACGATGTCGATGTCCCAGCGGCGCTTGAACTCCTGCATCGACCAGGCCGAGGGCGGCGCCGAACCGGTGCTGATGGTGCGCCCGCCGGACAGGTCCAGCTGGTCCACGTTGGGCAGCTTGACGATCATGTTCAGCATCGCCGGCACCAGGATGGTGTACTGGATTCGCTCCTCGGCGAGCTGGCGCAGCAGGATCTGCGGGGCAATCGGATGGTGCAGCACCAGGGTGCCCGCCGCCGCCAGCCACGGCACGTAGTTCACCCCTACCGCGGTCATGTTGACCAGCGGCGCCACGCACAGGATACGGTCGCCCTGCTGCAAGCCGCAGGCAGCGGGCAGCATGCGGCTGAGGTACTCCCAGTTGTTGTGGCTCATGGGGCAGCCCTTGGGATCGGCCTCGGTACCCGACGTCCAGCACAGGGTGAAGATGTCGTTGGCATCCACCGATACCTTCGCCATTGCCCCGGGCTCGCCCTGGGCGATGGCGCTCAGCTCCCGCAGGCCGATATAGCGCTCGAAGCCGAGCGCCTGTCCCAGGGCCTGGTAGTCGAAGCCGTGAAACTGCTCGGCCGAGACATAGAACCGTGCCCCGGTCGTTTCCTTGACATAGCCCACGTCCTTGCGACGCCACTGCATGGGCAGCGCCGACAGCAGCCCGCCGGCCTTCGCCGCCGCCAGGTAGAGCATGGCCAGCTCCCACACATTGGGCAACTGCGCCACCAGCACGTCGTCCCTGCCGAAGCCCCGGCTGGCCAGCCCGGCCGCCACGGCGTCCACCGCCCGGCCAAGCTCCGCCCAGGTCAGGCGCTGGGCGGGCGTGCCCACCAGTTCATCCCGGTTGGGCGGGTCCACCACCGCCTCCCGGTCCGGGTGCGCGGCAGCGTGGGCGGATAGGTAGTCCAGCAGGGTCTTGTTGCCCCAGTAGCCCTTGCCGGTGTAGGCCTCGATCAATTCAGGCTTGTGCAGGATCATGGTACATCGCTCCTTGCCGTGGAGGTTCTTGTTGTAGTCTGGCCTTGCAGGCCATGACGCTTCGCATCGACTCCTAGCAGACTCCCTCTCAGCAGCGCTCCTGGCACCCGCTCCGGGACATGGGTTGTGTGGAACCGTTGTGGGGAAGCAGCCGGGCAGCGCCGACCTATCCAGCCTAATATTGTCCCTGGACCAGGGCCTCGTCCGTTCCGACGAGTCGAGGGGGCCGGCACCTCAAATCGTCGAATCGGACGAGGCCACTGCTTCCAGGGTGCGAGACACTGGCGCAAGGTATCGCCGCAATCACAGCACACACGCCTCGCCACAACCACAACAAGTTCGAGGAGAGTCTCATGCACGCACTGATGCAAGACAGGCCCCTGCTTATCTCGTCGCTGATCGAGCACGCCGCCACCTTCCATCCGCAAACCGAAATCGTCACCAAGACCGTGGAAGGTCCCACGCACCGGACCCACTACCGGGGGATCCATGGTCGTTCCAAACAGCTGGCCAACGTCCTCAAGACCCTGGGCGTGGCGTTCCAGGACCGGGTAGGCACCCTGGCCTGGAACACCTATCGCCACTACGAGCTTTACTTCGGGGTGTCCGGCAGTGGCGCCATTCTGCACACGGTCAACCCGCGCCTGTTTCCGGAACAGCTGATCTATATCATCAACCACGCCGAGGACAGGGTGCTGTTCTTCGACATCACCTTTGCCGACATGCTCAAGCAGCTGGCGCCACACCTGCAGACAGTCGAGGCCTTCGTGGCCATGACCGACCGGGCGCACATGCCGGCGATCGACCTGCCGAACCTTTATTGCTACGAAGAGCTCATGGACGCGGCCAGCGACGATTACCAATGGCCGGAGTTCGATGAGCGCACCGCCTCTTCCCTATGCTATACCTCCGGCACCACGGGCAAGCCCAAGGGGGTCCTGTACGGTCATCGCTCCACGGTGCTGCATTCCCTGGCGCAGGTCGCACCGGACGGCTTCGGGCTCAGCAGCCGAACCACGATGATGCCGATCGTCCCCATGTTCCATGCCAACGCCTGGGGCGCGCCCTACTCTGCGCCGATGGCGGGTGCCAAGCTGGTTTTACCCGGGCCGCACATGAATGGCGAAAGCCTATACAAGCTGATGAAAGAGGAGAAAGTCACCTCCTCTATAGCAGTACCCACCATTTGGTTGATGCTATTCCAGTACCTGGACGCCACCCCCGAGGCCAGCCTGGAAGAACTGAGCCTGAACGATGTCGGGGTGGGCGGCTCAGCGCCCCCGATTGCCATGATCGAGCGCTTCCGCAAATCCGGCATCGACCTGATCCAGGCCTGGGGCATGACCGAAACCAGTCCGCTGGGGGTTGTCAACAAGCCGCTGCCCAAGCATGACAGTCTCAGTCCGGCCGACATGGCGAAACTCAAGACCAAGGCCGGTCGTGGTGTCTGGGGTGTGGAGATCAAGACCGTCGACGATGACGGCCTGCGCCTGCCCTGGGACGGCAAGACGCCCGGCCACGTCTATGTAAGGGGCCCCTGGGTCGCCAGCGGTTATTATCGTGAGGGTGAAAGCAAGCTGGACAGCGAAGGCTTCTTCCCCACCGGGGATATCGGCGCCATCGACCCGGACGGCTTTCTGCAACTGGTGGACCGGTCCAAGGACATCATCAAGTCCGGGGGCGAGTGGATCTCGTCCATCGAACTGGAAAATACCGCTGTCTCCCATCCGCAAGTGGCGGAAGCGGCGGTCATCGGCATTGCCCACCCCACATGGCAGGAGCGCCCCTTGCTGATTGCGGTGCTCAAGGCTAACGCCACCATCGGCAAGGACGAGCTGATGGCCTTCCTCGAGCAGCATGTGGCCAAGTGGTGGCTGCCGGACGACATCCTGTTCGTCGACGAATTGCCCCACACTGCCACTGGCAAGCTGCTCAAGAGCAAGCTGCGGGAAGAGTACGGTGGCTTCGCGCAGGCCATCACCGGCTGAGTCGATATCCCGCCGGCCTGAAGGCTGGCGGGAACGCTGCGGCGCCTCCCTGTTCACGACGCGTCTGCTGGCGGCGCCGGCCATATCTGGCGGCGCAGACGCTTTCCCGGCCGCCTGCGCCTCCTCGGCCGCGCGTGCGGGTGTGGGCGGAGTAGCCGAACGCCAGCTCAGGTCGCCACTCTGGCTGAAGATCGGTGGCGTGGTGATCCCCAACCGGCGCGTCCGCCTGATGCTGAGCAGCCACTACCTCGGTAAGGATCTCTTCTGACACTGACCCGGAAGCTGGTGCCGGGATGAGGGGCCGTGCGTCCTGAAGCCAGGAAAGCGATCAAAAAGTGACCGATCTTCGCTACATCCAGCGTGACGAGCCGGCCTGCTCACTGGCGATAAAAGCGCCAGCCCAATCGGTAGGGGTAAGAGAAGAACGGTCCGCACAGCGCCACAGTGAGGGAATCAGGCCACAGCTTGACGGCGATGTGTCATGTCGCCACGACCGGCCAGGATGCCATCGATGGAAATATCCTCGTCTAGGGCGTCCCAATGGATGCCCCGGGGACTCAGCTCATAGTCGGCGAGTTGTTCGGGGGTGGCGTTGAGCAAGCGCGGGAACCACGCCAGAGGGACACCAATCGTGCGTCCGTCGCTCAGCTCGACCCAGAAACTATCGGCGTCGAAGGTCACATGCTTAGGCGAAGTAGTCATGCCAGGCACTCTCCAGTTGGTCCCGGTGGGTGACCACCAGGGTAGTGATCTTGCGCAGGGTCTTCGCATCGAAGCCATCATTGCGAGCTAGCTGAACCTCGGGAGTTAGCCAGAACTTGGCTTCAGAGCCGGCCTTGAATGCATGGATATGGGCCGGTTCACGCGGGTCGCCCTCGTCCGAGTAGAAGAAAAACTTAAAGCCCTCCAGGCGCAGGATAGTCGGCATCAGGTGCGAACCCGCTGCTCTTCCATCTCGAACCCGGACACTATCATCAGGGAAAAGGTCGCGTTCACGTGGCTTCTTTCGGGCGTCATTGATTTGGGCTCAGTGTAGCCCGACAGCGTCAGCGCCAGCAAAGCCTCCCGGGAGCTTGGCAGCAATTCTAATTTTGACCTCGGGCCTGGTTGAAAGCGGGCTGACGCCGTCGACGGCACCCGAGCGGAGCACCCAGAGGCTGGACATATCGCGCGGCATGATGTAGAGCATCGTACCCAAATTGGTCTTGGTGAATATCGGTCAACGGCACGAGTCGGCCACCAATTTCCTGCATCACCACGCCGCGTCTGGTGACGGCGTCGGCACCGATCTGGCGGCGCAGACGCATTCCCGCCCGCCTTCGCCGCAGCCGCGCGGGTATCGGCGGCCAAGAACTGGACGGTTGTCGTTCAGCTCCCTGGCCAGCCTCCTTCAGCGCCCCGGCCAGTTGGGGACACGTTTCTCGTTGAACGCTGCCATGCCCTCTTGGGCATCTTCGGTCAGGGCCATGGCGGCCAGCTGGGTTTCGGTATAGGCGATGGCCTGTTCGAAGCTCATATCCTCGATGGCCTTCATGGCGTACTTGCCGCGACGGATGGCGGTGGGCGACTTGTCCGTCAGGCGGCCGATCAGCCAGTCCACCTTGGCATCCAGCTCCTCCGGCGCCACCACATGGCTCAGCAGCCCATGCTGCAACGCCTCGTCCGCCGTGAACGGCTCACCGCTCAGTGTCCACTCCCGCAGTACACGCCGGGGCACCAGGCGCTGCATCAGGCTGAGCACTTGCATGGGGAAAAGGCCCACCTTGACCTCCGGCAGGCCGAATTTCACATAGCTGTGGGCCACGGCCATGTCGCCCATGCAGAGCAGGCCCATGCCGCCCGCCATGCAGACACCGTTCACCCGCACGATGCAGGGGGTGGTGGCGTTTACCGCCAGCCGGAGCAGATCGGCGTATTCCGCATTGGGTTTCGCGTAATCGAAGGCGAAGCCTTGGCCCGGCTGCAGATCGCCGCCGGCGCAGAACGCCTTGTCGCCGGCAGCCGTCAGCACGATGACCCGGATCGCCGGATCGGATTCCGCCTTGCGATAGCCCTCACCAATGCGGGCGATCACCTCGTGGTTGATGGCGTTGCGCTTTTCGGGTCGGTTGATGGTGATCCACAGGGCCGCACCCTGCTGTTCCAGTAAGACAGCTTCTTGTTCCGACATCATGGCTCTCCTGGTTGCTCAGTGGCTTGCGGCCGGGGCGGCTCTCTCAGCAGGGATCACTTCGGCAATCACCCTGCCGGCGCTGACCTGCTCCCCTTCGCTGACCGTAAGCGACACGATCGTGCCTGCCACTGCCGCCACGTGAACATGCTCCATCTTCATGGCTTCCAGCACGATGACCGCCTGGCCCGCCTCGACCGTATCACCCTCGTTGGCAAGAAGGGCCACGACCCGACCGTTCATGGAGGCCCGGATGACGCCGTCACCGGCTTCGTCCCCGGCCACGGCGGCCTCATGGGTATGATCGTCCACCCGGTAGGACTGGCCACGGTAGCGCAGATAAAGGCGAGATCCCTCACGCAGCATCTCTGCGCGCTCCGACAGGCCCCGGCAAGTGAACCGGACCCGCGATCCCTCGACAGCATCCAGCGTCAGCTCGGTGGGGTTATTCCCTAGCTGAATCCGGAAGCTGCCACTGCCCCGATGGCTCACCCTCGCGTCGGCGGCTTCCCCGCCCACGCTGAAACGGAAAATGATCGGCAGGCGATGGGTGATGGTACTGATCGCTCCCCCGTAGCTGCCCTCGCCGTTCGTGGCGTACAGCAGCACGGCGGCGAGTAACCTGGCGCGATCATCGGTGTCCTGGTCCCTGGCCAGCAGCTCGTTCTGATGGCGCTGCACAAAGGCGGTGGTCGCTTCGCCCTGGATGAAGGTAGGGTGCTCCAGGCACGCAATCAGAAACGCCTGGTTGGTCTCGACGCCCAGCGCCGTGGCATCCTTCAGACCACTGACCAGACGCCGGCGAGCCTCTTCCCGATCGGCGCCTACGCTGATCAGCTTGGCGATCATGGAATCGTAGAAGGGCGGAATCTCGGCGCCCGACTCCACCGCATCCTCGGCACGAAGAGACGAGGGCATGTGCCACAGGGCCATGGTACCGCTCTGGGGCATGAAGCCTTCACTGGGACTTTCCGCGCACAGCCGCACTTCGATGGAGTGACCCTGGAGCACGATGTCATCCTGGCTCAGAGGCAACGGCTGGCCGGCGGCTACCCGCAGTTGCAGTTCCACCAGGTCCAGGCCGGTGATGGACTCGGTAACCGGGTGCTCCACCTGCAGGCGGGTGTTCATTTCCATGAAATAGAAGTTGCCGTCCTGATCCAGCAGGAACTCCAGGGTGCCGGCGCCCTCATAATCGATGGCCTTGACCGCGGTGACGGCGGTCTCGCCCATCCGCGCCCGCAGCGCCGGAGACACCGCCGGCGAAGGCGCCTCCTCCACCACCTTCTGATGGCGACGCTGGATGGAGCAGTCCCGCTCGCCGATATAGACGGCGTTGCCGTAGCGGTCCGCCATGATCTGGATCTCGATATGGCGCGGGGCGATGATCGCCCGTTCCAGGATCACTTCCGGACTGCCAAAGGCACTCTCCGCCTCGGACCGGGCGCTGCGCAGGGCCGCCGGAAAATCTTCCGCCTTCTCCACCAGGCGCATCCCCCGGCCGCCGCCACCGGCGGTGGCCTTGATCATGATCGGGAAGCCGACGTGATCCGCTTCCCGGATCAGGCGTTGCTCATCCTGATCCTGCCCTTGGTAACCGGGCACGCAGGGCACGCCCGCTTCCATCATCAGTTGCTTGGCGCCGGCCTTGTGCCCCATGGACTCGATGGATTCCGCGGACGGGCCGATAAAGACAATGCCAGCCTCTTTGCAGGCCCTTGGCAGCCCGGGGTTCTCGGCCAGGAAGCCGTAACCGGGATGGATGGCATCGGCACCGCTGAGCGTTGCCGCCTCGATGATCCGGTCGATGCGCAGATACGAATCCGCCGGCAGGTCGCCGCCGATGGCCACCGCCTGGTCGGCCGCCCTGACATGGCGGGCGTTCCTGTCAGCCGAGGCGTACACCGCGACGGTCCGATAGCCCAGCGCACGGGCAGAGCGGATGACGCGGAGCGCGATTTCCCCCCGGTTGGCCACCAGCACCTTGGTAAAGGGCGTCGGTTTGTTTGCTGTTGTCGTGGTCATGATAGTCAGACACCGTTCTCATTCTTGGGCCGGCAGTGGCCGGTTCCGGGATTGCGCCAGGATCAGGGGCGCGCCACACCGAACTGCATCCTGTGGGGCTCGCGCCGCTCTGCGTCACGACAGACCGACAGCACGTAAGAGAGCACAGAGCGGGTCTCGCGGGGGTCGATCACGCCGTCATCCAGGAGCCGGGCACTGGTGGTGAACACGTCCATCTGGCTCTCGAAGGTGTCGACGATCTTCTTTTCCATGGCGGCAAGTTTCGCGTGGTCCACCTCGCCGGTCTTGCGTTTCATGACCGCTTCGGTGACGTTGGTCATGGTCTTGGCGGCCTGTTCCGCGCCCATCACGGCGGTCTTGGCGTTGGGCCAGGAGAAACAGAACCTCGGCGCGAAGCCCCGTCCGCACATGCCGTAGTTGCCCGCGCCGAAGGAGGCACCACAATAGAGGGTGATCTGCGGCACGGTGGCGTTGGTGACGGCCTGGATCATCTTGGAGCCGTGCTTGATGATGCCGGCCTGTTCGTACTCCTTGCCGACCATGAAGCCGGTGGTATTGTTCAGGTAAAGGATCGGCGTCTGGGACTGGCAGCAGGCCTGGATAAAGTGGGTTGCCTTGGTGGCGCCGGCCGGATCGATGGGACCGTTGTTGGTAATAATGCCCACCGGCAGGCCTTCGATCTTGGCGTGGCCGCACACTGTGGAAGAGCCGTAGTTGGCCCCGAACTCCAGGAAGTAGGAGTCGTCCACGATGCGGGCGATCACCTCTTTCATGTCCACCGGACGCTTGTAGTCCATGGGCATGATCCCCAGCAGTTCCTCCTGGTCATAGCGCGGCGGCCGAAAGGTACGCGGCTTGTCTTCCGGCAACTCGCCATCCCAGTCAAGCTGGGCGACGATTTCCCGCACCATGCGCAGGGCGTCCCGGTCATCCTCCGCCAGGTAGTCCCCCAGGCCGGAGATGCTGGTGTGCATTTCGGCCCCCCCCAGCTCTTCCTCAGTGGCGATTTCACCGGTGGCGGCCTTGAGCAGCGGCGGCCCGGCAAGAAAGGCTCTGGAGCGGTTACGAACCATGATGATGTAATCGGACAGGCCGGTCTGGTAGGCACCGCCCGCGGTGGATGAACCGTGGGTGACCGTGACCACAGGCAGTCCGGCCGCCGACAGGCGCGCCAGGTTGGCAAACAGCGTACCGCCGTAGATGAACTGCTCTACCTTGTATTTCAGCAGGTTGGCGCCGGCGCTTTCCACCAGTTGGACGTAGGGCAACTTGTTCTGGAGGGCCAGCTCCTGCACCCGCAGCTGCTTTTCAAGGCCCATCGCCTGCATGGCACCGGCCTCGATACCCGAATCGCTGGCCGACAGCATCACCCTCACCCCGGAAACATAGCCGACGCCGGCCACGATACCGCCGCCGGGTACGCTTTTTTCCAGGTCCAAGGTATCCAGGCCATAGCCGGCCAGGGTAGACAGCTCGAGGAAGGGCGCACCGGGGTCCAGCGCCAGGGCGATACGCTCCCGGGGCAGCAGCTGACCCCGCTTCTCGAACCGCTCCTTGGAGGCCTCGGACTGGGTCCGGGTACGATCCTCGAGTTCGCGGATGCGTTCCAGCAGGGAGAGCATGCTCCGTTGATTGTCGCGAAAGGTGTCGCCGCCAACCGCTAGTTTGGACTCGATGACTGCCATAGGCTTGATATTCCAGGTTGGTGAATTCTCCGCTGGCGTCAAACACCAGCGCTTATTATCGGACTATGCTGAAAGCATCCTGTGTGGCCGTCTTGTGTGAACTGGCTGGCCAGATTCATGAGCTGGCTTTTCAACATAAATTTGATCAAGCGATTGGTCAATACTACAATCAGAAAAAACCAACAAGCGGGAAGAGCCCTTTATGATCACGCTGTACCACTGTATGAGTGCCCGCTCCTTCCGGGCGTTATGGGCACTGGAAGAACTGGGACTGGACTATGAATTAATGATGCTGCCGTTCCCGCCGCGGCTGTTCAAGAAGGAGTATCTGAGCATCAATCCGCTGGGCACCATACCGGCCTTCTTTGACGGCGATACCTTCATGACCGAGTCGTCCGCCATCCGCCATCGCCCAGTACCTGGCGGAACGCTATGGCCAGGGCCAACTGAACATCCCGGTGGATGACCCCCGTTACGGCGCCTACCTGAACTGGCTGCATTTTGGCGAGGCCACCCTCACCTTCCCCCAGACCCTGGTGTTGCGCTATACCCGGCTGGAACCGCAAGAACGGAGAGTGCCGCAGGTCGCGGAGGACTATAAGAAGTGGTTTCTGGGAAGGCTGCGGGCCGTGGAGGCCTCACTGGAAAACACCTCGCCCTGGCTCCTTGGCGACACCTTCAGCGCCGCCGATGTCTCCGTGGCCTACGCCCTGATGCTGGCGGAAAACCTGGATATGGCAAGCGGATTCGGCCCCGAAACCCGGTCCTACTGGGAAAGGGTCCAGCAGCGTGATGCCTTCCAGCGGGCGCTGAAGCGTCAGGCAGAGGCCGCCACGGCTCAGGGCGTTTCCTGAGCACGATCGCGACGCAGAAGGCAGGGCCCTCCCGGGCACGCTGCCTGACAGGCCGCGAAGTCCCGGTGCCGGTCAGGCGCTGCTGCCGCAGCGGCCGGCGTCCTCGACTTCCGCCAGAAAGCTCAGGATGGCCTCGTTGAAGACATCATTCTGATCGCCCGCCACCATATGGCCGGCACCGCCGACATCCACTGCGCGCGCGCCGGGAATCAGCTGCAGGAAGTCCTTGACGCCCTGCTCACTGACCACGTCGCTCATCTTGCCCCGTACGAGCAGGGTAGGCACCTCGATGTTGCGGGCCGCCTGCCGCAACCGCTCGACGTGACGGACGGACTCCGGTATGCGGTCACCCTGGACGAAGGCCGGATCCCAATGCCAATACAGGCGCTCGTCCTTCCCTACCCGCAGGTTCTTGCGTAGCCCCTCACGGGAGCGGGGCTTGGCCTTGCGGTGCGGCATATAGGCGTTGACGGCCGCCACCACGTCTTCATAGCAGTCGAAGCCGTCCACGTGCGCCGACATGAACTGGCGGATACGCTGTACCCCTTCCAGCTCGACCTTGGGCACGATGTCCACCAGCACCAGCCCGTGGATGGGCAGGTGTGTCGCCTCCCCGACAGCGAGCAGGGAACTGATGCCACCCAGGGAGGCGCCAATCAGTACGGGGGGCTGTTGCAGGTCCGACACGATGGCCTGTACATCCTCCACGAAGCGGTCGAGGCTGTAATCGCCCATGGGACACCAGTCGCTTTCACCATGGCCACGCATATCCACGGTCATGGCCCGATAGCCGTTTCCCGCCAGGATGCGGGCCAGTTCGCCCCAGGAGTGCCGGGTCTGACCGCCACCATGCAGCAGGACCACCGGCGGGTCTCCCGGGTCACCGGCCACGTCAGCGGCGAGCCTGAGCCCCGCGGCGCCGTTCAGATGGATGCGTTGCATAGATTTTCTCCGCTGTTACGACCCCACCCGTGACGCGGCAGAGGATCATTCGTCGCTGCAAGCTTATCGAGCGCTTGCTATTTTACCTCAGTCCCCGGGTATCGAGGCGCTACCATACCCGGGCCGCTTTCCCGCGACTCAGATCAGCCCCCAGTGGCGGGCGTCCTGCTCCGGCACCGGAATCTCCAGTTCCAGCAGCACCTGGGAGTAGGTCTTACCCTGCGGGTCGAGGTGAAGCGAGCTGACGCCCCCTCCATCCAGCGACTGCGCCAAGAGGAAATTGATGCCATGGATGCCCGGCAGGGGATAGGCGGTTACCTCGCCACGAGTCAAGCCGCTGAAGCAGGCCTTTACCCGCTCCGCCGTGAGGGCCGCGCGAATCACATCGAAATAGCGGGGGTCCCGGGCGATCACACCGATATTGGCGTAGTCGCCCTTGTCGCCACTGCGGGCGACGGCCAGGTCGACCAATGGCAAGGCGAGCGTCCGGCCTTCCGCTACACGGGGCGGCTCGAGCGCAGCGGCGGGTTCTGGTCGGCCCTGGCCACGCAGGCACTCCAGCGGCAAATCGACGGGCTCGCCGCCGACCTTGACGGTCACCGGCACCTGGGCCTTGTCGATCAGCCCCGAAAACAGGCTGACGACCGGACTGGGCCGCGGGCGCCCCGGCGTGAGCCCAGTGACCGCGGGCGACATGGACAGGGCGGCACCGACAAACTCCTTGGAGAAAAGCTCCACGCCCTCCTTGTGCGGGTGATGGACGCCCAGGCGCAGAACCACTTCCCGGGCCCGGCGCGCCTCCGGGCGCGCATGGTCGCCGAACATGGCTTCGGAGCCGATGACCTGCAGGTCGCTCTTGGTAAAGGCTGGCAGGCCCGCTTCCTCCAGCATGGCCGTGGTGCGATTGCGAATCGCCTCGCCCATGCGCCGGGCCTTTGCCACGGCATCCCGGCCCACGATCACGAAACTGCCGATGCAGCTAAAGCCGCCCACATAGGTGGCGCTGACCTTGTAGCTGGCGGTGGGCTCCCGGCCCCGGGCGCCGGTGATCAGGACCCGGTCATCGCCTACCTGTGCCATGGTGACCTGCGTGAAATCGCAGATCACGTCCGGCAGCACATAGCTGTGCGCATCGCCGATCTCGTACAGCATCTGCTCAGCGGCGGTGAGCACCGAGACCCGCCCCCCCGTTTGCGGCGGCTTGGTCAGCACGAAGCTGCCATCGGCGGAGACCTCGGCGATGGGGAAACCGGTGTTTTCCCAGCCCGCCTGGGTCTCTTCCCAGTCAGTGAAGTTGCCGCCACTGGTCTGTGCACCACATTCGATCAGATGGCCCACCAGGCCGCCGGCTGCCAAGCGATCGTAATCTTCCGGCCGCCAGCCAAATTCATGGATCAGCGGTCCTACCGCCAGAGCACTGTCGACACAGCGACCGGTCACCACGATGTCGGCACCGGCAGCCAGGGCCGCGGCAATGGGGAAGGCGCCCAGGTAGGCGTTCACGCTCATGACCTTGTCCGGCATGGGCGCACCGGTTTCCATTTCCCGCAGGTCCTTTTCCCGCAGCTCGTCGGCCCGGTCCAGCAGGTTGTCCCCTTCCACCGTGCCGATTTTCAGGGTCACGCCGGCCTCTTCCGCCACGGCCTCGAGCGCCCGGCGGCAGGCCTGCAGGTTGATCCCCCCGGCATTGGCGATGACCTTGATGCGCTGGTCGGCAATGTCCCTGACCCAAGGCTTCATGACCCGGTCGATAAAGTCCGTGGCGTATCCCGCTTGCGGGTCACGGGAGCGGGCCTTGGCGAGAATCGACATGGTGATTTCTGCCAGATAGTCGAGGATCAGGTAGTCCACGCCCCCATGGCGGATCAGCTGCTTCGGCCCCAGCGCGGTGTCGCCCCAGTACCCGGAGGCACCCCCTATTTTGATAACCTTGTCTGACATCTCAACCTCGAATCGCTTGGTGGAACGGCTGGCCGGAGGCCCTTGGAAG